>DYRQ01000087.1 GCA_020718645.1 Verrucomicrobium spinosum
CCGCCAAGATGCACCTTCTGCCAAAATAGTCAATATTAAGGACTGACCCCTTTTCCAGCCGTCACATGGTATCGCGCAGCAGCCGAACAGGGACACGCCGATGCGCAATTCATGTTAGGTGATTGTTATGCCGATGGAAAAGGTGTGGCGCAGAACGAAGCAGAAGCAGTGCGATGGTATCGCAAAGCAGCCGAGCAGAACCATGCTGAAGCTCAATACTGGTTGGGTGCTTGTTACGCTGACGGAGAAGGCGTGACGCAGAACGATGCTGAAGCGGTGAAATGGTATCGCGCCGCAGCCGAGCAAGGGCATGCAAAAGCTCAGAGTATTTTATTCAAAACCACGCGCAAGTGATACAAGGAAAAGCGAAGCGCTTTTTGGATGCTGCCCGGCTATCCGATAGAATTGAAACTTTTGGTATAACAGGCATTTTTGTGTTGATGGAAATGGTGTGAAATATTTGAAGTGAGATGGAAGCGCGGTAAAAGAAAGCGTCATGATACGGCAAAAATCAGTGGGATAGTAGGGGTAGCATCCGGTAGTTTATTATTTCTGTAGTTGTAAATACTACTATTGTAGTTGACTGAATATGATGGCTTGGTTAGGTTGTGGTCATGAGCGATAATAGAATTACAGATGCTGAGTGGGAGGTTATGGAAGTGCTCTGGGCAGAGGGTGCTTCGCCCTCGGCAAAGATTGTGCGCCTAGTGACCACCAGAAAATCATGGGCGCAGAACACTGTCCTTACGCTCCTTCGTCGGCTCGTGCAAAAAGGTTTTGTGACCATGGTCAAGGAGGATGGGCGGTTCCACTACGAGGCCACAGTGACTCGCTGCCAGTATGTCGCCCAAGAGGGTAAAACTTTTTTACAGCGTATGTTCGGGGGTGAGTCTGCGCCGCTGCTCATGCACTTCGCCAAGGACGCCAATCTCAGCGCTGCTGATGCAGAAGAGCTCCGAAAAATTCTGAAGGGAAAATCCACAGGGAAAAAGTGAGGGATATATGGATACACAAGACTTCGTGTTAAAATGGCTTCTGGAATCCGGCTGGCAATCCGCGTGCATGGCCGTGTGCGTCTGGCTGGTGCTGGCCGTCCTGGGTCGCAGAGTGCCCCCGGCATGGCGTTACGGACTTTGGCTGCTCGTGGCCGTGCGTATGCTTTTGCCATCCCTACCAGAAAGTCCCGCAAGCGTTTACCGCGTGATACCGCCGACACCCATCCACGCCGTGGCACAGGCCTCTCCGAGATTGGCTCAAGCCATGGAACGCGACTTCACTGCCGTCCCTCTGCTGGCTTCCAGCATGACCAGCGCACCATCCAAAACCAGCTTTCAAGAAATACTCTTCCGCGCATGGGCTATCGGCGCGTGCGGTGTCCTGTTGCTGCTCGCGGTGCGGCAGATCCGTTTTGCTCTGCGTTTCCGCAGGGATCGGCGCGAGGCGGGCGAACCGCTACAGCGTGCGGTCGAAACATCGGCCCAGCAATGCGGGCTTCGTCACGCACCGGCGGTGTGGGAGCTGGAAGGTATCGCGAGCCCATTTTTGGCCGGACTCTGGAAACCGCAACTCGTCGTGCCCGCCGGGATGCACGAGCGGCTCGGGGTCGGGCAAGCCCGCATGGTGGCACTGCACGAGTGCATGCATTTGAAACGGCGTGACCTCTGGCTGCACTTGATCTCGTTGGCTGCAGGTGTGGCGCACTGGTGGAATCCCGTGGCGTGGTGGCTCCAAGCACGCATCCGTAGGGAACGCGAACTGGCCACTGACGCGGCGGTGCTCGCCCTGCTTTCGGGCGACAAGGAACAGGCCGACTACGGGGAAGTGCTGCTGGCGCTGGCCCAGTCCCCGAAAACCGCCGCTACACTCCAGCCGAGTGTAGGAATTTTTGAAAAGCACACCGACCTCAAAGCCCGCCTCCGCCAGATAGCCAGCTTCGCCAAATCCGGCTGGGCATGGACTGCTGTCGGTGTGGTCGCGGTGGCTGCGTGTATTCCGTTTTTTCTAAAAGAACACCAGCCGTTAAAAATACAGGAACTTACTTACGAACAAAGCCGCTCCATACAAAAAGCTCTCTGTGATCGCGTGAGTGAAGGCGATATTGCGGCAGTTCGTCGCCTCATACAGAGTGGAGCAGACATTAACAGCAATTTAGATGTTGGCCCAGCGCTGTGGTATGCCGCAGATGAAGGCAATATGGAAATGATCGAGTTCCTGCTGTCGCAGGGGGCCGATGTGAACCAAAAAACTGACTGGGGCGATCCCTCGGTGCACCGGGCCTTTTGGATGGGGCACAAAGCGGTCGCTGACCGGCTGATCGCCGCAGGCGCCACCTACAACCAGCTCCAATATGGGGCAGGCCTCGGGGATATAGCACGCTTGGAAAAACTTCGGGCCGAAGGTGCTGAGTGGACTAAAAAAGACCTCAAAACAGCCCTGCGATTTGCCACGACCGGCAACCAGCCTGAAGCCTTTGACTGGCTCTGGAAAGTAATCCAATGTGATAATGACACCGAACGCACCAACTTCTTGGGCGAATGCTACGGCATCGCCGCTGGTTGGGGGCGATTCCCCATGATGCTCCATTTTGAAAAAATGGGTTTGGTCGTTGGCCCACAGCATTTAGAAGGGGCTCTCCGACAAAAGCGCATCAGCGAAATCAGGTATCTTTTGGAAGAAAAAAAACTCCCGCTCCTGCAGGTGCCCAATTTTGAAAATTGGTGGAGGAACATCTATGGAGACGGCCCCGTGGAGTTAGTCAAGCTGCTGCTGGATCATGGCGCCCCAGTCAACACTGTGGATGAACACGGAGACTCGGTTTTAGAGTGGGGCGCCTACGGGCAAAATGACGATGTCTGTTTATTGCTCATTGAGCGGGGTGCTGATTGGCGCCACAAAAACAAGCGTGGAGCATCAGCTTTACTGCGAGCCGCCACAGGAGCCAACGCTCCAAAAACAGTGAAGAAACTGTTGGAGTTGGGGGCCGACCCAAATGAAAAAAGCGAACGCGGCGAAACAGTCTTGCACGGCATGTGCCATGTGGTGCCGCCCGTTCGTGGCAAAGTGGCTTGGCCTGGAAAAGTTTACACTGAGGATGAGATGGCTGAATACGGAATGAAAATGCGCAGCATAGTCAACTCGCTCTTAGATCACGGAGCAGATATCAATGCAAGAGATGACGAAGGTAGAACCCCTCTCATGACAGCCTTAAGCATCGGGCATCTAGCCGTGGCTGAAGCACTCGTTGATCGCGGGGCGGATGTTACTATCAGTGACAACAACGGAAATACGGCACTGTCCCAATCTCTGTTACCAGGATTTGCCGAGATCCCAGATTTAGATCTCGTGGCAAAAATCATTACCAAGGGAGCACCGCTCGAAAAGCTCACCATCAGCACGCCCTGCGAACCTGAACCTGCTGTTTTTTCGGGTCTATCTCTATTGCTCCAAAATATCTCCCTTAGGGATGATGGAGTCAGCAGCACGCAGCAAACAATCAAAGCCCTAGTATTTATACTCGAAAAAGGCGCAAAGTTTGAGTCCTCAAAAACTCCGGTAGAGGGTGAATTTCTGAAAGCAGCCTGCCTCGGCGACCTGTCAAAAATGAAAAAGCTCAAGGCTCAAGGTGTTGATATCAACGCGGCAAGCACAGAAGACTGGACTGCGCTCTCAATAACACTAGCACTTGATCGAAAGAAAGTCACTGCATGGCTATTAAAAGAAGGCGTGCGACTGCAAGATACAAAAGCACTCGCATGCGCTATCAGTCGTCGAAATAACGACATGGTCAACATGTTGCTCACCGCAGGAACAAAACCTGACGCCAATTGCGTGAGCAGAACTATTTCGACAAATGATAAAGTGCTTTGTGAACGGCTGCTGAAAATGGGAGTAGATATACGCGGCATGCTGCTCCTTCCTATTATCCAGATGGGCAGAGCTGAGCATCTCAAGTTATTGTTGGAGGCTGGAGCTAATCCTAACTATGACGGGAACAGCGAAAAACGGACGGATGTATATTGGGCTGTTTATTATAATCAACCCGAATGCCTCAAGCTGCTTTTGGACTTCGGAGCCGATCCCACAGTTGTGACCGCTTACAACGAAACAGCTTTAAGCGACGCCCAAACATTCCACAAAGACATGGTCCCCATGATCCAAGAAGCCATCGCCAAGTGGGAAGCCAAGCACGGGAAGAAGCCAGCAATTCCTGCGCAGAATTAAAATGTAACACGAAAAGATTGCTTTAAACTTGCAGTGAAAACTCGACTTCATAAGAACCGTTTTTTATGCGAGATCTGATTTTCACTCGATGTTTCCACTAAAACGCTCTTTGCGCTTGCAGCGGTGACACTCCTAGATTTCATCGTATCTCTCGGCAGGGTTCATTCTAGCTCGATCAGACGCCGTGGCGTAAGCGCCCGATGATGAAGGTGACGAGCATAGCGCCCAAGACTACTGCTGGTCGCGGATCGAATCGGGAGATGGGGCGTCCGCCCCAAGGGCTACAGAGTGTCAGCAGGAGTGAGGTCGTGAACCAAGCCGCATAGTTCTGCACTGGCACTGCTGGTGTGTTCCAGACCCAGTAGCCTTTTACCAGCCAAGCAAAGGGTTCCATCACCCAGTCCAGCCCTGTGGCAATCACAGCAGTCACTAGGGCACAGAGTAGGCGGGGTCTGGTGCGGAATATCAGACACGCTAAGGAGTGTCCGCACCCTAATATTGTGAACCATGCCAAGGGGATGGTGAAAGGGAGCACGCCGAAAATGCGCCAGCCAAAGCGGTCGCTCACATATTCGTAGGAGCCGAAAGGCTGGCCTGTGGTGGCTCCGATCCACTCGACGGCACCCGAACCTGCGATAATGATGCAAGCCCCAGTCAGGGCTGCACGCCAGCCGTCACGGGCAGCAAGCGATAAGAGGGTGTTAGCTGCTCCGAGCACGATGAAAAATGCGTCTGCCCAGCGGATCCACCATGGCAGTGGGTGAAGGTTGGCGAGCAGCGTCAATACACCGACGCACGCCCAGATGATAAAAAAGTTATAAACGATGTTATCAGCGTTGCGTGCGGTCAGGAATTTCATGCGCTCTCTGCTATCTCGCTGGGTAGTGGTGCTGCACCATTTGGCTCACGATGGCGCCACTCTGGAGAACCAGAGGGATGCCGCCGCCGGGGTGGGTGGTGCCGCCGACAAAGAAGATATTCTTCCACTTAGGATGTCTCAAGGGAGGGCGGAACATCGAGGTTTGAAGCGAGTGGCTCGCCCAGCCGTAGAGAGAGCCTTCCCAAGAGTTATCTCTGGCTCGGATGTCTCTCGGAGTAATGACCTCACGGCAGACGATGTCCGAGAGTTTCAGCTCCACGCCCATGGAGCCCAACCGCCTCAGAAGCACTTCGGCGTAGCCGGTGAAATCTGCCATGGGGTTGGCCGGTGCATTGGCCATGACAAACCAGTTTTCGCAACCGGCGGGGGCATCGGCCCCTTGGTCTCTCGAGGTGATGGCCACATAGAGGGTCGGCTCGGACGCGGGCTTGCGGTGCTGAAAAATATCGCGGAATTCAGCCGGGTAATCGCCACTGAAAAAAATGTTGTGATGGGCCAGTTTGGGGAAGGTTTTTTTCACCCCGAGTAACAGGATGTAAGCTGAGCAGGAGATATCTTCCTTCTGGAGGGGGATGACCCGTTTGGCATCTGCCAGCCAGTGGGTGCAAGCGGAAATGATATCGCCATTGCAGACGACCACACGGTGGTTTAACCGACGCAACTCGCGGATTTTGCGGTTGAATCGGAGGTTCACGCCGAGGTTGACACAGAGCTTGACCAGCGCCTCGGGGATGCGCGCCATGCCACCTTCGGGATACCATGCACCGAATTGGGATTCCGTGTAGGGGATGATGGAAAAAAGCGACGGAGTTTTGGATGGGTCCGAGCCGTTGTAAGTAGCGAAGCGATCAAAAAGTTGGCGCAGGTGCGGGTCGGAGAAATGCTGCTCGTGAAGCTGGGCCATCGTCTTGCGACTCGCCAGTTTTGGCAAATGTTTGAGCGATCTCCAGAGTGCTGGATCGAGCACCCGTTTCCATTCGCCTGGCGCATGTCGCAAGTGAAAGTCTCCACCGATCTGGAAAACTCCACGGGCGTAATCAAGGTAGGAGGCAACCTCCGGGCGCGCCCAAAATTCCTCATCTTCATCCAGCACAGCCCCGTCCTGCCAGAAGTAGCGGCAAGTGGGTGACACAGGTTTGAGTTTCAGGTAGTCGCCGAGTTTCTCACCGCACTCTTCGAACAGCTCTTCCAAAAAATGGGGCATGGTGAGCAGCGATGGACCGCAATCCCAACGGAACTCGCCATCAGGAGTTGAGACTCTTTTCTCACAGGCTTTGCCCCCAGCGACTTCGTTTTGTTCGAATACCTCCACTTCGTATCCGGCACGAGCCAGTCTGGCAGCCGCCGAAAGCCCACCGATACCAGCTCCTACTACTGCTACTGTCCTGTCTGTTGCCATAGTGCTAAAAAAATCTCACAATAAAATTGTCCGAAACACACTGGCGTGCCCGGCAGCACCTTTGAAAACAGGGCGGCACGAGAAACACGCTAGTGATCGAGTAACACCCTAACGCTGTTTCTCGGAGCATGGGAATAGTTTTTTAACCTAAAATCCGCACTGGCACGCTATTTCCGTTTTTAGGTTTACTGCCCTGCGGAGGAGGATTTGCCGAGATAGGCTTCGATCACCCTCGGGTTGTTTCGGATATCTCGGGGAATCCCGCGAGCGATCTGTTCGCCGTGGTCCAAGACGAGGATGTCATCGGAGATTTCCATCACGACTTGCATGTGGTGCTCGATGAGGACGATGGCGAGCCCATCTTTTTTGAGCCGTCCGATGAGGTCAATCAGGCCGCCCAATTCCTGCGGGTTCATGCCGGCACCGGGTTCGTCGAGCAGGAGAATTTTAGGTTGTGTTGCCAAGGCGCGTGCTATTTCCAGGCGCTTCTGGAGGCCGTAGGCCAAGCTCTGGGCGGGCAAGTCTCCTGCGCCTTCGAGCCCGACTCGTGCGAGCAAGGCCGATGCGGCTTCCTTGTTGCGACCACAGAGGATGCGGTGGGCGGGGGAGTGGGAGAGGATGTGCCAGAGCGAGATTTCGTCGTGATGGAAATGGCCGACCATGACATTCTCCAGCGCAGTCATTTCACCAAAAAGGCGGATGTTCTGAAAAGTGCGCGCGATGCCGAGGCGGCAGACCTCGTGGGGTTGGGTGCCAGTGATCTCGCGACCCTCCAAAAAGATGGAGCCTGTATCGGGACGGTAGATACCCGTCAGACAGTTGAACAGGGTGGTTTTACCGGCACCGTTTGGGCCGATGATGGAGAGGATTTTTCCTGCGCTCGCGCTCAGGTCAACGCTCTGCACAGCCTTGAGACCGCCAAAAGATTTCGAGATGCCGGAAACCTCCATGACCGGTTTCATGCGCCCCCCTTGGTTTTTCCCAGCAAACCCTGGGGTCGGAAAAGCATCATCAACACCATGATGCTGCCGAAGAGGAGCAGTCGGTATTCCGAAACTTGGGGGAACTGGTCTCGGAGCAGTGTTGGCACGAGATAGAGGATGGCACTGCCCAAGAGCGCGCCGGGGATGCTGCCCAGACCGCCGAGGATGACCATGGCAAGCACGAGCACGGATTGCTCAAATGCGCAGGTGGAGGGATCCACAAATCCGGCATAGCCCGCGTAGAGAACACCCGCGATACCTGCGAGACCCGCGCTCAGGGTGAACGCCATCAGCTTCATCTGAACCACGGAGATGCCCATGGCAGCAGCGGCGGTTTCGTCTGCTTTAATCGCACGCCACGCCCGCCCGATACGCGAGTGGTAAAGGCGGTGGACGACCAAGACCAGCACGGCCAAGCAGAGAGCGGTGGCTAGATAGCACGCTTGCAGGCGGTTCATCCCGGCGAAAGCCCCGATCTTGGCAGCAGCGGGAATCACCAGACCTTTATCACCGCCGCTGAGGGCGGGCAGGTTGCGCATCAATTCACGGAAACTTTCAGCAAAACCGAGGGTCACAATGGCGAGATAATCCCCACGCAAACGCAGGCACGGCAGACCCACCAACCAGCCCACGCCGCCAGCCACTACTGCGGCGATAGGCAGCGCCATCCACCAAGAGAACCAGGGTTGCGAGTGTGCGAGGATGGCAAACACATAGGCGCCCACCGAAAAGAAGCCCGCGTAGCCCAGCACCAGCAGACCAGTCATGCCAACAGTGATATTGAGACCGAGCGCCTGAATGCCGTAGAGGAAAACGAAGACGCCCATGCTCAAGACTTTGTTGTCGGCGAAAAACGCACACGCAAGAATTGTAGTGCAAAGTAAAACCACACCTGCGTGGCGCAGGACGGGGTGTTCGTTGATGCGGGAGGAGCATGTAGTGAAGAGAGTGCGCAACTGCGGAAGCGCACAGAGCCAGCGCAGTGCCAACCAGAGGGCCAAGCCTCCGAGCACCACGGGCAGCAGTCCAGCGATCAACGACCAGCCGCGGGCCGGGTCGAAGGTGGCGGTGGAGAGACCGGTGCGGAAATCGTATTTCACCTTCAGCCAGATGAAGGGCGCGGTGATTACAGCCACCAGCAGAGCCAGACTCCAAGGCGTTCCCGATTTCGCTGTTGGAGATTGATCCGCCATCACACTTTGTCAGCGACCCGTTCGCCGAGGAGCCCGCGGGGGCGGGCGATGAGCACCAGCATGAGCAATCCGAAGAGGACGATGTGTCGCCAATCGCTGCCGATGTAGTAGCTGGTGAGATCCTCACACAACCCAATAATCAATCCGCCCAGCACAGCGCCGGGGATGTTGCCGATGCCGCCGAGCACAGCGGCGGTGAATGCTTTCAGTCCAAAAAGATAACCCGCATCGAATCGCATCACGCCCTGATACATTGATACCAAGACGCCAGCCCCGGCAGCCAGCGAGGAGCCAATCACGAAAGTCAGAGCGATCACGCGATCCACTGGTATGCCCACCAGCCCGGCCATGAGCCTATCTTGCGAGGCGGCGCGCATGGCGATCCCCAAGCGGGTGCCATTGATGAACCAAAAAAGCAGAGCCATGAGCACCACAGCACTGCCGAGGATCAGAAGCTGGAGACCCGTGATCTCAGCGCCGAGGAGGGGCAGATTCCATTGCACCAAGGGCTCGCTGAAGTAGCGCGGAAAATCTATTTTATCCTTGGTGACAGCCAGCATGACAAAATTCTGGAGCACGATGGAAAGTCCGATGGCACTGGTCAGTGGAGCGAGGATGTGAGAACCGCGGAGTTTGCGATAGGCGATGCGCTCATTGGCATAGCCGAAAGCCGAGGCGAGCAGTATGGCGAAAACTGCGGCGCCCACGAGCATCCACGGCGACGCCGCACCCACCCATGTCGCGAGCATGGCTAGGCCAAACACGCAGGCGAACATACCGATCATGAAGATTTCGCCATGGGCGAAATTGATCATGCCGAGGATGCCGTAAACCATCGTGTAGCCCAGAGCCACCAAGGCGTAGATAGCGCCACGCGAGAGACCGTTGACCAATACTTCCATCACGCTTTTTCCTTAAGCTGCTGCCTCAGATAATTTCTCAGGAAATCAGCGCGCTCAATTTAGCGGAGTAAATTTGCCGTCGCGCACGGTCCAGAGGATGTAATAGCTCTTGGCCAAGTCGCCTTTGTCATCGAAGGAAATATCCCCCAGCGTCGTGGTGAAGGTGCCAGAGCGGATGGTCTCAGCCACTTTGTCGGAGTCGGTGGTGCCAGCTTTTTCAATGGCGGAGAGGAGGATGTTGACGGCGTCGTAGCCGTAAACCGAGTAAGGGCCTTCCTCACCAAATCTCTTGCGGTATTTATCCAAAAACGCTTTTGAGCCTTGGGCTGTCTTATAGTCGGGACCGAAGGTCAGATAAACCTCGGAGGCATGGGCTCCCGCCGTGCTGATGAACTCGGGCACGATCGAACCGTCACCGCTGATGAAAGGGATGGCAGAGCCCGACGAGCGGAGCTGCACCAGCATGGGTGCGGCCTGACCATACATGCCGCCCCAGAACAGGGCTTCGGCACCCGCGTTAGCCACCGCAGAGAGCGTGGCGCGGAAGTCCAGATCTTCGGCGCCGAGGCCATCAAAAAGCACCACGGTGCCGCCCATTTGCTCGTAGGTTTTCTTGAACTCCTCGGCCAAACCTTGCCCGTAAGCGGTCTTGTTGTGGAGCACGGCCACCTTCTGTTTGGCCAGTGTGCCCGAGACGAACTCGGCGGCACAGCTCCCTTGCTGGTCGTCGCGACCGACGATGCGGAAGAGCGAGCGGATGCCGCGTTCTGTTACTGTCGGGTTGGTCGAGCCGGGAGTGATTTGGATCACTTTATTCTGAGAATAAATCTCCGAAGAAGGGATGGTGCAGCCCGAGTTGAAATGGCCGATCACTGCCACGATACCGCTGGCGACCAGCTCTTGCGCTACGGCCACGGCCTGCTGGGGTTTAGCTTCGTCGTCGCGGCTGATAGCCTCGATTTTCTTGCTGAGCACGCCGCCTTTTTCGTTCCACTCCTCGATGGCGATTTGCGACCCGTAAAACATGGTCGAGCCGATCTGCCCGTCAGGTCCAGTCTGCACACCAGCCAGACCAATTTTGATCGTATCTGATGGTTTTTGACATCCGAAAATGAGCAGGCTTGCGAGCCCGACAGCAGCGGTGAGTGTGAGTGCTTTCATACCCCATCTGCTTAATACGCATTCGGACAAGGTCAACCCTTAAAGCCGGATTATGCAATAGAGCGCGATAGGCGCAGGTATTGTAATCTACTGCAAACCCCGTGCAACAAAGCAGATGTGCCTTGAGACCAGCCGAGGCTGCCTGGCTATCCGATAGGATTGAAAACTCTGCTCTTTTTTCTGCTGGTTTTTGTTTACCACTTTGGTGCTCTAGATTTCAGCTCGTTTTCTCCTCAACCACCTAATAATGCAGACCTTCGATTCCCCATGTTTTCAATTGCACAATCTGGGTTTAACCACTGATGGACACTGATAATAGAGCTACAGAGTGTTTTTTCTTACTACTTCTTCCTTCAGACTTCACCCTTTACCCCCCCCTTCGCGTCTTTGCATCTCCGCGTGAGACTTTCCCCTGTTCCCCTCCTGAAAAATCCTGTTCATCCTGTCAAAAACTCCCCCTCCGCGTGAGATATTTTCCCCTAAAGGAGCGCGGG
>DYRQ01000014.1 GCA_020718645.1 Verrucomicrobium spinosum
CGAGTGGGCGCACTGGGGAAGTAGATGTTACCAACAGCATGATCGGGACATTTGCTAATGATCAGATTGGGAGTGGCGGTGTCGTGGCTTTGGGCAACGGGAATTTCGTGGTTGTCAGCCCTCTGCGGGATAGGTGGGAAACAGCTGATGCCGGGGCTGTGACTTGGGTCAATGGAGCAGTCGGGCTTTCTGGTGAAATAACTATCTCGAACAGCATGCTAGGCACTAATCCAGGAGACCGAATTGGCAGTGGTGGTATTACACAGCTCACGAACGGCAATTTTATCATCTCAAGTCCAAATCGTATGAGAGAAGGAGTTTCAAATGCGGGAGCTGTGACTTGGGTCAATGCTGCCACTGGCATGGTGGGAGAACTGACTTATCAAAATAGCCTCGTTGGCACCTCCATTGGAGATGTGGTTGGCAGTGGTGGTATTGTAGAGCTTTCTAATGGAAATTATCTCGTCTTCAGTCCGCAGTGGGATAAGTGGGACGCTTACAATGCTGGAGCGGTTACCTGGGGTAGCGGCACGGCTGGGGTATCGGGAATTGTTGGTGGTTACAACAGCATCGTCGGAGGGTCGAGCAATGCGCTGACGACCCAATACCAGATAGATTCGGTGAACAGCCGAATTATTTTCGCTATGCCATCTGATTCTGCGGGTGGTGGCGGCGGTCGGGTGGTGACTATCTCGCTGGCTCAAGGCGGTCGCTCTCTCACCGAGATAGCTGGTGTCGGCGATGGGGTGTTTGCAACGAGTGCCGGCGCTGGTGTTACCATCACCCCATCTTCGATCACTGATATTCTGAACACGGGCACCCAAGTGATTCTTCAAGCCAACAACGATATCACTCTTGCCTCAGATGTTATTGCTAATAACGCGGGGGGTGCTGGCGGTAACTTTACCCTGCAAGCGGGGCGCAGCATTCTCATCAAAGCTGATATCAACACAGATAACGGTAACCTGACCATGATTGGTAATGACACTGTGGCGAGCGGTGTGATCAATGCCTACCGCGATACGGGAGCCGCGGTCATTTCAGCCGATGTGGGAACGCAGATACAGGCGGGCACAGGCACGGTAACGATCGAATTGCGAAACGGCGCTGGTAAAACTTACACGACTAGCGGAGATATCACCCTCGCAGCTACCACGGCGCACAATCTTTCTATTACCAATAATGGCCCCACGGCTGGGAGTGATATACTCCAGCATTCTGGCACGGGTTTAACAGTCACGGGAACACTGACTCTGAGTGCTCCACAAGGATCCGTCACACTGCAAGACGCGAACAACAGCATAGCGAACTTGGGCAATGCCTCTAGTGGTAGTGCCCTGCGCGTGAATGATAGTGGTGATGGGCTCAACCTGACAGGCGCCGTGCAGGGTGGTGGAGGTAATATCCAGATTGCTACTACAGGAGATCTGACCATGGACGCCTTGGCTTCGATCATCAATACGGGCACAGGCAATGTCTATCTGGCTGCACAGCTTGGAAATTTTATCAACAACTCAGCACTTGGAGCTGGAGTCATTGGTCTCGATACTGGGCGTTGGCTCATTTACACACAAGACGCTGGCACCATGGTGCGGGGTGGTCTGCTAGAGTCTGGCATACAATCTGGCAGCTATTCAGCCGATCCCCCGGAAGATTGGAATGGCACACCCGGAAATCGAGTCATTGACGAACCTTGATCCCTCGCCTATGCATCGCCTCTATTTTTTGCCATGCTTACCGTTTCGAGAGTTTCTAAATCCTACGGCGCCCGAACTTTGTTCGAGGATTTGTCGTTGCAGGTCAATCGCGGCGATCGTATCGGGCTCATAGGCCCTAACGGCGCCGGTAAATCCACCCTTTTTTCCCTGATACTCGGGGAAAACTCGCCCGACACTGGAACCGTCAGTTTACAGCGTGGATGCACCTTGGGCTTTCTGCCCCAAGAAAGCGCTCCCTCGGGAGATGAGACGATACTCGAGTTGGCCATGTCATCCGACGATGAATTGGCTCAAGCCATGGCAACCATGCGAGAGCATCCAGATCTCGACTCCCCTGAGAACCAAGAGGCCTCCGCCCGCTACGCCGAACTGGATGGTCACTCTTTGGCGGCCAAGGCAAAAAAAATTCTCTCTGGCCTCGCCTTCCGCGATGGGGATCATGCGAAACCTGCCAAGACCATGAGTGGCGGCTGGATCATGCGTGCTCATTTGGCTCGGCTTTTGGTGATGGAGCCTGACCTGCTCATGCTCGATGAGCCGACCAACCACTTGGACCTGGAGTCTCTCGGGTGGTTTCAAAACTATCTCGTGAACTATTCCGGCGCTATCCTTGCCATTTCCCACGACCGATATTTTCTCAACACCGTTTGCGGAGCCATCGTGGACATCTCGCGGGGATCACTCCGTCGCTACACAGGCAATTACGACCGATTCCTCGCACAGAAAAAGGCTGAAGAGGAGCAATACCTCGCAGCCTACAAAAACCAGTTACGAGAGATCGCCCACCTCGAAGATTTCATCAACCGTTTCCGCGCCAAAGCCAGCAAGGCCGCACAGGCTCAGGAACGCATCAAGAAACTAGCTAAGATCGAGCGCATGGCCCCGCCCGATAATTACGAGCCGGCGGTGAGGTTCCGCTTTCCGCAGCCCAAGAGGAGCGGACTCAAAGTCATGGCACTGGAGAAGGTTTGCCAGGCCTACGGCGACCATGTTGTTTATCGCGATCTCAATGCCGAGGTGGAGCGTGGCCAACGCATTGTCCTTGTGGGACCCAACGGTTCCGGTAAATCCACGATGCTCAAAATTCTGGCAGGTCTGGTGCCTATCCAGTCAGGGGAGCGCATCGAGGGGCACAACGCCAGCGTCGGATATTTCGCCCAGCAAAGGACAGAGACGCTCAATGTGAAGCGCACTGTGCTGGATGAGGCTTCCTCGACACCCGGTGATGCCAGCGAACAGACTATCCGCACTGTGTTGGGCTCATTTCTGTTCAAGGGCGATGATGTGTTCAAACCCGTCGGCGTGCTGAGCGGTGGCGAAAAAAGTCGCCTATCGCTGGTCAAACTCCTGCTGAATCCTCCGAATCTCCTTCTGCTGGATGAGCCGACGACCCATCTCGATATGAGCAGCATTGACGCTCTCATCGCTGCGCTGGAGCCCTATGAGGGAACGCTTGTTTTCGTCAGCCACGATGTGCATTTCATACGGGCACTGGCAAAAAATGTCTGGCATATCAACGCGGGTGTTCTCACTACTTATGCTGGGGATTACGACTACTATTTGGAAAAAACCCAGGCCTCGTCGGAGCGGGGTGGTCTGGTGGCACCGCTCGGAAACTACAGGCCTGAAGAGAGTCCCGATAAGAGTGATGTCGGGGCTAAAATGGGGATGAAAGAAATCCGTGAACAGCGCCGCCTCGAGGCAGAACAGCGCAAGGCAGCCGCTAAAGCTCGCCGTGAACTCGAGCAGAGGGTCAAGACATTAGAAAGTGAAATACTCACTCTGGAAACCCGCCAGAAAGAGGTTGTTGCTCTTTTGGAACAATCGCCCGATTCCTCTTCCGCGTGGTCTCTGCATAAAGAACTTGCTGAGATCAGCGACCAACTCGAAGCTAATAATGCTGAGTGGGCGCAAGCCGCTGAAGTTCTCTCGGATTGACAACTGCTGCCATTTGACTTAGGGCTCCAACATACGGGAAAAAACAGCACCATGAAAAGCGCCCAAGACATTCAGCTCCTAGTGACCAGAGAAAATCTCGACCCTGCCGTTCCAGCGGACAAGAAAGTCGAGATACTCCAATTTGCCCTCTCAGACAAGCTCGACGACCTTCTGCTCAGGGTAGGTTACTCGAATGCCCAAGTTTTGAACATGACCCTTCAGCTCATGACTGTAGGTAAAATCCGTGTTGAGTTCGATAATTTTAATGAGCGCATGGAGTTAGTGCATCGCGAAACAGACCTTATGAGCCGTGCCGATGCGATCACCATGTTTGACGCGCATCTTTCCGAACTGCAAGGAGCCCAGACAGCGGCAGCTCCCGAGGCGATCGGAGCTACCCAGAAGATAGTCATTACCCCCCGCCAGAAGCCTGCTCCAGCCCAGCCAGCCCTGAAGCGAATCGCCAATGTCGTCCCTCCCTCAGTGCCTGCTCCAGCTCAAGGCGTGCAGCCGCAGCAGCCCAACCCCTATGTGCAGCCTGTAGCTCCTCAACCTGTGCAGGTGCCACAATACCAGCAACCAGTCGCGCCTCCAGCCCCCGCAGGGATCCCTGCATGGCAGATGTCTGTGCAACAGCCGACTCAGCCTACCGCCTACCAGCAGCCCTACGCGCCCCAGCAAGCTCCCGTGGCCCACCATCCGCAAGCTGTTTATCCGCAGCCTGCGACCCCAACTCAAGTGCTGGCCACCATGCGCCCCAGCCCGAAGAAAAAGGATAACAATGTCCTCTTCTGGGTATTGGTGATTGTGGCCATTGCCGTTGGACTGATCATCGCCTATGCGATTTTTTCGGCCAAGCCGCTTTGATTTCTTTTCCCGTTAGCACTGCAACCATGGCCCATCTGCGGCGTTTAGATTGACAAGACGCGACTCTAGATTAGGGTCATGACCTTATGCCAGTGCCTATATCTCAGATGTGGACCGTGGCCTCCTATGTGCTCGGCAACAAGCTCAGGGGTCACAAGAAGTATCCTCTCGTGCTCATGCTCGAGCCCCTGTTCCGTTGCAACCTCGCCTGTGCAGGCTGCGGAAAAATTCAATACCCTCCCCACATTCTCAATAAACGCCTCACCCCCGAAGAGTGCTGGTCTGCGGCAGATGAGTGCGGTGCGCCCATGGTTTCTATCCCGGGTGGCGAACCTCTCATTCACCCCGAGATGGATAAAATTGTCGCTGGTTTCATCGAGCGAAAAAAATATATCTACCTGTGCACAAACGCCCTTTTGCTGGAGAGAAAAATGGATCTCTTCACCCCTTCGAAATACCTCACTTTCTCCGTTCACATGGATGGTCTCCAGCCCGAGCACGATGAGGCTGTCTGCCGCGAGGGCACTTACGAGATTGCCGTCAAGGCGATCAAAGAGGCCGTCAAGCGCGGTTTTCGTGTCACCACCAACACCACCCTGTTTGAGGGTGCCAATCCCGAGCGAGTTAGAGCGTTCTTCGATGAGATGATGTCTCTCGGTGTCGAGGGTATGATGCTCTCGCCTGGCTACAGCTACGACAAGGCGCCTGACCAAGAAAACTTCTTGGCTCGTGAGCGCACGACCAAGCTCTTCAGCGAGATTCTGACCCAGCGCAAAAAGAGTTGGCAGTTCAATCTCTCCCCCAACTTCATCGAGTTTTTGCAAGGCAATGTCCAATACGATTGCACCCCTTGGGGCAACCCCACCTATAATATCTTTGGGTGGCAAAAACCCTGCTACCTTCTGCAAGAAGGCTATGCCAAGAGCTTCAAAGAGCTCATGGACGAGACCGACTGGTCCGCCTACGGACACGCCAGTGGAAATACCAAGTGCAGCGATTGCATGGTTCACTGCGGGTTTGAAGCGTCCTCTGTGGACGACACCTTTGGTTCGTGGCAGGGCTTCGTTCGCACCGTTCAGTCCACGATGAAATACAGCTAACCGACTCCGAGCACACCCATGTCACACGATTCCCAGCACCACCACCCAGCCATCAAGCCCAACTCATGCGAAGGGCTTCGCTATAAACCTTCGAGCGATGCAGAGCTGCATAAAGCCATGGATCAAGCTTTCGACTACCGCGGCGACATCACGCTCAAGCTCCGCAACGGTTCCGAGTGCATTGGCTTCCTCTACAACCGCGACCATGCCAGCGGGCGTGCCGACCTTTTTGTCGCATCGCAACCTACCCCAGTCTTTGTCCGCTATTCCGAGGTCGAGGAGATTGTCTTCTCGGGCGACGACATGGCTTTTGGCAAGTCCTGGGATGATTGGGCTGACAAAAATTCGCACGAGCGCAAGGCCGAGGCCGAAGCACTGCGGCGAGAGTCTGAAAAACTCGGACATCTCTAATAGCTAGCCTTGTTGCACCAGCGCTATTGTTGTCATACCACGGCCTCAATTTCGGCTGCATCTGGTTCCATCGCGAGCCACTTCGGGATTGAGGTCTATGCCTTGTTTCGGCTCGAGTTAGTGTCGTAAAACTTTTTGGGTTGCGGGTGGAAAACCCGAACTTACCCTACGATAATGATGTTATCGAGTTCTTGCATGCGATCACTGACGGCTAGCGCATTCTTTTTTGCTATGGGTCTGGCAGTGTGTGCAGAAGATGTTGCACGCCCAGTGAGCGCCTGGCTCCAAGAGACAAAGGAGGCATCTGCCCAACCAATGGATTCTGCGGAGCGCGCCGTGCTGATAGCTGCGGCTCTGCAAGACAACTCAAAAATCCAAGGCATCTCTTGTGATGCAAAGGCTCTGGAGGAGTGGTTGGCGGGACAGGGTGGGGCGATTCAGAAGAAACTACTCACTGGAGAGCCTCTCACCCCTGAAGAAGCCCCACACCGTTTTGGCGCGCTGGCTCTGCTCCTACGCCAAGCTCACCACCAACTCAAAGGAGGCAAGCTTCCCAAAGAAAAGCTGGAGAGTCTGAGTGAAGAGCAGAGCCAATTACTCGCACTTTACAAGCGAACACACGAAAAAGGCATGGCCGCCATGAAAAAAGGCTATGCCACGGGAATGTTGACCCCAGAGGAGTATGCCGCCGTGCGAGACTACGCTATCTCTGTGGAAGTGCGTGGCACCAGCAGCTCTTTTACCCCCAGTGATTTTAAAATTTCTTCTCCAGGGTTAGAGTTAGGCAAACCTGCACCACTGTTTTCCGCGCTCAAATTGGAGAGTGTTCCTACTCCAGAGATGGGAAGCACGGATAACATTTATGATACTTTGACCCCGAGAGGGGTGCTCTGGAGCTGCTTCAATTGCTCGATGGCTACCAACCATCCGGGAATGGCGTGGTGCCGAGGGAAGCGGTAGCTGAGCCCACGGGCGCCGAGGTGTTTCACCTGAAGGATTACATCGGAGTCAAGCCAGTGCTCTTGGTATTCGCCCATCCTTCCGATTACTGGGCGTGGCATTTGACGCTGGCGGTGGAGTTGGAGGCGGTGCGTCTGGCTCTGTTGCCGCAGGTGGAAACGGTCATGGTCAATGTGAGTATCCATGACGCCTACATGGGCGCGGAAGACCCGTTTGAGCCGAAGGGGATGGTGGGTTTTTGGGGTTCAGGACGGAGAACTCTACTACACCCGATCAATCTAGAGGAGCGAGCACGCGTCGCCCGCCTTTTTTACATGGCGTTGCCTTTTTATCGGATGCCCATGGTGCTCGACAGCATGGGACAGACCATCCGTGATGCCTACCGTGATCGTGGTGGTGAGGCGACATTTGTCCTCGTAGATAAGGCTGGCACGGTTGTGTATTGGGATCGCGGGAATGTGCTGCCGCATCCGCAGGGAAAAGCTTTTTACCGTGAGTGGCGCTCTGGCAGCGTTTGCAGCTTTTGACCCACCGTGTCGCCTCCCTTTTGGCCAAGGGTGGCTCGGATGCGACTCCGACGGATTGGAAGCGCCCAGAACTGTGGAAAGCCACAGAGGGGGTGGAGTTGGGCTCAGGATTGCCTCAAGTGAGCGGTGTGGATGAGCGTATTGCAGTCGCAACTTCTATGGCATTGGGAGGAGTGATCGCCTCTGTGGATGAGGCTGCTGGACTATTCACACTGCAAACGGGAGAGCCCTATCCATCAACAGCGGGCACGGAACTGTGGCAGCAGTATGCAGCGAATCTCGAAAGCGCCTCGGCACAAACGCGATTCAGACTCCAGACAGTGCAACGCTGGCAAAAGGAAGGTTCGCCAAAGCAATTTCAAGTAGCCCCCTACACGCTGATCATGCGCAACGGAGAAGTGGCAACTTTGAGTAGTCTGAAAATTGGGGATAGCGTGGGTCTTCGATTCCGAGCCACCCGAGCTGGTATGGAGGCTGTGGGGGTGGATTGGATGCTAGCGGTTGACCCTAGGTTGGGTAAGTGAGTGGGGAAGTTCCTAGGGCAACACGATCTTGGCAATTTTTCACCAAAAAAGCTGGCATTATTTTTCAGGTCTAGTAATAAAAAATCCATGATACTAAAAAATCGGCTTGGGTTTTATTTGTTAGTTTACGGTTTTTTCATCCTGCTCTGCGGTATGATCGGTTATCACTCTCTGCCTCCCAAGGCTACATCGCTCTTGGTGTCAGCTAGCCTCTGTGGCTCGCTCATGGGGGTGCTCGGTATTTTCTCCCTGCGAGGTGTCCAGATTGCATCTAAGATAGCCACTTGGGTGGTTGCTGTGTTGGGTATCGTTTTTCTATGGAGAGCATCCTTGGTGACGATGGCTGTGAAAGCCGGTCAAAACGACAAAGCCATTGTAGCCTGTGTTTTAACGGCCATGGCTTTCGCATCCTTGGCGATGATAGTAGCCATTTATTTTGATGCACGGCGCAGCAGCGCTGCTGGGAAAACACCTCAGCAAGCTGAATAGGTGGCCGGCTAGTTCATCTTTGTTAGAACAAGGTGAAATGATGGGGCTCAGTGCTATTGACCTGCAAGGCAGGCATCACTCTTTCGTAGTTTGAAATATTGTAATAAAGGGAGTTATTATGGGTTCCATGACAAAAAAACATGCTAGCCTGAGGGTGAAAATCATCAGCGGCTTTATCTGGGTGTCTGTCGCAATCACCCTGCTTAGCCTGATCAATGCGTGGGGTATCAATAGACTCAAACACCACATAGAAGACATAGGCGGTGTGCGTGCTCCGGCGGTGGAATCGGTGAGGCAGATTCAGAAAGAGCTGGAGAGTATCCGTGTAGCTCAGCGCACCTTGCTTTCACCCTTGCTCAATCCTGAGGACAGAGCCCGCCAGTTTACCAATGTCGAGGCTGTCAGGGCGAGGTATCGGACTATCTCCGAAAATTTCAAAAACTATCTCCACGATGATATTGACCGCGCTGCATGGCAGGAGAGCCAAGCAGCCATTCAAGAATGGGCTCAGGCTAATGACCGCTTTTTCCTGCAAGCCAAAGAACTTGTAGCGATGGATGTCACTAACCCGGATGGATTACTCAAGTCTTTGGAAGGTTTTTCTGCCGACCATGCAGATGCTGTTGCCAAAGCCGCCATTCACATCATCGAAAACAAGCATTATGAAGGGTGTTCTGACCCGACTCAGTGCCGTTTCGGTAAGTGGCTGGCTACTTACAAGACAAGCAACAAGGTGATACAGGCTGTGCTGGCTGGTAGCGTGGAGCCTCATAATAGTTTTCATGCTGCTGTCAAGGAGATCAAGGAAGCGCTGCAAGTGGGGGATGATGCTAAAGCCAAAATTATTTTTCAGGAAAAAATGAAACCTGCAGCCGATAAAACACTCGGTTCGTTTCGAGACACTATCAGTGAGGCCAATAAAGCTCATGTCATATATGCTGAAATGGCTGAATACACGATGAAAGGCGCCCGTGAGAAGCAACAGGCAGCTTTTGCGGCTTTGGAGAAAGTAGCCCAAGATCAGAGTGCTGACATGAAACAAGAGGCCACCGATGCAAATAGATCCGGGGAACTGATTGTCATAGCTACTGTGGTTCTGAGCGTGGTGACAGTGGGTGCTGCCATTTTCGTTGGAGTAACGCTCAGTGGAAGTCTCTCGAAGAAGTTGACAAACATCAGCCAGACCATGGCATCGGCTTCTCTGCAAACAGCGGCTTCTGCAGGTCAAGTAGCCTCCTCCAGCCAAGCTTTGGCCGAGGGCACCAGTGAGCAGGCGGCTGGACTCGAAGAAACCAGTTCCTCACTCGAGGAAATGGCCAGCATGACCAAGCGGAATTACGAGTTTACAGAGGAGGCGAAAATGGTCTCCAACCAAACCCGCCAGATGGCCGATCAAGGTGTTCTCGAAATGAACGAGATGGAAGCGGCGATGCAGGCGATTCAGCAATCCAGCAATGACATCTCCAAGATCTTAAAATCCATAGACGAAATCGCTTTTCAAACCAATATTCTCGCTCTGAACGCTGCCGTCGAGGCCGCTCGTGCAGGCGAGGCCGGCGCTGGATTTGCTGTTGTGGCCGATGAGGTTCGCACCTTGGCACAAAGAGCCGCTATGGCAGCTCAGGAAACCGCAGCTAAAATCGAGGATGCCACCAAGACGAGCACCCAAGGCGCAGGTATTTGCACCAAAGTTTCGATCAGCCTCAATAAAATAGTAGAGAACGCACGCAAGCTTGACCACACCATCTCTGAGATCGCCAATGCCTCCAAAGAGCAAACCCTTGGCATCGAGCAGATCAACGGTGCAGTAGGACAGATGGATAAAGTGGTGCAGTCTATCTCGGCCCAGTCCGAGGAGAGTGCTGCCGCGGCTGAGGAGCTTAGCGCCCAAGCCCAAGAACTCAAGGTTTCCTCATTCGAATTGCTGCAAGTGATTAATGGGAGTGACGGTCAGATTGGATCGAGTGGTCGAGGTGGGGATATGCGCAGACCTGCCGTGACCGAGGAGCTGAAACGATCCGCTGCTACTGCTAAGATTCCCCTGCCACCTACCCAAACTCTGTCCCACACGAAAACTCACCAAGCCCAATTGCCCGCCCAGACCAAGCCCACGCACGGTCATGATGAATGGGTCTGACGGTGCTCGTAGCAGAATCGGCTAGCACTTGCGTCCTGCACCGGAAACGGGTCAGAACGCAGAAGGCCGAGGCGCTCCGCAATATCTATGAGCGCGAGGGTTTAATCTTTGTCGAGACCACCGCCGAGACCTCGGGCTGGACCACTTTTGATATTTACACGCGAGACAGTGTCTCGGCGCAGAAGCTCTGTGCTCAGTTTGGGGGTAGGGTGTTGAGCTGGACTCAGCGCGATTGGACTCGCAAACAGCGCGAGGCCGAAAAGCCCATGAGGATTGGGAGCCGATTTGTCGTCATCCAGACTGAAGCTCAAGCCAAGCTCAAAGCTTGTCGTGGTCGAACTCCTCTGATCATCCCACACGCCATGGCATTTGGCACGGGGAGCCATGCTACGACTTGGATGTGTCTCCGGGCGATTTCTGAGCTTCCGGCAGGAGCCAGATTTCTTGATGTTGGGACAGGTTCAGGCATTTTGGCGATCGCAGCGAGCATTTTAGGCTGGCAGCAAGTGACTGCCATTGACAACGACCCAGCCTCCATAAAAACAGTCTGCACCAATGCCACGGCTAACGGTGTCGCACTGAAAGCGCGGCTTGGAACATTAGCTAATCTAAAATCCTATCAGCCAGCAGATTTGGTTGTAGCCAATATTTTGCTCAATCCGCTCATGCAACATGCGCATCAGCTCTTCTCCGTGCTGGCTCCAGGTGGTTGCCTGATCCTCTCAGGCGTCAAAACTACTAATCAACATGAGTTAATAGAATCATATAAAAATCTAAAATTAATAGACTTGCACAAAAAAGATGGGTGGATCTGTGCTGTCCTACAGCGCTAGTGTTTTTCCGCCTAGCTCTGTCAGGTAGAAAACACCACTAAAATTGATTTGCGAAAAAAATTAATTAACTTAATGTTCTGCCATGGTCACAACACATAACGACAACAGAAAACAAGCCGAAGAATTGGCGGAGATTATTTTGAATCTCCATCGCTCACTCTTGATCAAACTCTCGAGCAAACTCTCGAATGGGAAAATATCTATACAACAGTTTACATTGCTCGGTTTCCTCTATCATACCCCCAACCTGACGATGACTCAGCTCGCCAATAAGATGGGGCACACCACTGCTGCCGCTACCGGTTTGGTGGATCGTCTTCAGGACGCTGGTCTGATCGAACGGACAGGCGAAGCTATGGATCGCCGGAAAAAAATAGTTCGCATTACCAAATCAGGTCTTTCCGTTTACGAAGGATTGAAAGCAGAGATGGCTGATAATGTCCTGAAAATCTTTACTGCCATCGGTTCTGACGACCAAGCGGCATGGATGCGTATCTATCGTTACATTCATAAAGAATGTCATACCGTGGATAATGCTGATTTCTACCAAGTGCAGCAAAATAAGCCCACGCTAGTCCACACGGCTCCTGCCGGGTATGCCCCTGTGTCTGTTCCTAGCCACGCGGCTTCACCAGAAGCTGCGCTGGCCTGATTGTTCAGCCGTTTTACTCAACAGCTGACTCATCGTTGAGCGATCATGCGTGCTCGGTTTTTATCCTGTTTAGCTTTAGTGGCAGCGCTCGCTGCTGGCTCTGCTGTTCCCGTGGCTCAAGCTGGCTCAGAGGTTCTGTCGGCTGGTGTCTCTGCTGATAAGCTCCAGCACGCTTCGTCACAGGCAACGCCTCCTGCCAAGACAACCCCAAATAGCGGCTCAGTCGCCGGCAAGCGACAGTTAACACTCGAAGATTGTCTTGATCTGGCGCTCCGCAAAAATGCAGACATCCTGCGGGCCAAGTCGGAAATTGAGAGATCCAAGGGGGTCACGATTGAAACCCGTGCCGCCGCCCTGCCTCGCCTCTCGCTAGAAAGTCAGCTTGGCACAACGGATGAGTATTTGGTCAGCGCTCGGACGACTTCGGGTCGCCCCCCTGCTGAGAAGTCATCTTCCTCCTCTGCGTCCAGTGCCACGGGCAATACCACTACCACGGCGCAGACTCGAGTGGTGCCGAATACTGACAAGGCTACCAACGAACAGTGGGACATCAGTGTCAAGGTAACGAAAACCATCTTTGATGCAGGCGGCACACGAGCCTCGATCGCCATGGCCAAACTCGACGAAGAATCTGCTTTCCTCGATTTGCAGGAGACGGTGCAGGAAGTTCTTTTGCAGGTGAAACTCACCTTTAACCAAGTGTTGCTCAACCGCTCGCTCATTACTGTGCAGGAGCAGTCGGTGAAGCTGCTTGCTGAGGAGTTGGAAAATCAGCGCCGTCGCTTTGAAGCTGGCACAGTGACTCGCTTCAATGTGTTGCGTGCCGAAGTTGCGCTGTCGAACCAGAAGCCCGAGTTGATCCGCGCCAAAAACAACTATCGCCTCGCCATGCAAGACTTGGCCCGCCTCATCGCAGAGGATCTCGGCCCTGGTATTGCGGCGACAGATTTGCCTTTCGAGATTACAGGGCTGCTCAGTGGAGATCGCCAAGAACTCGATCTCCAGAAGGGCATTGCCGATGCGACAGGAACCCGTCCCCTCATCAAGCGCCTCGACAATACTGTGGCTCGGGAACGAAAATCAAAAACCCGTGCCCTCTCTGGTTACTATCCCACTGTCTCCGCCTACGCCACCTACGGTTACGAACATGAGGGTTACTCCGAGGATTGGGGCAAGACCGATGGCGGCTACACCGCTGGGGTTCAGGGATCATGGAATATTTTTGATGGGCTGGAAACCAAGGGGCAAGTGGATCAGGCGCATGCTCGCATTATGTCCGCCATGACCCATCTCGAGGATGAAAAACGCAAGGCGGAAATTGATGTTCGCCAAGCTTACTCCAGCTATCTCGAAGCGCTGGAACTCATGGAATCCCAAGCCAAGACGGTGGAGCAAGCAGAGGAGAGTCTCCGCCTCGCCCAGAGTCGTTTCGATGCTGGAGCCGGCACGCAGATCGAAGTGCTCGATGCTCAGGTGGCGCTCACCACGGCTCGCAGCACCGAACTGCAATCGCGTCACGATTACCAGAAGGCTCTAGCTGAATTCCATAGGGCAAGCGGCGGGGATTTTGTTTTCAAGAGAATTGCTGATACCCCCAAAGCACAGCCTGCCCAGATACCCTCTCAGCCAGACTCTCCTGCTACCAAGAGCCAGTCGCCCCAAGCACCCACGAAGCAGGAGTAATACAGCACATGGGCGAAGGTCTTCCGTCAAATTTTGGACTGATCATTGTGCCCACTTATGGTGAGGCGGCTTCTTTGCCGAGGTTTCTCGATCGTTTAGGCACGGCGGCACCCCCTGCGCATGTTCTGATTGTAGATGATGACTCTGGCGATGGCACACCAGATATTATCACCTCGCACCCCCAGTATGGTTCTGCCATCCACCTGCTAGCGAGGCCAAGCAAACTCGGTCTTGGCACGGCCTATATCGAAGGATTTCGCTGGGCTTTAGCTAGGGATTATTCTTGGGTGTGCGAGATGGATGCTGATCTCTCTCATTCACCTGGCGAGCTAGGCAAGCTCCTCTCCCGCCTCAACCAAGGTGCTGAACTCGTGCTGGGCTCCCGTTATCTGAACGGGGTGCGCGTGTTGAACTGGCCGGTGGAACGCCTTTTAATCAGCCTCTTTGCTGCCGCCTATGTCCGGGCATGCACAGGCATGCCATTTACCGATCCGACAGGCGGGTTCCGTATCTACCGGAGAGAGCTGTTGGAGCGGCTCAATCTGGATGCTATCCTCTCGAACGGTTACGCCTTCCAGATTGAGATGCTGTTTGAGGCATGGAAGTCAGGGACATCAATCGTGGAAGTTCCCATCACCTTCCGCGACCGCGTGAATGGCACTTCCAAAATGTCGAGAGCCATTGCTCTGGAAGCTGCTTGGCGCACTGCGAGCCTCTGCCTGAGAAGGTGGGGACGGAGAGAGGTGTTGACGAATAGTGTCTAGGTCAGGACAGCGCCGTTTGCTAAATTCGGTTGCCGAGAAAACAATGGGACGCGCTCAGTAAGAGGGCGGTTCATTTCAGCCCGAGCACATCCTGCATGTCGTAGAGACCAGGGCTGGCTGTGATGGCCCAGTGTGCTGCGCGGAGGGCACCTCGCGCGAAGGTTTCGCGGGACGATGCCTTGTGTGTGAGTTCCACGCGCTCGCCTTGGGCGGCGTAAATCACGGTATGATCGCCCACCACATCGCCGCCGCGCACAGCGTGCATGCCCACTTCCCTCTGGGAACGCTCGCCCACGATGCCGTGCCGTCCGTGTTGCACATCGTTGTTGTATTGCAAGTCGCGGACTTCGCACAGGATTTCAGCCAAGCGTTTGGCGGTGCCGCTCGGGGCATCTTTTTTGAGGTTGTGGTGCATCTCGACCACTTCGAGATCAAAGTCAGATCCGAGGATTTCAGCAGCCTTGCGAGTGAGCCAGAACAGGGTGTTGACCCCGACAGAATAATTGGGAGCAAACACCGTAGGCACCTTCGAGGCGTGACACCGGATAGCAGCGAGTTCCTCATCGCTGTGGCCTGTGGTGCCGATGACGAGGGCTTTATCCTGAGCCGCGCAGAGTTCCGCAACCTGTGCAGTGACAGCGTGCGAACTGAAATCAATGACAGCTTGAACGCGAGAGAGACCAGCGACGAGGTCGTCCCCTTGGTCAAGCGAAGAGACAAGGTCGAAACCCATCTCAGGAGCTAGGCGGCAGAGAGTCTGCCCCATACGCCCCTTGGCGCCGACGATAGCAAGCGCGGGTGCGCTCACAGCCAGCCCCCATCGTTCAATGTCGCCTCAAGCTTGTCGCGGTTATCCTTGGACATAGGCACCATAGGCAGACGGTATTCTTCCATGATCCAGCCGCGCATGGCTAGAGCCGCTTTGACGGGGATTGGATTGGTCTCGATGAAAAGGTCGCGGAAGAGGTGATCCATTTTGGCGTGGAGAGACCAAGCTGAATCGGCGTTGCCCGTCAGGAAATGGCGAACCATGTCCGACACTTCTTTGGGTAGGAGGTTGGAGGCCACGCTGACCACTCCGACAGCACCGTCGCGCATGAAAGGGAGGGTCAGGCCATCGTCACCCGAGAGGATCGTGAACGAGGACGGCACCACGCCGATCAGTTGTTTGACGCGTTCCAAGCGTCCGCCGGCTTCTTTGATGCAGACGATATTTTCCGGACAATCAGCAGCGAGGCGTGCCACGGTATCAATGGCAATCTCAATGACGCACCTGCCTGGGATGCTGTAGAGGATCAGAGGCAGGTCAGTGCTTTCGGCGATGGCTTTGAAATGTTGGTAGAGGCCTTCTTGGGTCGGCTTGTTGTAGTAGGGAGCCACTTGCAGGGAGCCGTCAGCGCCAGCGCGTTCGGCGGCTTGGGTGAGCTGGATAGCCTCGTCCGTGCAGTTGGAGCCAGTTCCTGCGATGACTTGGCAGCGACCGTTGGCCACCTTGACGCAAAGCTCGATCACGCGGATATGCTCGTCGTGGCTCAGGGTGGCCGACTCGCCAGTAGTGCCGACTGGCACAATGCCATCCACACCACCTTCGATCTGCTTTTCTATGAGGAACTCGAGGGCTTCGGTGTCTATGCGCCCGTCGCTGAACGGCGTGACCAATGCTGTGTAAGTGCCTTTGAACATGGCGACATGCTACAGCATCGGCGGCGTTTGGCAAAGCTAGATTCGAGGTTTTTGGCGAACACAGCCCATCCCGTCGGTATCCCTCCGGGCAGCGATCTCATGAGGAGACGCGGAGCGGGATTATGACGAGAGCGGAGGAGAGTTCTCGGCTAGAGCAGGCCAGAGTGTAAGTATGGCTTGGCGGGTAGTAGCAAATTCTCGGACAACATCCTCAGTGATATTTTTAGCGTGCGACAGCTTCCCTTCTTTGGCTGCTTGTTCAAGGGATTTGAGAGCCCCGACCAAGCGAGCGGCACCTACGATAGAGAATCCACCTTTGAGCTTGTGGGCTAGGTCAGCTGCTGGCTGGCCCTCTCCCTGTTCGATGTGGCGGATCAAGCTGGCAATTGAGCCTGGTGCTTCTGACAGCAATGGCTGGCAGAGGGATAGGAGTAAGTCGTGATCCCCTGCGGTCTGGCGGAGTGCAAATTCTTTATCGAACGCGCCAGTGTCATCTTTCGTTGGCTGGGCTGGAGGTGTAGTGGGCTGCGGGGCAGCAGTCTTAGTTTCAGGGAGCCAAAGGCGGATTTTTTCCACTAGCAGTGTGGGGTCAATAGGTTTGGTGAGGTAGTCGTCCATGCCCGCGGCCAAGCAATCTTCTTCATCGCCTTTCATGGCATGAGCTGTCAGGGCGATGATACGGGTATTAATTCTGTCCACACCAGCGTGTCCTGTGCGGATGGCGCGCGTGGCCTCGTGGCCGTCCATCTCCGGCATCTGCACATCCATGAGAATGATGTCGTAGGGTGTGGTGGAGAGTGCTCGGACAGCGTCGCGTCCGTTGGCGGCCACATCCGCTGTGTAGCCGAACTTTTTCAAGATACCGAGAACGACGGTCTGATTGACGGTATTATCCTCAGCGAGCAGTATTTTGATGTTGGCGGCTTCGGGATCTGGCGCTGTGGAGAGTGGAGCGGTGGCTGGGCGGGTGAGTAGGGGCGGCTGGGTAGTGGAGCGATTTTTTACGGCATGGGAAAGGGCTTGGAAGATGTCTGCCCGGCGGACGGGCTTGGTTAGAAATGCGCTAAAACCAGTCTGCAAAAAGCGTTGAGCATCGGAGAGATGGTCAGCCGAAGACATCATGATGAGGCGGGTGTTGGCGATTTCTGGATCTGCTAGGATGCGGTGTCCCAGCTCTTCTCCATCCATGCGGGGCATTTGCATATCGAGGATAGCGATGGGGATGGGTTGTCCTCGTTTTGCTGCCTCTTGGAGTATGCGTAAACCTGATATAGCATCGCTGGCTTCGATAGGGCGGATATCCCAGATGCGGAGTATGCCGCGTATGATAGCTCGGTTGGTGTCATTATCGTCCACCACCAGCACTTCCATTCCTCGCACACAGCCGAGATCTGTTGTTACGGGGGTTACAGATTTACCTTCGGGCAAGGTGATCTCGAACCAAAATTCCGATCCACGCCCCTCTGTGCTTTGGACTCCGATAGAGCCGTCCATGAGGTGGATGAGCTGCTTGCAAATTGCTAGACCTAGACCGGTGCCACCGTATTTGCGAGTGGTGGAGGCATCGGCTTGGCTGAACTTGGCGAAGAGCAAAGATTGTTTCTCGGCAGAAATGCCAATACCCGTATCGAGCACTGAGAAGCGGAGGGAGATACGGCCTGTTTGCGAAGCGAGGACTCGGATTCGCACCACGACTTCGCCTTGGTGGGTGAATTTGACAGCATTGCCTACCAAGTTGAAAAGGATCTGGCGGAGGCGGTTTGAGTCGCCGCAGAGGACGGAGGGTATTTCTGGCGGGATGTCGCAGAGCAACTCAATTTTCTTGGCATGGGCTCGGGGAGCCATGACTGCAGCCAGCTCTTCTACAAGGTAAACCAAGTCGAAATCAGTAAGGTCGAGTTCGAGTTTGCCCGCCTCGATTTTAGAGAAATCTAAAATGTCATTGATGATGGAGAGCAGGGCTTCTGCGCTGGAATCGGCGGTCTCGGCCAGTCGTCGTTGTTCGGTATTGAGGGGGGTGTCCATGAGCAAGCCCAGCATCCCCGTGACACCGTTGAGCGGGGTTCTGATTTCATGGCTCATGTTGGCTAGGAATTCACTCTTGGCTTTGCTTGCGGCCTCGGCTTCGTGCTGGAGCCTGCTCAGGCGGGCATAGACCCAAAAGGCTGCCAGAGCACTCAGCAGGAGTAAAACAGCTCCGGCGATACCGAGGCGCAAGGTGGTCTTGCGGATGGTGGCCAGCGCTTGTTGTTCATCTGCGGCAGCGATGATGACAGAAGACCAGCTCTCGAAACTGAGGGGGGCGTGGGCGCAGACAAAAGAGCTTGTGACGCTGCCAATGCGAGCCGAAAATCTTCCTTCGCTAATTATTTTTTCACGGGCATCAGATTGCAGAGCGGAAATCCAGCTTGGATCGAGGACAGCTTCTGTGAGAGTGCGACCGGCGCGGTTGACATCGAGTATGCTGCCGTCTGGTGCTGCCAAGAGGATGGAGAGTTCAGGGCGAGCCACTCCAGTTTCTCGGAGCAATTCGCGCATAGCAGTGTCAGGTTCGAGGACAGCAGTGATGTGGCATTGCCCAGCACGGCCATGGATTTCAATCTCTCTGCCCCCCAAGGGAGGCCACGAGGAGGTATTTTGAATGGGGGATATTTGGAGATAGTTTCCCTTGCGGATGCGTATGATACGGCCTTGTTCTGTATCACCTGTGAGGCGCAATTCCCGAAGGAGGGGGGTATGGAGCAATAGAAACCGTTTCAAGCAGGGCAGAGGTTCTAGAGCAGTCTCGCCAGACGCTAAAATCTGAGCGAAAGGGATAGTGGATTGGGAGAGGGTGAAGGATTCGCGAAAGCGCTCCAATTCTCGGACAGCGTGTCGGGCATCATTTTTGGCAAGTTCCCGGACTTGCGCCGACGCTTGGACAAGCTGGTCTTCATGGATATGATGGATCATCCATGCAGATGAAAATAGAGTTGCGGCGACCCCGACCGCCAGAAGGCAGGCGGGAACTGCAGAAGATCTCCACACTGGGAGATCTGTCTGAGACTGACTCCCAGACTTGTGCTCGCGCTTTTGTCTCGCTGCTGTGCGGGGTTTCACGGTGGTGGCTCGAAAGCCTGAGTTTTACAGCTTTTCAAAAACCACGACAGTGAAATTGATGCCTGGCACGATGGAGGTGGAGGCATGGTATTTCCCAGAGGCTAGGTCGAGGGAGAGCGGGCTTTGCGAATGGGCCGTGGTGAGGCGCTCGCTGATCTGGCGTATGGCGCGGTTTGGGCTCTTGGTTACATTGTAGTCATCGGCTTTGTAAGTATCTTTTTTCACTGTTTCCAAGTAGCGATGCTCTTTGATGCGTGGCATTTCCATGATGGCGATGGCGTCCTCTGTGGCAGCCACCAAGACGCCTGTGCGGGCGAACACCGCTACAGGTTTTTTGCTGTGCTCCATGTAGCGCTCGGAGATAGTGTCGAGGGTCACATCGAGACCCACAACACCGAGGAGTTCTGTCCCGCTGTAAACAGGGGCGATGGCACTGATCATCCAGCCGCGCCCAGCAGGATCCACATAAGGCTCATCCACCCACACGCCCTTGCGGCTCGGGTTATGTTCTGCGTCGGCGAGGTAGTAGAAGTTGAACTTGGGTATATCCATTTTCGGCTCGTATTGTGTCAGCACATCCATCCACGGATAAATACGGTTCAGGCTGTTGCGGTCGTTGTAATAAGCTTGCACCACCGAGGGGGTTTCCTTGCAGATGCGCTTGAGTTCGGCGTCCATGGGCTCGGTCAGATAGGCTACTTCTTGCACTGGTTCCGTGATGGGCACAGCACCTGATATCCAGAGTGCAGCGCCGCCATCGTTGACCGGTTTATAGAAGGCCCCGTCTGGAGCTGTGGTATAACGGCTCTTATCCACGCTGGGCAAAATCTCGGCTTTGCGGGTGTAGAGATCGAGGGTGTAGGTCGCTAAAGCCTCAACGCTCTGTAGAGCCAAAGCACTATCTTGAGCGATCTGGTCTGCAATGATGGTGGCGTCTGCCGAATTTTTTGGGGCGGGCGAGCAGGCCGTTAATAGTAATGATACCGCTAAAGCCCGGTGAGTTGATCTGACAGTTTTAATGCAAAGAGAAGAGAGGCGATTCATGTATAGGAACATTATTAAATATATTATAGATGGGCAATACTAACCAGATAATAGTAATCCAATATTCTATAGCAGAAGGAAATCCAACTACATCCAGACAATCAATTTTTGCCTCGAAATCAATTATTGAGAACGAGTCAGTGACTTAATTGATGCCATACTCGAGCCAAGGGGCAAATAGGCTCTGGGGTCTATACTTTATTCCCAAGGAAAGAGATTAGAGGACATTGCCTGTTTCGCCGAGCTTTTTGGCTTTCTGGGCATCGTTAGTAGAGATGAAACCGCGCTCTGCCATATATTCCGAGAGGGCTGCAGTGGTCTCGCGAGAGGTGCGATTAGCGTCTTCGGAGAGGCCGCGCACTGTGTGTTTGATGACGGCGAGCCCAGCAGAGATGGGGCCTGGGCTGGTCAGGATGCCGGGTTCAGCGTTGCTACCCCCTGTGGTGACAAAGCGCATGAAGGGTTTAGTGCGGGAGATGGAGAGGTCATAGACGAGCACTTCGGTTTCCATCTTGGTGCCACCAGCACCGAGTCCGAGGGTCATGCGCAAAGCGCGGCTGCCTTGGTTCACGCGGATAAAGCGGCCAGTAACTAACCAACCTTTTTTGAAGGAGGTTTTGTTGCCAAGGATTCTCTGGGCTGGTGCCACGGCTTTGCCTAGCCGCTCCACGAGGAGGTCGGAGAGCATGGCAGTGAGGTCGGTTTTAAAGGTTTCTAGCTCTTTGCCCTCGCGATCCACATTAAACTCGGCACTCTCTGTGCTGAAATCCATCACATAGAGCGTCTCGGGCTTAGTCTTGGGCTCAGTAGTCGTATTTTTCTGGACATCTTTGACACTGACTGACGCGCAGCCTGCCAAGGCGATAGTGCAGGCAAGGATAGCTAGTATTTTGCTCATAGAAAAACGCTTTGGCACAGGTGTAGGGTTGGTGTGGTCTGAATTACTGGGCACGACCGAGGGGTTCGCGCAGGTGGGCGGGTTGCCCAGTGGCTTCCACTTCGCCGCAGATGTCGGTGAGGCGCAAGAAGGAGAGGAGGGCACTGCGGGTTTCAACTTCATCGGGGGAGGTGGCTTCAATCGGGATGTGGAAGCGACCATCGGGGAAGCTGAAGTGGTAGCTGAAGGTTCCGTCTGGGCGGAGTTTGATCTGCTTGCCATCAATGCGCACGGTGGCGTTCGGGTCTGTGCCACCGTAGATGATGAGTTCCGCGTTGACATGCATGTAGAAATTGCGATCCCGCCCAGTCTCGCCAGCCGCGCCGAAGGCGCCGCCAGGGCTGCTGAAAGAGGAGACACCAGCACCAGCGACTGTGGCGCCAGCAGCGGCACCCCAAGAGGTCATAGCACCGCTGGAGAGACCACCTAGGCCGCTCTTTTCGAACCCGCCGAAGCCCGAGATGCTCTGACCCATCATGCTGCCCATGAGTCCGCTGGACATGCCGCCGAGCGCGAAGCCGCTACCGCCTACTGAGGAGAGCTGGTCTTGGAGGCGCTGGCGGATGACCTCGGAGATCTCGTAGGAGCCCATGTTGATGCGGCGGGTGATTTCGCCGCCGAGGTAGTTGAGAAGCATCTGCTGCTGATCGGGGCTGGTGCCGAAATCGGCTCCGATGTCGAAGGGGAATTGGAAGCCCTGCTCCTGGAGGCGGGTGATCGCTTCGCCCAGTTCCTCCCCATCTTGCATATGCAGACCGACAAGCTCGAGGAGTTGGCGGAAAGTGAAGTGAAAGGGGATGGTGACAAAGCGGGAACGGACGTCATCCGAGACAAAGTCACGGGGGGCGACGGCCAAGTTGGAGCGACCGAGGGATTCAAACTGGTGCTGGCGATTGTAGAATCCGAGTTCGGCGTAGAACGAGGAGCCGGGAGAGCCTGCATTGATGAACCAAGTCCGGCAGCCTTGGGGAATCTGGATTTGCTGCACCTGAGTGCCGGCAGGGGTGTAGAGTTGCAGGAAGACTTTACCGTCGTGCGAATTTTCGATGGCCTGCTGGTATTGCTCGTGGTTCAGATCCCAGTAGGCGTAGAACCAATGAGGGTCGCGTGCCACGAGATAGACGCGGCGGGTGCCGTAGAAAGAGGGGAGTTCACCGAGATCTTCGAACTCTGGCACGGGGCGATAGGCTGACTGTGGCTCGGGTTGCGAAACGACATATTTCAGTGCAGAAGGATCTTTGTCCGTGACGATGCGGGGCTCGAGGCGGTCAGCGTTTTCGGCGGCACTACGGGGGGCTGTGCTGCGGCGAATCTGGGAAACGGCCTTGGCTGCCTCGGCTTTGACTCTGCGGATGGCACGAGCCCGTGACTGTGTTGTGTTCTTGCCTTTCGCCGTTTCGTCGGCTTTTTTATCAGCTCTGGCCATACTCTTGTCCCTCTATTCTTGCCTCAGTTTATGTTACGGGGAGCCGCTCGGCACCCCTGTTCCTCAGGGCTTAACCGTGAGCAAGTGATTAAGCTACTGCAAGTATTAAATGGGCTAAGAACAATTTTTCTCGAAAAAGAAGCTGAAAAGTTTATTGACAAAGAAAATTTAGATGAAGACTCAATCTATAAATCTTTGTGCCAGACTGTGATAATATGGAGTGACCGACCGAAAATCCACGCCAACCACCATGGATAAATTTTCGGAGCCTTTTCCTGATTGTCCAGGTGCCATCCTGCAGGGCGTGCTGTTTCCCAGTCTTCCGGAGCCCAATACCAGAGAGGGAGAGGGATGCCGTGGTGGAGGTTGCCAGCGATGTCCATGGCGGAAAGCGTGAGCCAATCCCACGCGGTCTGGCAGCAGTGGTCTTTGATGATCACGACTCCCCGTGAGACTCGGCAGGCTTCGCGGATGACACGGGCTGGGTTTTCCGAGTGGTGTAGCATGTCAACCATCATGACGACATCGAAAGACTCGTCTCCGTAGGGCAGGGTTCTGCCGTCGTAGGCAGTCACTGGCACAGAGCAATGGAGGCGTGGGGCGATATCCACGGCAGAGGGGGTGAGGCCGGGTTTCAGTTGGCAGCAGAGAGCTAGGATGGAGCCATCACCTGTGCCTATATCGAGGATAGTGCCGGATTCTGGTAATTGGCGGGTCAGAGCTGAGGACAGGCGTTTGACTCTGCTGGGGAAGATGCAGGAGCTATGGAGGTCGGCCAGAGTCCAGACAGGTTTCATTCTTCGATCCACGGTTTGCGGTTGGCGTAATGTGAGGCGCGCAACTCTATGGCGCGAGCACCTTCTTCGAACTGCCCTTTGCGGCAGAGGTCTGCTGCCCGGTGGGCGGTTTCGATGGCCTCGGTGTATTTCCCGAGCCGGGCGAGTGAGGCTGACAGGGTGTCGAGAAAGGCGGGGTTCTCTGGGTTGTTGTTGGATGATTTTTGAATTCTCTCGAGAGCCTCCCGGTGTTCTTGAGTAGAACTCCACGGTGCTGTGGCCATGATCCAAGCAGCGTTATTCTGGGCATCGCCGACCCCGAGGTCTGCGGCTTGTCGGTAAAAAACGAGAGCCTGTTGTTTATGGCGGGTGTTGAGAAGGAGGGTGGCAATCTGGAAGGCGGCTTGAGCCCGAGCTGGTTCAGGCAGCAGCCGGAGAGTCTTGTGAAACAGTGGCACGGCTTCTTGCGTGTCGCCCGTGTGAACCTTCGCCTCGGCCAAGCGCATCCAAATGAGGGGTTGCTCTGGCATGAGATGGCAGGCCTGATTCCATTTGCTGGCGGCCTCCTGCCACAGCTCATGGGATGCCAGATAATCTCCTTGATAGAAAAGAGCATCTCCCCGTTCTTGCCCAGGCTCCACGGCGCAAACGAGCACATCCCATTTGAGATCCCGCAAGCCCGGCGGGATGCTGTAAGGAAGCGGCCTGAGCCAATCTGGCAATTCACGCCCAAAAAAAACTTTTGCACCAAAAGTCTGAGCTAGGTGCTGGCTGGGCTCTGTTGGTTTAGCGAGGTCGAAAAACTGCTGGATAAAGTGCTCGTAGCTAATGAAGGCAATGTGAGTGGTGGCGGAGTTTTTTAGTAACGCCAGTGCCTCGGCATCGCTGGTGGCGCTGTGTATAGCCGCGGCTTTTTTGAGTCCAGGCATATTCTCCCAGAAGAGGGAGCAGACACTGGTGAGATCTGAGAAATAGCCTAGGGGGGTGGAACAAGTAGGATTACTCAAGAAAACGGCTTTGCCCCCCCCCTCTGCGCGGATGAAATGCGCGATGTCTCGTAGGGCGAGCATGAGTCCTTCGTCTTGCGAGATGTTTTTTTGACGGGTGACCGCCTCGATTCGTTGCAGGTAGCTCACCGGTGTAGCGAGCGTCGTAGCCACTACGAACACAGCTAGGCAGTTCCGGAGCCACACGGGAGAGAGGGAATCCGAGATCCAGATACCAGCCGGCACACAGCAGCAGAGCCATGCCGCTGCCGCTACGAGGCTCCACCGAGTTTGCAGGGCAAAGGCCAAGGTCAAGGCTGCTGCCAGACCAAGAAAAAGGAGGCACAGGCGCCGTATTCGCAGGGGGGTCTTTTTGTAAAAGGCTGCCCAAGCCAGCAGCAGCATGGGTAGTGGGGCTAATCCGATCAGGTGCAGAAACGGGGTGATTCCAGATTGCTGAACTCGTATCCAGATAGGCAGACATTCGATGATATGCTCCAAGAGACCCGTGAAAAAGGGATCTCTCATCACATAGACGGATGATCCGCCGAGTGCGATAGTGACGGGTAATGCTGCAAGGCAGACCAGGGCGATGGCCCAGCGACCTATCTGATCACGGCGTGCGTGGATATGCCAGTTGGCCATCATTTCTAGGAGCAGCCCGCCGCCGAGCCAGGCCAAGGAGTAGAGGGGATGGTTGGCTTCCAAGCGCCACGAGAGGTGGTTGGGGAAATATTCTAAGCCATAAAAAAATAGCGAAGAGGCACAGCCTGAGTAACCCCAGAGCTTCCAGAGTTCAGGTTCCCCATTGGGATCTTGGCGCTTGGCTTGTAGTCCACCCAGAGACAGGGTGGCTAGTGCCGCGACGCCTAGGCAGAGCAGCACGATGGTCATGGTGACCGCGCTGGCCCAGAGGGCGATGCCACCGAAGAGCCCAGAGAGCATGACCCAGTATTGGCGGTGCCTGTGACTCATGCCTCTCGGGAGGGATGTCCAGCCAGCCCCGGAGATGGCCAAGCAGAGTGCCATGCCGACGATGGCGGCATTGATCATGCCGTGGTGGTCAGGGTAACAGGGGAAAAATGACTCGTAATACAGGGCGCTTCCTGCTGCGGCGCAGGTGGTCCAGATCGCTGGAAAGACTCCAAACTTGGCGCGGATCATGGCGCCAAAAACAAGAAGGCACCCGATCAATAAAAGTGGGTTGGCCCATCCTGCCATCACTTCGATAGAGGCTCGGAGGGATGTTCCTGTGGCAAGGGAGTGGCACTTGCCCAAGGTGATAAGCCACCAGCAGAAGCCTGAATTCCAGTGCAGTTCGCGACCTTCGGGGGGATTGTCCAGAGTGACATGGCGGAGACGCCAAGCCCCGCGGTCAGACATCTCTTGTGCGTAACGGATCCAAGCATAACCATCCACTGCAAAAGATGGGAGGATCAGGTTTCTTCCTTCCACTAGTTGAGCTGAGTTGGGTGGGGGAGCGAACTGGCTGCTCGCGTAATGCTGTCTTGCGGTGATCCCATGGGTGTGGTGGAGGATGTAAACTGTGGCGAAGCACCAAGTCAGAAGCCAGCAGACCCAGCCAGCGTAGTGGCGAATGCGGTTCCGTGGTGCGGCTGTGTCAGGCGAGTCCTGCATGACTTGGTGCTTGTAGGGGACAATTCCAAATCTGGCTATGCTTATTGTGCGAGGACAATTTTACTGAGGTGTCTCCATATCCGATTGGAGTTGGGCGAGCGTTTCATCGTAGGCGGCGCGGACTTCGGGGAGGAGGCTGGGCACCTGGCTGATGTCGTTGTCGCGACCCATTTTTTCGATGGTCTGACAGATTTTCACGAGGCGATCGGCTTCGAAATTTGAGGCGCTACCCTTGATGGTGTGCGCAATGCGGGTCACGGTCTTGATGTCCTGATTAGCGAGCGCAGCGTCCAATTCCCCCAGGCGTTGGGAGGTCTCTTTGAGGAACATCTCGATCAGGAACGGAGGGAGGTCGAGTTTGGGTCGCTTGGGCGGGCTGGGTGGAGCGAGCTTGGCAGCCTCCAGTGCCAATTCCTCTTCGTCCATCTCCTCGATGGAGGGGTGCGGGGGCGGGGCGGTCAGGGGCTCTGCGCGGGCAGTAGGGGTGACAGACGATACTATTTTACTGAGTATTTTAGAGAGGGCAGAAGGGATGAGAGGTTTGGCAAGGAAGTCATTGACCCCACAGATGGTGAAACGGCTCTTCTCGGCAGCGCTGCTGCTGGCGTTGAGAGCGATGATGGGGATGGTGCGCCGGATGCTTGAATAGTCACCCGAGCGTATGCGGCGTGTGGCCTCGATGCCGTCCATGACGGGCATGTGGCAGTCCATGAGCACGGCATCCACGGGTTGTAGAGCTAGTAGGTCCAAGGCTTCTTGTCCGTTGCCAGCGATCAGGGGGTGATGTCCGAGTTTCTCGAGGAGGGCCTTGGCGATCTCTTGGTTGGCGGAGCTGTCATCCACTACCAAGACAGTGAGCGGATGAGTGGAAGTGGCCGGTTGCGCCTGCGCTGGAGCAGCAGGGTGGATGACGGCTTTTTTGGCCAAGGTGTCGTGGAGGGATTGAGCTGTGACAGGGCGGTAGAGGACGGCATCTATTCCCGCCTTGGTGATTTCAGCAGGGCTTGGCTGTGTCTGTTTGTGGCAGAGCAACACCACTTTAGATTTCTGAGCCGCGGGCAATTTTTTCAGGGTGCGCGCCAGTGATAGGGCGTCGAGGATGCCAGGGTGATGGGCGAGGATGATGAGGTTGAAGGCTGCACCCTGCTCCGCATGGGTGCTCGTCCAAGTAGCTGCGTCGTTCGGATCAGGGCAAGACTTGTAAGCCATACTCCACGAGGAGAGCCAAGAGGTGAGAACCTCCCGGTGCGCAGGCACGGGTTCTACCAGCAAAGCGCGTATGCCCCAGAGAGTCTCTTGTCGGGATGCTTCCTGCGTGGGCTGCACTTTTTCAAAAGGGAGGGTGAGGCGATAAACCAGATCCTTGCTGGGTTGGCGCTCGGTAGAGAGAGAGCCACCCATTTGCTCCGCCCAGTGATTACAGAGCGGGAAGGCGATGGAGGCAGGCTGGATCAAGTCGTGCCCAGTAGGGTCTGGAACTGTGTTTTGGGTCTCATCCCATGTGGTAAATATGTCCAACTCGACCAGCGATTGTTGGGGGGTATCTTTGATAATCTGGAGGTTGAGGGTGAGAGTTCCAGAGGCAGTTTGCGAGGCGGCGCATTCCAGAAGCAGCGAGACCATGCGTATCAAACGGGCGCGGTCGCCAGACAGGTGGCGCGGTAAGGTTTGTGGGATACGGCAGAGCAACTCGACTTTTTTCTCTGTGATTTTTGCACTGCTGGCGCAGAGACTTTCCTCCAACGCATCGAGTAACTCGAACATTTCAGAGGAGAGTGGGGCCGGGACACATTCTAGTCCCGAGAGGTCGGCGATATTTTCAGCTAGGGTGCAGAGGCTCGAAGACTGGGAAGCGATGGTCTGGACCTGTGCTCGCTCGGCATGGTCGAGATCGGTGTCGAGCAACAAATGGGCGAATTCGGTAAAACCCCTTAGGGTGGCTTGGATTTTATTCGCGAAAGCAGCCAGTCTGAGCTGGGAGGTGCGGAGAGATTCAGAAGTGGTGCAGGTCAGTTTTTCGAGGTTGGTTGCGGCCTTCTCCACCTGAGTTTGGAGCAGGGAAACCTGTTCGTGCTGGCGAGTTACCAAGGCTTTCTGCGAGCTGATCTGCGAGGCGGCTACTGTCAAGATCCGGTGGGGGTCAGCCACCCCGGTCAGGCGGTCGTCTTCTTGCAGCACCAAGAGAGCGTGGGGATGGTCGTCGGAACCAATCGGTAAACCGAGCACTGTCAACACCTGCTCGATGGGGGCGTCCACAGCGATAGTGTCAAACAGAGAGACCATAGCCTCAGAGATGCTTTTCTTTCGGGACTGGGGTGAGGCAAAGCCGAGCCCCCCTTTTCCCGCTGGCTGGCGGGCATGGACTTGGCGACAGATGTCTGCATTGATGACGCCGATGGGCTTGCCATCCTCCCCACATACCGGGAGCCATGCCCCGGGGTGTTTCTCGAAAAATGCGTGCGCCTCCTCCCAACGACTGTCTGTTCGCAAAGAGAAGCGGTGTGCCAGACAATCCACTAACCACGGGGGAGGGGCACTTATGGCGGCAGCGTCAATATCGGGGAGGGCGTTCAATAAGTCACTATAGTCTGGCAAGTGTGTGACAGCAAAACCTCGAAATTGTAAATCTCTGGTGACTGCTATGCGGTCAACAGGAGCTTAACCTTGATAAATACCCGCTCACAGTGGGGTGCAAGATGTTGTGAGTGAATACGAAAAGTGTAGAAGAATCGCCTGGCATGGGAAGGGGAGGATGATCTTGTGAATAACTCTGTGAATAAATCGGTTTGACCCAGTTGCAGTCTTTGCTAGAACAAGCGGCGGAATCGTTCCACTCGCATGATGACCGCGTCTATAGGGCAGAATGTGTTAGTGCTGAACCGATTGTGGCAGGCAGTCCATGTCTGCTCGGTTCGGAGGGCCTTCACTCTCCTCTACGCCGGACACGCTCATGTTGTCCATGAAGAGGGCGATAGCTACCAGACGCTCAATTTCGAAAAGTGGCATGATATCTCCCAAGACTATTGCGGCGCTGATGTGGTGAGCACCGTGGCTTTCAAAGTGCGGGTGCCTCGTGTGATCGTGCTTCTCTTCTATGATCGTTTTCCGAAAAAAGAGGTCAAATTTACTCGGAATAATATTTTCGACCGCGACAAGCACACTTGTCAGTATTGCGGCAAGGTCTTCCCCAGAGAGATGTTGAACCTCGATCATGTGGTGCCCCGTGACCGCGGTGGCCAAATGAGCTGGGAAAATATCGTCTGCTCCTGCATCCCGTGCAACACTCGCAAAGGCAATCGCACGCCGTCCGAGGCCGGTATGCGCCTCCTCCGTCAACCCAAGCGCCCGCGCTGGCGCCCGTCTTTGCATGTCACCTTCGCCAAAGCCTCCGAGGATTCATGGAGAAACTTTCTGGATCTCTCCTGCTGGCATGTCGAGGTGGGGTAGCCGCTCGCGTCCCGATAGCTGTAGCGCTTTCTCGCTGGCTTATCCTCGGATTTTTGGCGTAGAGTCTCCCTTATGTTAATTCGCGATATTTTGCAGGCAACGCCAACGGCCTTCAGCTTCGAATTTTTTCCGCCCAAGACAGAGGAGGGCTGGACCAGACTCTATCAGACCATCTCCGAGATCAAACCACTAGAGCCTTCGAGTGTCAGTGTGACCTATGGGGCAGGGGGAAGCACACGCGACAGGACTCATGATCTCGTGGTCAAAATCCAGAAGGAGACCTCTATCACCGTGGTTTCTCACCTGACTTGTGTCGGGTCAACCCAAGAAGAAATCCAGGCGATTGTGGCACGCTATGAAAGCGAAGGTGTGAGCAATATATTGGCTCTGCGCGGTGACCCGCCCAAAGGCTCAGTTTTCTCACCCGTTCCCGGCGGCTTCAGTTATGCCGCCGATTTGGTTTCCTATATCCGTTCCAATAATCCGGGTGTCGGTATCGGAGTGGCCGGTTTCCCAGAGGGGCATCCCGATATGCCCAATCGCCTGAAAGAGATGGATTACCTGAAAGCTAAAGTAGAGGCTGGCGCCGATTATATTGTGACGCAGCTTTTTTTCGATAACAGGGATTTTTACGATTTCCGCGAGAGGTGTGAGTTGGCTGGGATTCGAGTCCCCATCGTGGCAGGCATCATGCCGGTATCCACCAGATCCGGGATGGTGCGCATGGCTGATTTGGCGGCTGGTGCACGCATTCCAGCTAGGTTGCTCAAATCCGTTTACCGGGCATCAGACGATGCCGCAGTCGAAGCTGTCGGCATACATTGGGCCACAGAGCAGGTCAGAGACCTGATTGATAACGGGGTGCGTGGAATTCATTTTTACACGCTTAACCAGTCCAAGGCGACTCTCAAAATTCATGAATCACTGGGAGTCACCAAATCGTCCCAGCTCCTCGGTTGATCTGCCGCACAAAGGTGTCAACCTCCCGCACGAAATAACTATGGAACACCAGAGCAAAAATACGAGGGCATGGACCGGTAACCCCACCTTGGACGGGCTGATTACCCAAGTGCTAGAGGTCGGGAAAATCCAACAGGATGATGCAGATTACTACCGCGAGCTGATCGTGAACGCCATCAAGCTTGCCCGGAATAATCCCAGTTATGCGGACTTGAAATTGTTTACGCGTTCGATGCGTGAGTTGCGGGTCGCTAATAAGATTTTTGCCGACTATAAGCACATCAAAAAGCTTTCCATTTTCGGCTCTGCTCGCACCAAACCCGGCACACCTGAATATGTCGCTGCCCATGATTTCGCTAAGATGATGGTGGAGGCCGGATGGATGGTCATTACTGGCGGTGGCGACGGTATCATGGGAGCAGCCCAAGAGGGAGCTGGGGCAGAGCGCAGCTTTGGTCTTAACATCCGTCTCCCCTTTGAACAGCGTGCCAATGCCACCATAGAAAAAGATCCTAAGCTGATCAATTTCCGCTACTTTTTTACGCGCAAAGTCAATTTCGTCAAAGAGAGTAAAGCCGTGGTCTGTTTTCCTGGTGGATTCGGGACCATGGATGAAGCTTTCGAGGCGCTGACCTTGATACAGACGGGGAAAGCTCCGCTATTTCCTTTGATTTTCATGGATGCTCCTGGGGGCGATTTCTGGCGCACTTTTGAGAAGTATCTCAGAGATCATCTGCTCAAGGATGGCTGGATTTCTTCGGATGACTTTCATCTGTTCAAAATCATGGACTGCCAGCAGACAGCGGCAGCGGAGATACTGAATTTTTACCGCAACTACCATTCCTCACGCTATGTCGGTGATCTGCTGGTGATGCGCTTGTTGCGTCCGGTTCCAGAAGAGGCGTTTGCAGCGCTCCAAGTAGAGTTTCAAGATATCTGTGTGGACGGCGTGCCTGTGCAATGTCACGCACTACCTGAGGAGATCAATGAACCGGAATTGACGGACTTGACTCGAATCTGTGTGCCGTTCAACCGTAAGAATCTCGGACGCCTGCGCAAACTGATAGATCTGATCAACGAGTATTGATCCCAGATTACGCAATTGAAAACAGGAGGAAGTCAGGAAGGTCTGTTAATTAGGCAGTTGAAGAGAGAATGCGTAACAATCTAGACCACCACAAAGGCGAGCAGATAAACCCAAATTTTGCATTAGAAGGCATGGAAAGAAGGTAGTTGAGAGTTGGGAGTGCAGGTGGGAGGATGCACCGGTATGGTGAGCCCGATATTTGAGTTGGAATACAGCGACGAGAAGGTGACAGCGTGGGGCGGGATGCGCCTGATGAAAGAGGTGTTGGAGCGCAGCGGGGTGAGTCAGCAGCTCAGGGGATTGCCGCTGCCTGTTCCTAGATCGAAACCGTGGGTATGATCCTGCGGTGGTGGTGGAGAGCTATCTGGTCAATGTATGGATGGGCTGTTACCGGATGAGCCACACGGAGGTGTTGCGGCAGGATGACACGCTCAAGACGCTTTTTGGCTGGAAGCAGACCCCATCTGGGAGCAGTTACGGGCGGTTTTTCAACCCAGATTATGCAATAGCACGCGAAGGATGCAGATGCGAGGCGCAGGCTCGCCTGTTCTTATGGGGTGCCGCTGTAGTCATCTACTGCAAACCCCGAGCAACAAAGCAGATGCGTCTATGAACCAGCCGAGGCTGCCCGGCTATCCGATAGGATTGAAAACTCTGCTCGTTTTGCCGCAGTTATTGTTTCCCCATTTTGGTGAACTGGATTATGCCTTATGCTCTCTTCAAATGTCTGATAAAGCAGACCTTCCGCAGTTCCCCATGTTTTCAATTGCATAATCTGGGTTAAAATTTTTGCGGCAACAGGGGAGGTTCGGGTGTGATTAAAAGTGGGTGAGGTAGATTTGATCAGTTCCAAATGGTATTC
>DYRQ01000015.1 GCA_020718645.1 Verrucomicrobium spinosum
AAACAAACCTTCCTCAGTTTCCCCTGTTTTCAATTGCAAAATCTGGGTTCATACTGGATTCCTCCTCATAGGAGCGGACAACTAGGAAATTTATGCCGCATAGATGAAGCCCTAACCCACGAACCACACGGAATACACTGATGTGTGTGGGGGGGGTGTCTCACGCGGAGATGCGGAGGCGCGGAGGGGAAATAGGAAAAGAATCCGTCAGTGGACGGACTCGTCCTGCGGCGAGCTGGATTCACAGGGTTTTCCAGGGCGTTTTTTTTATACCACGGATTACACGGATAGCACGGATGGTGGAAAGGGGGGGGATCTCACGCAATGAAAGAAGCGGCGGCGTCTCGCCGCCGACAGCACAACACGGGCTGGAAGCTCGTGCTACTTTAGGGGGAAATATCACGCAAAGGCACGAAGAGCACGAAGTGGTTTGCAAAAATGTAGCGCGGGCTTCCAGCCCGTGTCTGTCTCTGCGCCTCCGCGTCTCTGTGGTGAACTTCTGCCGTCTGTCGCTTGCCACTTTTCCCGAGTATGCACTTTCCCTTTTCTCCCTGCACTCTTTTGCCTCGGTGATGCCGTCTTTATTAGAAATACTCTAAAAACACGAACCACACGAAAAAGGGGAAGTGGCAGGAAGGGAAGGGTTCCGAGGTAAAATCGGTCAGGACCTTAACGGTCCCAGCTTTGATGATGCTATGGGATGACTCGGGCGCATTTGGCTGCGGGAAGATGGATTCCTGCCGACAATTGTAGTTGACTAACAACTACACCTGTGGTTGTGTGAGCGCATGAGCAAGGGTAAAATCACCGAAGCGGAATGGGAAGTCATGGAGGTTTTGTGGGCGGAGAACAAACCGCTGACTTCCTCGGCTATCATCGGAAAACTCGAGCGAAAAACTGACTGGGCGCCCAATACGATCCGCACGCTCTTGGCCCGGCTGGTTGAAAAGAATTGTGCGACCACGCACAAGCTCGAGGGAAAGCTGTTCTACTCCACGGCTGTTCCCCGTAGGCAGTGTGTGGACAAGGAAGGTAAAAGTTTCCTTGCCCGAGTCTTCGGTGGTTCTCCCACGCCGCTGCTTCTCCACTTTGCCCGACAAGCCAAATTCACACCCGAAGAGTTGTCTGCCCTGCGTCGTATTCTCGACCAAAAAGAAAAAGGCTCCAAATGAACACGCAAGATTATGTATTAAAATGGCTGGCGGAATCCAGTTGGCAGGCTGGGTGCATGGCGCTCTGCCTTTTCGTGGTGCTCTCAATATTTCGCGGGAGCGTGCCGCCGCGGTGGAGGCATGCGCTCTGGCTCTTGGTAGCCTGTCGTCTGTTGCTTCCTGCTCTTCCTTCCAGCCCGGTCAGTGCCTACCAAATCATTCCTGCCTCTCCAGCCGTGGCGTGGGAACAAGCCCTGCCAGAAACTCCTGCGCCCCCATTCTTGGAACCACCGGCAGCATCTCCCGAGCCTGCACCTGCGACAGCCGTTTCCGGCTTGCTGCCATGGAGATGGGATACACGAGAAATCATTTTCTTCCTTTGGCAAGTCGGCGTCACGGCTTTCATTCTCCGGTTAGGGGTCAAGCAACATCTCTTTTATCGCCACTTTCGTTCCAGTCGTCGGACACCCTCCGAGGGGCTTTGGGGCATCATCGCGAGTGTTGCCCGAGAAGCGGGACTATCTCAGCCACCTCCCTCCTATCTGCTCGATAGCACGGCAGGCCCCTCGCTTTTTGGGATTTTCCGGCCTTGCTTGCTTTTGCCGTCCGATGTGCAGACCCGCCTTCAGCCCGAGCAACTCCGGTTGGTCGTGTTGCACGAGTGCATGCACCTGAAACGATATGATCTCTGGACGCACCTCATGACCCTGTTCGTGAGCGTGACCCACTGGTGGAATCCCTTGGCCTGGTGGTTGGTCGCCAAGATCAGAGAGGAGAGAGAACTTGCTACCGATGCAGCCGTGTTGGAAATCTTGCGACAAGACCAGCAGAAGGAATACGGGGAAACCCTGCTGACCCTTGCTCAATCCGAAGAGATTTCCATTGGCGGATTGCAACCTACGATAGGAATATTTGAGAGGCATGCCGACCTCGAATCCCGCCTGCGTCAATCAGCGGGTTTTGTCCGGTCCAAACCGCTCTGGTCTGTTGTCGGGCTCCTATGCGTTATCGCGGTCATTCCATTTCTGCTTTCACGAAACCGCATCAAGTCAACGGAAGATCAGCCGGCTAGAGAGGTTGAAGCAGTGTTACCGTTTGAAGAGTCTGGAGATCCGGAAAAAGACGGGACTGCTATCTGGGAAAAGGTGAAAGAGAAATATGCGAACTGTGACTCATTCTACTGTGAGGCGGAGGAGATTACTACAAATGACAAACCAGAAAGCCTTTCCGGTAGTGAGAGTAAATTCGTTCTCAGATTTCAACGCCCAAATCTCATGCGGCTGGATTTTATGCTTCCTTCATCTACCAGTTTTACTCCGGATGTAAGTTCATTTTTCACGAAAGATGGCAGGTATTTCGGAATCAGGAGTTATAAAAGAGAAATCAAAGAATTCAAAGTAATTGAAAATGGTATCGCTGAAATATCAGGTTCAATATCTGGTTTCCACATGTGTTTAATGCTTCTCGGAAAAAGTCAGTCTTTCGACGGTATTGGCAAAGTAGTAGGCAATACTAATGTCCGTGGGCATGAGTGTTACCTGATAGAGTGTTCAAGAAATCCTCTAGAAAAATATGTTTTTGCGGTGAATAAAAAAACATTTGCCATTCACCAATTTGAGGTTGTCAGTGAAACCACCCCAGAGATGGTCAAGGCACAAACCGAAAGACTTAAGTCGAGTATAAAAGACCTAAAACAGTTAGAGGCATTATTCCCCAAAGAAGGTTATACAACGACCATCACGAGCACTTTCACCACCGTGGTATTCGACAAAAAAATGGCTGTCAAAGATTTTGTGTTCGAGGATCCCAAGCGTCCTTACACGCTGCCGCCTCCTATTCAAAGAAGCGAAGCTGAGACTAAAATGGAAAAAGGGGTCAGTCTCTTGCAAGTAGCCAAAGATCGGAGAACGCCCAACAGTTATCGCGAAGCTGAGACACTTTTTTCCGAAGTTATCCAAGCTGAACCCAAAAACAGTGAGGCGTGGAGCCGCCGCTGCGAGGCACGGGTGGGGTTGCGAGATTATCATGGTGCCATCTCGGATGCCAGTGAAGCTTTGGAACTCTTGCCGGGTTATTGGCATTCACTCATGTATCGTGGACAAGCTTATTTCGGACTTGGACAATACGACGATGCGTTGGCTGACTATAATACTATACTAAAAAACGATAATCGTTTTTTCTGGCCGCCCGAGCTGAAAGCCTACTGTTATCTGGCGATGGGTCAGTTAGACAAGGCCTATAAGAATTTCTCGTCCAGTAATTGGAACGATCGTCCCCATATCAAACATCGTATGGGGTTAACGCGGATGTTGATGGGAAAGACGAAGGAAGCTGCGAACGAGTTCCGTGATTTGCACGGGTTGTGGAGCGAGCATGGCATCTGTGTAGCTGCCTATGTCAGCGGAGATAGTGCCACGGCGGGCACGATGATAGAACAGCTCTGCAAGAAAAACCCGGGCTGGTTGGATGGAGCTATTCTGCGATTCGCCATCGGGGTGCAGGACGGCAAAAAAGTCGCCTTCGTGTCTCCGACACAGGCTCAACAACCGTGGCAGGTAGCCGTGCGCCGGTTGGGAGAAAAGAAGGAGACTTTGGAAGACACATTGAAACAGGTAGTGGATGCGCAGGACCCACTCAAAACTCGGTTGCACCAGGCTGATGCCTATCTCTTGGCAGGATATCAAGCGTTGCAAGGACAGGAGAAGAAGGAGGCGCTGGAACATTTTATCAAAAGCGCTCAGCACGGGCAGATGCTCTCGCACACTTACATTCTAGCACGGCATGAAGCGCTGAGATTGGACCCGACGCTCGAGCCAGCCAAGCTGCTGCCTCAACCGATGTTTGTCACCATGCCATAAGGCACAGCAGAGAGCGGATTTTAGTTTGGAGGATTCCATGAAAAACTTAGGGAAAATAATTGGGTTCGTGTGGGTTTTTAGTGTGGCGATGTCGGTGCGGGCCCAGAATCCAACAGAAGATCCGGCGGCCAAGCTGGCGGAGGTGAAGATGTTTGCGCTGGGAGCGACCGGCTTAGCCGGGACACTGTCGGAGGGTGAACTGGCCTATCAGGCATTGGCTGCGGATAAAGAGGCGCTCCAGAAATTCTCCCGCCTGCTCAAGAAAGGAAACCCACAGGCGCAGTGCTATGCCTTGGTTTGGTTTCGGCAAACCGAAATGTATCTATTTGATCTCGTTGCCGCTGGGTATATTCGAGATGAATCACCCGTGGTGGTGGGGGATGGTTGTTTCGTGACGAGCAAAAAACTGTGCGATCTGGTTCTGCAGATTGGAATGGGGTCACTCAACAAGGATGCCCCCCAGAATTATTGAATCAGAGGATGCGATGAAAAAAGCCTATATACTCACGGCAGAGCCGAGCGATGCTGGCGCGTGGTTGACGCAGATGCGCGATGAGGTGGCGCAGGGGTATGCGATATTTGTCCACTTGCTCGATGAGGCTGTGGTGTTGTGTCAGGGGGAGGTGTGGGTGGAGTTAGTGTCGGTGACGCCGCGTGTTTCGCTCTGTGCCTTGGCGTTGCAGAGAAGAAATATGGAAGCACCAACCGAGGCGGTGCTGGGAGGCTTGGCTACGGTGGGGGCGCTAATCGAGGGATGCGATGTGTGGGAGTGCCCTATATGAGTGGAGAGCCAAGACGGGTGCTGATTGGGTTTGTATCGGGTAACGCTGCTCGGTTTGCAGAAGCTGTGCGAGTGGCTGCTGGGTTGGCGGTGCAGGGGTCGTTTCCCGTGGATTTTTGGATGGGCGCCACCGTGCTGGGCGCAGTAGGAGAAGCGGAGATCGAGGCACTACAGGAGTTGGCGGATTCAGGTGGCTGTCTGCTGGTCGCTTCTGGGTTGGTAGATGCTCGAGCACTCTTCGGGACAACCCTCGACTGGACAGAGTGGGAAGGGCCGAGCGCTGGGGAGTTAAGACGGTGTCTGAGGTTTTGATTCAGTGGGGGTAGGTGCGAGTTTGCCTCCCCAAGAAAGTATCTTGGCTTTCGTGCCGGCGGATTCGGCTTCTTTGATCTGGCCGTTGCGAACATAGGCAAGAGAGAGGCTGGTCCAGAGCATCTGGTCATTGGGCTGCAAGGCGGTGGCGCGGAGACCTGCCTCGATGGCCTCGGGATATTTCCCGGTTTTCATCAGAGCCATGCCGAGTGCGTGCCAGCCATCTACAAAGAGGGGATCGAGGGTGACACATTGTTGGTAGAGGGAGACGGCACTCTCCAATTCGCCGATGGCGAGTTCGCCGTTGGCATCGTCAAATAGTCTCTCTCTCTCATCCATGCGAGAGACAACCTGCGCTGGTTTGCGCCGGATGCAACTTCGAGAGGGGTGTCTGAGTGCCGAAAACTTTTTTTTGATATGGCTGCAAATAATTCTTGCCCTGCACGAGAAATCGCGCATGGTGTCGTCATCACCGAAGGCCTGATCAGGCGTCCAGTGACTCTCTAACAATTCACAGGCAAGTTTATGTTAAAACCCAAATTCAAGCGCAAACCGCGGGCAGGTTCCCGTGAGAATTCCAACCCCGCTGAGCAAGAAGGCCAGCTCCCCATGGACACCGAAGAGTCGGTGGGACAGGGTTCTTCCAGACCAGAGCAACCAGCGCCAGCTCCCGTTTCTGAGGCTATTACTCCCAGTCCGCAGGTTGAATCCCCTGCGGTAGTCGTGGACCCCCAGTCAGTGCCTGAGGCTGCACCAGTCGTGGATCCGCAGGTGATCGTGGAGCCCAAACCACAAATCAATCCCCAGACGCCCGCACAGCAGGGGCCATCTGGCCAACAGGGCCAACAGCCGACTCAGCAGGGTCAATCTGGGCAGCAAGGCCAGCACCACCACCATAAGCATCACAAACATCACAAGCACCAGAACCAGCAGCGCGAAGAGGCACCGCAAGGCCCCGCTGAACCGCAAAAGCTTGGGCTGCGTCTCGAACTCGGTAAATTGCAGGACATGCCCATTGCCGACTTGAATCAGCTCGCGCAAGACGAGTTTCAGGTCGAGAACTGCGGTTCCCTGCGCAAGCACGAGATCATTTTCGAGATACTCAAACGCAACGCCTCCCGCCAGGGCAACATGACCGCCGAAGGTGTGGTGGAGCGGTTGGGGGATGGCTACGGCTTCCTCCGCTCTCCGAGGTTCAACTACACGCCTTCGCCCGACGATATCTATATCCCGCCCTCGATCATCCGCAGACACGGGCTCAAGACCGGTGATCTGGTCGAGGGTGAAATCCGTTCACCGAAAGAGAAAGAGCGTTATTTCGCCTTGGTGCGCGTGGACAAGATCGAGGGCAAAACTCTTGATCAGCAGATTAACAAAGTCCACTTCGACAACTTGACGCCGCTCTTCGCAAATCGCCGGCTCATCCTCGAGACGACGCCGGGCGAATTCGCCATGCGCGCCATGGATCTGGTGACGCCGATTGGCTTCGGGCAACGCGGCCTGATCGTGGCGCCCCCCCGCGTCGGTAAGACTATCCTCATGCAGAAGATCGCCAACGCGATCACGACGAACAACCCCAAGTCGCACCTGATCGTGTTGCTCATTGACGAGCGTCCCGAGGAGGTCACCGACATGGAGCGTTCCGTCAATGGCGAGGTCATTAGCTCCACCTTCGACGAGGCTCCCGAGCGCCATGTGCAGGTGGCTGAAATCGTCATCGAGCGTGCCCGCCGATTGGCCGAACAGAAAGTGGATGTCATCATCCTGCTGGATTCGCTCACCCGTTTGGCTCGCGCTTATAACACCGTCCAGCCCCACTCCGGCAAAATCCTATCCGGCGGTGTGGATGCCAACGCGTTGCACAAGCCAAAAAGATTTTTCGGTGCGGCTCGCAACATCGAGGAAGGTGGCAGCATCACCATCATTGCCACGGCGCTCATCGAGACGGGTAGCAAGATGGATGAAGTTATTTTCGAGGAATTCAAAGGCACGGGCAACATGGAGATCCATCTGGATCGCGCCCTCTCCGACAAACGCATCTATCCCGCCTTCAATATCGCCAAATCTGGCACCCGCAAAGAAGAGTTGCTCTACCATCCGGACGAGCTGCCGCGCATTCATATCTTGCGCCGCGCCTTGGCCGGTGCCCCTCCAGTAGAGGCCATGGAAATCCTGCTCGATCGCGTCAAGAAAACCCGCAGCAATATGGAATTCTTGATGGCGATGAACATATAAGTAAGTCATGGCATTACCCCGGCGCGTTTTGAGCCTCGGCCATGCGTTCCGGGGTGTGGTCAGGGTTTTAGCCACCCAGCGCAACGCACAGATCCAGGTCTGTGTGACGGGAGCTGTTCTTGGTGCTGGCGCGTATTTTTCTCTCTCGCTTCACGAGTGGGTGGTGGTTCTCCTCTGCATCGGTGCTGTGTTATCGGCGGAGTGCGCCAATACAGCGCATGAGTTTCTGGCAGATGCCGTGCATCCCGAACACTCTGAAAAAATCCGCGATGCCAAAGATGCCGCTGCCGCAGCGGTGCTGGTGGTGTCGTGTATCGCGGCTGTCGTAGGGGCTATTATTTTCCTCCCGCATCTGCTGGCTTGGCTGAGAGGGTGAGCCGTTTTTCTGAGGCGAAAAACTTGGCCTCAATGGAGCCTTGATGAATTGAGAGCGAGGCAGTGCCAGAATTTTGTAAATCGAAGACGGGAATGCCGCGGTCCTTGAGTGCGCGAAGTTGCGATGGAGAAAGCGTGTGCCGCCGGTAGCCGCCACCGTTGAAGAGGACGAGCTGCGGCTGGATAGCATCGAGCCAGCGGGGACTCAGACCGGGGTTATTCCCGTTCGGGCCTTGCACCAGCACATCGGCTTGCACTGCTGAGCCATGATCCACCAACTGCGACTCAGTGAGCGAACCGAGGTCATTGGCAAATAGGATGCGAGCCCCACCGATTTCCAGCAGGGTTACCAGAGATTTTTCCTCGCTCTTGTCACCGGGAAAACCGTGAGGTGGCCAGAGCACGGTCCACTGCCGGTTATTGGTTTGGATTATATCTCCCGCAAAAAGACGGCGGGTGCGAGCCGGGTAATCTTTTTCAAGGGAACGGAGCGTCGAAGAGCGCGTGGATAATCCTGTGCGCACGATTTCCTCGATACGCCATGCGTGCATCAGAGAGGCCGCACCACCGATGTGCCTGTAGTCGCCCTGCGAGAGCCAGAGGCGCACGAGATGGTTGATACCACGGAAGCGCAAGAAGGGTTCCACAGCCGTGGCGCACTGGTAGGTGCTACCGCAATCGAAAAGCTCAACACCAGAAGAACCCTGCACGAGGATGGCTTGGCCGTCGCCGACCGAAAGCACCTGGACGCTGGTGCCAAACGACTCCCATATTTCTCGTGGGCGCGCCATGTGAAAAGAACCGCCCGGCACGGCATGCCCCAAGGCGATGATAGCGAGGAGCACTTTGACGAGGCCGGCGTTGGCGAGGTTGCACCATCCTGCCGCAGTGGGCCAGACCCAGAAAAGGGAGAGTGAACCAGCACCGACAGCCACGATGGCGCTGGCGAGAAAAGCCACGGGCACATTCACGGCCAGAGCTATGGGACTCACCAGATGAAAGCACCACCATGAGAGAGGGGCTGAGCCGATGAATGCACCTACAGAGGCGGCTACCGTAGCGAGTATCGTAAGGCGCAGAGGTTCGAACCTCGAAACCCAGGCAGGCCAAAGCTCTCGGGGCAGGAATGGGTCAGGAGCGCTCCAGCTTTTGATGCTGTTAAAAACGAGGGGTGAAATCCACACCAGCGAAGCGACGACAGAAAAGGAGAGAAGAAATCCGAGGTCCAGGCATTGTGCGGGGTCAGTCAGCAAAATGATAAAGGCCGCAGCCGCGAGCAGGTTCGGAGCTACCAGAGGTCGGTCGCAACGCCATGCGACGAGGAGCAACGAGGCCATGACACCCGCGCGCACGGCAGAGGGCTGGGCGCCGGTGGCAAGGACATAGAGCCACAGCGGCGGTATGAGAGCCACGCCCCAGCGCCATCGCAGCAGTCCGAAGAGGCGGAGTAGGAGCGCGCCCACGCCAGCGAGCACAGCGACATTTTGCCCGCTCACGGCGAACAAGTGCATCGTGCCAGTCTCGCGGAAAGCGCGGCGCAGATCGTCGCCAAAATCTGTGCGGTCGCCATATAACATCCCGGCGAGCACAGCGCGGGCTACGGGATCGCCCAGCCCTTCGCCCAGAGCCCGACGCATGTAGGCGCGGGCGCGGCTTGCCCACGGCGCAGGGGACCAGCGCGGCTTGTTCACTGTTTTCCAAGAGTGCTGCCCCGAGGTTTTGAGTGAGGCACTCACCCTGCGGCTAGCCAGATAATCGGCTGGGTCGAATGCACCCGGATTGAGCGCATGGGACGGTCGTATCAGGAGCCCTTCCACTTCCAGAAAATCCCCCTGCTCAATCAGTCCAACGCCAGAACCTTCCGTGCGGACGGACACCTTGCCCGAGAGCGGGCGAGGCGGCAAACCGGGTGAGATGTAATCCGTGGTATCGAGGATAAATTCAGCTCGGGCAGAGGGAGGAGAATCTGGGTCGCCCTCCTTGTCCAGCTCGTCAGAGGGTCCAGAGAGAATCGGCAGAGAGGCGACCGTGCCCCTGAGCTTGAGCCATTGCGGGTCGGGGTCGAGGATGGCAGTGAGATGGTCGGCGCGGAAGGGGTGGCGCTGGAGGGTGGCTGCTGTAGCACCAGCTACAAAAAGTAGTAGCCATAAACATATTGTTCTAACCTGTTGATTCTGTCGGAAGACGAGCGCCCACGACAAGAGACCTAAAACCAGAGCGGCTGCCCACCATGGCCAAGTGGAAGACGGCAGGAGAGAACCTGCAGCACAGCCGACGCCATGGACGAGAGCCACGGGAACTAGCGGGGCTCGTCCAACGCGGTTCTGCATGGCAGTGGGTCAGGGCAGGTGGTTGAGCACCGAAAATTTCCCGAGCTTGATAGAGCGGGAGATGGCGCGGGTGACAAATTTTTTTGCAGCAGCGACGGCGTCGTAGAGGTTGTCACCGAGCGCGAGCCGTGCTGTGATGGCGGCGGAGAGGGTGCAGCCGGTGCCATGCGTATGGATACCACGGATGTAGGGGCTTTCGAAGACGCGGATGTCGTCACCAGTGGCGAGGATGTCCGTGGCGGTGTCGCCTTGGAGATGGCCGCCCTTGAGCAGGACGGCGCAGCCAAATTTTTTCTGGATGGCGTGGGCGGCTTCGCGCATGGCGGGGATGCTCGTGATTTTATCGCCGAAGAGGATTTCTGCTTCGTCGAGGTTGGGGGTGACGAGTGCGGCCAAGGGAAGCAGCTCCTCCATGAGGTATTGCACGGCGGCGGGTTTGAGCAGGCGCGCCCCGCTGGTGGCGACCATGACGGGATCAACCACCACGGTAGTTTTTTTGCGCCTAGCGAGGATGGCGGCCACGGTGATGCGGATGAGGTCGGTGGAGAAGAGCATGCCAGTCTTGAGCGCGGTCACGGGGAAAGCTTCGAAGACCAGTTCGATCTGGTCACGGAGTATTTCTTTTTTAACAGGTTGGATGGAGTGGACGCGTCCGGGGTGTTCGGCCACGACGCAGGTGATGGCGCAGGTGCCGTAAACACCGAGCGAGGTGAAGGATTTCAAATCGGCTTCGATGCCAGCGCCGCCCGAGTTGTCGGAACCTGCGATAGTGAGGGCAACGGGAGTTATGGATTTCATGGTTGGATGACGGATTTGAGAATCGCGTAGGATCTGGCACCGCCTGAAGAGAGAGAGGCGAAGACGCCCGTGGCGGGGTCGAGATCGGTGAGGAGGGCTTTGTAATCTTTTTCAGAGGCGAGGGAGCGTCCGGCCAGTTCCACGAGGATATCGCCCTCGCGGACACCGGCTGCATGGGCAGCACCGCCGGGGCTGACACGGGAGACTTGGAGGGCTTTGTTGTTTTTGGCACCAGCCTTTTTGGCGTCGGCTTCGGAGGCGGGCGAGAGCTGCCAGCCAAAGGGATCTTGCAGGGTATCTTTAGGCGAGGGAACTTCGATCACTTGGCCGGGGTGGGGCGGGCGTTTTTCGAGCGTCACTTGGACGGTCATCTTCTGGGGGGTGCGGGCAGTTTTTTTATCGTGCGAAGGGCGGAGAATATCGAGCGAGATTTTATCGCCGACCTTTTTCTTGATGATTTCAGATTGGAGGTCCGTGGTGGTGTCGAGAGAGACGCCGTCGGCAGAGAGGATGACATCGCCAGGACGGAGGGTGGAAGATAGGGCTGGGGTGCCGGGTTCGATGCGTTCCACGATGATGCCTCGAGAGAGGTCGAGGCCGAAGAACTCGACGAGGTCTTGACGCTGGCGCACAGAAGAGATGCGGATGCCGAGCCATGGGCGGGTGATCGAGCCCGCCGAGATGATCTGATCGGCGACATCGCGCACGAGGTCGGAGGGGACAGCGAAGCCGAGGCCGCGCCCGATGTCGCGGATGAGCGTGTTGACGCCGATGATTTCACCATCAATGTTGCAGAGAGGGCCACCGCTGTTGCCTGGGTTGATGGGGGCTGTGGTCTGGAGATATTGGACATATTGATCTTGGACGATGCTGCGTTTGGTGCCGCTGAGCCAGCCGACGGAATACGAATACTCCAGAGCAAACGGTGCGCCGACGGCGAGAGTCCATTGACCGACTTTGAGACGGGAGGGGTCGCCGAGAGTGGCGGCAGGGAGATTGGTTGCTTCGATTTTCAGGATGGCGATATCTGCTTGTTGGTCGCCGCCGAGGAGGGTGGCTTTGAAGCGGCGCCCGTCTTTGAGAAGCACCGAGACAGCGGAGGCCTTCTCGACGACATGGAAATTGGTGACGATGTAGCCATCGGCGCGGTAGATAAAACCGGAACCTGTATCGGCGGCCGGCAGCCTGCGTTCGGTGCCAGGATTCTTGTGTTGTGGGGGCAGGGGATTTTCTGGATCTTCAAGGCCGAGACTTTCAAAGATGGAAGAAGAAGGGCGATCTACATCGAGGATGACAACGGTGGGAGCAATTTTTTCAAAGGCTGCAACAAAATCATTCTCGAGCTGTTTGGCGATAGAGGGCTGAGGAGGAGGGGTAAGGGTTTGTGCGGATAAAGAGGAGCAGCTCAAGGAAGCAGCCAAGGGTAGAGCGAAGAACCAGAAGAAAATCATGCTTTCCCCATCTAGCATGGATATGGGTAAAGGCAATATCATCCCAGATGACGCAATGGAAAACATGGGGGATTGAGGGTGGTTCGCTATATCAGTCATTTGACGAGAGAATGAGGCGAAATCCAGATCACCAAATTGGTGAGCTAATAATAGCGGAAAAATGAGCGTAGTTATTCATCCTATCGGATGGTCGGGCAGCCTGGTCTGGTCTCTAGACGCCTCTGTTTTGTTGCTCTGGTATGCAGTAGATCACAACAGCGGAACCCCATAAGGGCAGGCGAGCCTGTGCCTCGCAACTGTCCTTCGCATGCTATTGGATTTTTAGGAAATTGTGTCAAAAACAGTCTATTTCGACTGGGGGATTGAGGTTGATAACTAGACGGGAGCTAATACGGCATCCCTCATGCCGTGGATAGCTTTCTTGTCGGTGGGCACTGCTGTGGCGAGCACGCCGCCTAGTTGAGTTTTGTCCCCTTGCACGAAGTAGTAGGGACAGAGGCGGACGCGGGCATGGAAACTTTTGAGCGTGTCGCTGTCCGTGTCCCAGTATTCGACCTGCTGAGCGGTGCTATCGGCAAATTCTTGAAGGATGCGGGGGGAGGTGGGGAAGGAGGATAGGGAGTCGGAGATGACTTGTGCCCACTCGCCCGAGGGCAGGTCATGCCCAAACCAGACTCCGCGAGAGCCCCAAGCTTGAGGGGAGAAGCCGGAGATTTTGACCACGAGCCGCCGAGCTTTTTGGGAAAAGGTGGCAAGCTGCTGCCAGTCGCTGATCTCGAGTCGCGGGATCACGGCATGGGGAGGGAGCGTGTCGGGAGTCAAAACCCAGGTGTAGGGAATCAGCTCACGCAGGATGCTATCGTAGCCTGCGCCAAGTTCTACCCGCCAATAATCTTTGAGCAAGGGTATCCAGAAGAGCCCCATCCAGAGTTTTTCTTCGAGATACGGTTTCAGTGGAGGGGTCATGGGGGCACCCTGCGAAAGAGCCTCCATCCATGCTGCGGACAGAGGTAGGTTGGGCAGGTCGAACGCTTCAAAAAACCGGTAGGCGGGTCTGCCATCTAGCTGGTGTGACTCAGCCTCCACAACTTGGGTGGAACCGCCATCCGGGTTGAGCCAACGCATCTCAGGCAGGTAGTCCTGAGCCTCGTGCGAGACCATGACGACACCCTCGGGCAGGATGCTGCGCCAACCGTCGCGCATTCCAGTGGCGCCGCCGAGTAGTGCTGCGCCGAGCTGGGAGTAGGTTTCCTGCATCCACGCGGTGGCTCCGATGCCGCCCGGCACGGAATCCAGTTCGCAGAGGCTCAGCTTCTCGCCATCGAGCAGTAGGTCAGGTCGGATCAACTTCGGGATCTGCGCACGCATTTTTTTACTGCGTGCAAATTCCACCAGATGCCTGGGCTTACCTGCGTCCAGCCAGCGGGCGATCCATTCTGGAGCAGATCCCTCGGAACTGGCGAGGTAAAGCTTGTTGCAGGCGCGATAAAAGGAGAGGAAGACTTGGCCTAGTTTTTCCAATCTGCCAGCGGTGGAGGCGGGGATGGGGATGGGGGTCGGCGAGATGCGCCACGACTTTTCCGAGAAAAGACCGCCGTCGGGAATACGGTTCGCCACGGCTTTGGCTCGGGCGAGGCCGTCAGGGGAAAGAGCAGGAGGGGGCTGCGGTTCAGGCATGGTCGAGCAGGTGATCCAGCGCTTTTTCCAAGAGAGCGTTCATTTCAGCAGGAAGCTGTTTTTCAGCTAAGACTTCTGGGATGTCTAGGACATGGGATGTCCTAGGCCACGGGGTCCAGCCCTCCATAGCGGCGGAAAGATCTTCGCAGGAAAACTCCGGGTGAAACTGGAGCGCCAGCACGCGGTCGCCATAGGAAAAAGCTTGGTGCGGGCAACACGCGCTCGAGGCGAGGAGCGTGGCACCTGTGGGCAGGTCAAAAGTGTCGCCATGCCAGTGCATGACTGTCGCGGTCTGTGGCCAGGAACTCAAAGGGCTTGCAGCGGCAGCAGGTGAAAGGGTCACAGGGAGAAATCCAAACTCGCGTTCCGTGTGGGGATAGACCTTGGAGCCGAGTGCCCCGGCGATCATCTGTGCACCTAGGCAGACGCCGACCACGATTTTCCCCGCACGGATGGCAGAGTGAATACAGTCCAACTCGGGCCGGATCCACGGGTGTTCTTCTTGTTCGTAAACGCCTATGGTGCCGCCCATCACGACGAGCCAATCAAAGGAGTCGAGCGGGGGAAAACAGGTGATTTTATCTGTAAAATAGGAGGTGATTTCAAACCCTCGCCGTGAGGCCCAGCGTTCGATGGCGTAGGGCTGTTCGAGGGGGTGGTGCAGGAAGACTGCCATTTTTTTTGCTGCGGTCATGGTGTGATCCTTTCAGATTTTTGAAAATAGGGAACGATGCTGGCCGTAAATTTTTTCAAGGAATCCAAAGTCTGAGTCTTGTCAGCTCCACCCTCGCGAACACTGGAAGGGATGAGCGTATGGACGATCACATAAGCCCAGCGGTGCGCGACATTGCGGAAGGCCAAGTCCCAGCTCGTCAGGAAGATTCTTTGCCAGTGGTGGGGTGTGACCTTGTCAGCTCCGATGAACCAGTAGAGGTAGAGCGATTCCAGAGTCCGGCGTTGACCTGCATCGTTCTGCAAGGGGCGAGAGAGGTCCAGAGCCATCACATCGAGGGTGCGGCCAGAGGCCAAGGACACGGGTTCCACAGCCCCGCCGCGGATAGTCCATCCTTGTCCGGGCAGACACAGTTCTGGGCGGTGGATACTACGGCGGTCGCTGCCGCTCAGGATGATGCTGGCCACGATGGTTTGACCTTCGGGAGAGAGATATTTTTTTCTCGCGAATTCGGTATCTTTTGGGAGCTGGGTCAGCTCGGCCTCGGAAATCGGTTCGGGGTAGCCTGTATAACCTGGCACCGCGAGAGGGAGATCCAGCACCACGCCCGGCTCCGCCTGAGTGTCAGCGCTACCCGAGAAATGGCACGCCAAAGCAGTGGCCAGACAGAGTGCTGTCAACGCCCAGACGCGCCACGGTTGCACAACCGTGGCGGGGGGCAGAGAGGCGGACAGCTGATCGTTCATAGGTCTATGTTGGCACTATTTTGTGCAGATGCCAACTGCGGAGCAGAAGATCGTGAGACTTGCTGGGGTTGTTGGTATATTTCTCGTTGGCACAGGCAGAAAAGCATTGCGGAATAGGCGAGGGGTTCGCATAACAGCGCCGTTCCGCATGATGTGCACACTGGCAGCTACTTTTAATCCCGACCGAGTGCTGGTCGGTCTGGCCGAGTGGGTGACAAACGCCCTGAGCGCTTGGCCTGCCCTGTCGTCGCTGGCATTGATCCTCATGTCCACAGTGCCTCTCGTGGCTATTTTTCCTGGTTGTTTTGCGGTGGCTACATGGCTGGAGCGCAAAGGGTTGGGTCGTTTCCAAAACCGTATTGGCCCCAATCGCACCGGCCCGTTCGGGCTTCTACAACCGGCTGCAGATGGCATAAAAATGTTGCTCAAAGAAGACATCGTGCCAGCGCAGGCCGACAAGTTTTTCCATTTCTGGGCACCGATTTTGGCTGTGGTGCCCGCGTTTCTCGTGTTGGCCGTGATTCCTTTTGGTAGGCAGATGGTGCCGGCGCAACTGGATATCGGGGTGCTCTATTTTTTTGGTGTTGGCTCGATGAGCACACTGGTGGTGTTCGTGGCTGGTTGGGCTTCGCGGAATAAATATTCCATGCTCGGCGGCATGCGGGCGATCGCTCAAGTGGTCAGCTACGAGGCGGCTCTCGTGTTGGCGGCGGTGCCACCCATCATGGCGGCAGGTTCGATGAACACGGCTCACATCGTGGAGTCGCAAATCGTTGCTGAATGGGTGTCCGGGGGTAACATCTTGGTCCAGAACGCAGGGAGTTTGCTCGGGTGGCATGTGTTTACCCCGTGGGGATTTTGCGGGTTCCTGCTCTTTTTTGTGGCATCGTTGGCGGAGCTGAATCGCTCGCCGTTTGATTTGCCCGAGGCGGATTCCGAACTGGTGGCAGGGCATCTGACAGAATTTAGCGGGTTCAAGTATGCTCTTTTTTTCTTGGCTGAATATGTCAACTTGTTCGCCATCGCCGCGCTGGCGGCAACGCTTTATCTTGGCGGGTGGAGCGGACCCAATTTCTTCTGGCCGGCGGGACTGGCTGAGTCGGCACCACCGGCGGCTCTGGTGCCCGGGTTTGTGTGGCTGTTTGCGAAGATGTTCGCGATGCTGGGAGTGATGATCTGGATTCGTGCCACTTTCCCGAGATTGCGCGTGGATCAACTCATGGGTTTTGCGTGGAAATTCTTGTTGCCGCTGGCTCTGGCCAACATTGTGTCTGCTGCATTTTTCATCCGGTTGCCGTGGTGGGCTGCATGGCCGATTTCGCTTGGGCTGAGCTTTGGTGCCTACGCTGCGCTTTGTGTGGTGAACCGCCAGAAGGGGATCGGGCCTCGGGAGTATCGCTACGCATGAGCATCGCTTTCTATATCGTGGCCGGCCTGACCTTGGCCTCGGCAATCGCGGCCATGTCGTTGTCCAATTTCGTGCACGCTATCCTGTGTCTGATGGTTTTTTTTGCGGGAGTGGCAGGTGTTTTTCTGACGCTGAACGCTGATTTTTTGGCGGGCGCCCAGATGCTGCTCTATGTGGGTGCGGTCGGGGTGTTGCTGATTTTTGCGATCATGTTTACCCGCAATGCCGTGTCGGAACTTTTTCGTGGCAGCGGCGGGTGGCTCTCGGGCATCGTCGTGGCTACGCTGGTGTCTAGCCTTATCATTGCCGGAGTTCGTGATGCCTACAGCACGGCGGTTTTTCCTGAAGTGGCGCAGAGTTCTGTGAAGGCACTCGGCGAGGCGCTCTCAGGTAGGCACCTCGGCGCGTTGGTGGTTACTGGCGTGTTGCTCACGGCAGCCATGATCGGGGCTGTGCTGGTGGCTTTGCCTGCTGGGGCAGTGGAAACTGCACCTGAGGAGGACGAGGCATGAGCGGCATGGCGGCACCTTCGGAATATTTTATTTTGTCCGCGCTCATATTTGGCGTGGGCTTGGCGGGGGTGCTCTCGCGACGCAACTTGATCGCGGTGCTGGCGGGTGTGGAGATCATGCTGGCGGCGGCTAATATCAATTTCGTGGTTTTGTGGAGGATGACTCCCGATGCGGGGCAGACGGGGCAGATGTTTGCCTTGTTCAGCATGGCTGTGGCGGCGGCAGAGATTGCTGTCGGACTAGCGCTCGTGATTCAAATTTACCGGCACTTCCGCTCATCTAGCATCGAGAAACCGCACCTTTTGAAGGACGGGGAGGAGTAAAGGTATGGATTACCCCGCACAATGGATCTGGTTGACCTCCGTGCTGCCTTTGCTGGCCAGTGCCGTGATCGTGGCTTTGCCGAGGGGATCGCGCCAGGCTGCCGCCGGTCTGGCGATTGGTTCTTTGGCGTTGTCCACGGTGCTAGCGCTGGTTGCGCTCGTATCGGTGATGATGTCGGGCGGTGTCCGCTCCGTCTGGAATTTTGAATGGTTTCGCACGGGGGGAGGTCCTGTGGAAATCGGGTTTGTGTGCGATCCCTTATCGGCTGGGATGCTGACGATGGTCTGTTTCGTGAGCCTGCTGATTTTTATATATTCAGTGGGCTACATGGACACTGATGCGAGGTTCGACACCTTTTTTGCGAAGCTGGCATTTTTTGTGTCTGCGATGGCGGGGTTGGTGGTTTCGAACAGTTTGTTGTTGCTCTTTGTCTATTGGGAATTGGTGGGGTTGGCTTCGTATCTCTTGATTGGGTTCTGGTTCTCTCGTCCGAGTGCAGAGGCGGCGGCGAAGAAAGCTTTTATTACCACACGAATTGGTGATGTTGGCCTGTTGCTCGGCATGGTCTGGCTCTACCACGAGACAGGCACGCTGGTGTTTTTCTCAGAGGGTCAAGGCGTGCTTGAGGAGGCAAACTTGAAGCTTTTGCAGGGGATGCAATCCACCTTTTTCGGGTGGTCTTTGGCAGGGGCTATCGGGCTGCTGTTATTCTGCGGACCCGTGGGCAAATCGGGCCAATTCCCCCTGCATGTCTGGCTGCCGGACGCTATGGAAGGCCCGACACCTGTCTCGGCGTTGATCCATGCAGCGACCATGGTGGCGGCGGGTGTTTTCCTGATGGTGCGCCTGTATCCCATGCTGGCCGGGAGTGAAGTGTTGGCCATCGTCGCGTGGTTGGGAGCTTTCACCGCGCTGTTTGCAGCGCTGATTGCGGTGGCACAAAATGATATCAAACGAATTTTGGCTTATTCGACGGTGAGTCAACTGGGGTTCATGATGCTGGCGATCGGTTGCGGGAATCCTGGGGCAGCGATGTTGCACCTGCTGACGCATGCTTTTTTCAAAGCGCTCCTCTTCCTCGGAGCGGGCTCTGTGATTCATGGCTGCCACGAAGAACAAGATGTGATGCGCATGGGCGGTTTGCGGCGCGACATGCCCGTGACTTGGTGGACTTACTGTGCTGGTTATGTGGCGCTCTCGGGCGTGCCTCTGACCTCTGGATTTTTCAGCAAGGACGCGGTATTGGCCTCGGTGTCGGGCGCACAGACGGTGCTGCTGCCTGTGGCGCTGGCGGCGGCTTTCTTGACCGCTTTTTACATGACACGCCAGGTCTGCTTGGTCTTCTTTGGCGCTCGCCGTGTAGAGGAAAAGCATGGTCACGGTGGACACGGCCACGCACACGCTGCCCACGAGAGCCCTTGGCTCATGCTGGTGCCGTTGATCGTGCTCTCTATTTTCTGCGTGCCAGTGTTCGGATCGGGTTCTGGCCTCTCGGCGTGGGTGGTGGGTAGTCACGACTCTCATCACGGTGGGCATGCGGTCTGGGTGATGGTGATCAGCGGTATGATAGCGCTTTCGGGCATTGCCTGTGGCTGGTGGTTCTATGGGCGCACGCCGCTGCGTGCGGGTGATGCTGATCCTGTTCAGAGATTGTTGGGAATAGTCCACATTGTCTTGAGGCGTCGCTTTTTTGTGGATCAGATTTATGCTTTGATGCTGGGAGCTTTGTTGCGCGGGATGCAGGGGATCGTCTCGGTGTTGGAGACGCTTTTTGCAGCAGTGACCGACTTCCTCGGCGTGGCAGGTTGCCGTGCTGGTGGGATGCTAGGCATGGCCGCAGACGAGCGTGTCATCAACCCTGCCTTTGATGCAGGATGCAAGGTAGCGGATTGGAAGGGTCGCTGTGTGTCGAGTATGCGAACGGGCTATTTGGCGATTTACACCCGGGTAGCAGCGGCAGGCTTATTTGCACTCGCGCTGTTGTATATGCTCTGGAGATAACATGACGCTGCTTTTCCTTATCATACCCTTGTTTGCTGCCGTAGTGGCAGGAGCCGTTGGATCCGTGCAAGTCCGCTGGGCACGACCAGTGGCAACGGGATTGCTCTGGCTTGGCTGGGTGCCCGCGCTCTGGATGCACTCGTCCGTGGTGTCGGGAACGGGTCCTGTTCCGTGGTCGGCTCCGTGGATGCCCCAGTTTGGGTTGGAGTGGGGATTTGGTCTGGATGGTTTGAATTCTGCGCCCGTGCTACTGACTGCGTTATTGGCACCGCTGGTGCTATTGATGTGGACGAGTGTGGAAAAAACATCGGCAGTAGTCTTGGTATCGCTCGAGATTGCTTTTTTGCAGGGGTGTTTTCTGTCGTCGAATTTCTTGCAATGGTTTCTCTTTTACGAGCTGACGCTGGTGCCGGTTTTTCTCTTGATCAAATTCTTTGGGGATAGCGATCGCGATGCGGCGGCGTTACGATTTTTTGTTTTTACCGTGTTGGGTAGTTTGCCGATGCTGGCCGCATTCCTATGGATTTTCTCAAAGGCTGGCTCGTTTGATTTTGCTCGTCTGTCGGAGTTGTCTGCGACAGGGGAATTGGCCAAGTGGATTGAGCCCTACGGGAATCTGGCGTTCTGGTGTGTGCTGATCGGATTGGCTGTAAAAATGCCCCTGTTGCCCTTGCACTCTTGGATGCCTGCTGCCTACCGCTCGGCTCCTACGCCGGTCACGGTGCTGATGACGGCGCTGATGTCTAAGTTGGGAGTTTATGGCCTTGTGCGCCTAGTGGTGCCGGTATTCCCAGAACAACTCGCCCAGCACAGTTCCCTGCTGACTGGGGTGGCAGTAGTGACCGTGCTCTACGGAGCCTTGGCAGCGCTGCGACAGAGCGACATGAAAATGGTGTTGGTTTACTCAAGCTTGAGCCATGTGGCTTACTGCGCTGTTGCTGTATTCGCAATTGGCGCAGGCACAGGTATTGCCACGATGGTAGCTGAACGCGAGGCGGCTTTGCAGGGAGCCTTGTTGCAGGTGTTCAACCACGGCATGACGGCAGCGGCTCTCTTCGTGATCTGGGAGCAGATCTGGGGGAGCGCAGGAACGCGGCGCTTGGAAGATTTTGGCGGGTTGCGCACGAGGATGCCCCGGATGGCGCTTCTGGCAGGGTGCGCGATATTTGCTTCGATCGGGCTGCCGGGTCTGAATGGTTTTGTGAGCGAATTCCTGGTGTTTAAAGGCGCTTTCCCTCTCCAGCCTGGCTGGATTTCCTTGGCTGGCGTGGCGCTGGTGCTGACGGCCCTCTATCTGCTTCGTCTCTATCACGGGGTTTTTTGGGGACCGCTCTCAGGACAATCATCCGAAGTTAAGCCAGCGGGTTTTGAGACAAGCTTAGCAGCTATGGTGCTCCTCTTTTTCTGTGTGATAGCCGGAGTGGCACCAGCGTGGGTGGCCAACCCGATAGCAGTGTCAGTCGGCCAGCTTCTTGCGCTCCATCCCTGAGCAAAAGCTCTGTCGCCAAGCGGGTATCTACCGATCTCCCCACTTCTTTCCATGCTAAATCTCACGCAAAATTTAGCGATTTCTTAAAATAAATAAAAAAAGACCTTTATTTTAGTTTTGGCTTATTGTAGTAAATTTGGAACGATGTTTTCCTACGGTAAAACAGCTTCCAAAGCGATTGCGGCTCTGAGCTGCTTGGTGTCTGTTTATCGGGCTGGTGGCAAGCTGGGCTCTTCGGAGATTGCCAAGGCTCGTGGTATATCACGCGCTCTGGCAGCCAAGCTCATGGTTCAACTTTCCACGGCTGGTTTCGTCATAGGATACCCAGGTCCACGAGGTGGGTATCGCTTGGCTAAGGAACCTTCCGCGATCACGCTGTTTGAAATCGTAGCGCAATTTGAAAAAGTGGACGCTGAGCCCCGCTGCCCTTTTGGAGATACATGGTGCGGCAAAGAGGAACCCTGTCCTCTGCATGATGCCATAGTTGAAATGGATGCACACGCGCGAGAGTATTTGCAGAAGACGACGCTTGCAGTATTTGAGGCTTATACTTTCCCGCTAAAGCGGGGGAAATCCGCTCGGGAAAAGGGGGCCAATTAAACTTATGCAACGCTTCTTCCAGTGCATGGTGTCCTGGGTAATGGCTCTCGCTCAGGTTCTGCGCCCGCCTAAGTCATGGCATGTGCCAGTGCTCTTGGCTACTGGTGTATTCTCCGGATTAGGGGCGGCAGTTTTTCATATATCCAATGCCTCCTCCTACCTCTCCGAGGATCCCAAAGCGTGTATGAATTGTCATATCATGGCGCCCCAATTCGCAACATGGCAAAGGGGTAGTCACGGCACCAAAGCCACCTGCAACGACTGCCATGTCCCGCACGACAATATATTTCTCAAGTATGCATTCAAAGCGATGGATGGTTCGCGCCATGCCTTCATGTATACCTTCCACCTGGAGCCTCAAGTGATCCGCATGCATGAGCCGGGTCAGTGGGCGGTGCAAAACAACTGCATCCGCTGCCACGAAAATGTGCTCGGTGGACATCAGGGACTTCAAGTTTCATCTCACGCAGCCGCACAAGGCCAAGGGCGTCTCTGCTGGGATTGCCATAGGGAAGTCCCGCACGGCACTGTCAACAGTCTCTCTGCTGTGCCCCATGTCTCCGTTCCGACACTCTCACCAGTGCTCCCCGAGTGGGTGCAGAAAAATCTCCGCGACAACCCGCAAACACAACCGAAAAAACAACCCTGATACCTCTATGAAAAACATGATCGAACTCGTCGAGCGCAAGCCCTGGGTGGGCTGGGTGCTCTTTGGTGGCACACTGCTGGCCGTTTTTGGCATCGGGCTTCTGGGGGCTTCGATCATCGAACGCCGCCAAGAATCCTACAAATTGCAGATGGTGCAGCCCATTGCTGACTGGGAGCCGCGCAATGAGGTGTGGGGCGCCAATTTCCCTCGCGAATACGAAAGCTATCTGCGCACCCGCGAGACCGATTTCGCCAGCAAACATGCGGGCTCAGCCGAAATTGATATTTTGGAGAAATTCCCCAACTTAGTCGTGATGTGGGCGGGTTACCCATTCTCTCGTGATTACAAACAAGGCCGTGGTCACTACTATGCCGTGAAAGATATCCGCAACACACTGCGCACCACCGCGCCTCTGCCCGGCACTTGTTGGGCGTGCAAAAGCCCGGATGTCCCCCGCGTCATGCACGAGCAAGGTGTGGCTGAATTCTATAAATCTAAGTGGGCTGATATGGGATCCGAGATCGTCAACCATATCGGCTGTCAAGACTGCCACGATCCGCAGACGATGAGGCTTCGTATCACCCGTCCTGCCTTGGCCGAGGCATGGCAGCGTCAGGGTAAAGATATCAACCTTGCCACGCACCAAGAGATGCGTTCGCTCGTCTGCGCCCAGTGCCATGTAGAATACTATTTCAAGGGGAAAACAGAAAAATACCTGACCTTCCCGTGGGATAAAGGTTACTCGGCTGAGCAGATGGAAGCTTACTACGATTCCATCGAATTTGTAGACTGGGTTCACCCCATGAGCAAAGCCCCGATGCTGAAGGCGCAACACCCCGATTTCGAGCTGTTCAAGACAGGTGCGCACGCTGAAGCCGGGCTTTCCTGTGCCGACTGTCACATGCCTTACAAGAGCGAGGGTGGTGTGAAATATACCAACCACCACATGGCCAGTCCCCTCCAGAACATTTCCTCCTCCTGCGTTGTCTGCCACCGCGAGAGCGAAGAGTCCCTGCGCACCAAAGTTTATTCTCGCCAAGATAAAGTAGCTGAGCTGCTGCGCCTCTGCGAAGATGCGATCACCCACGCCCACATCGAGGCCAAAGCGGCATGGGATGCCGGTGCGACCGAGGCGGAGATGAAGCAGGTGCTCATAGATATCCGCCATGCCCAGTGGCGTTGGGACTGGGTGGCCGCGGCCAATGGTGTAGGCTTCCACTCCCCGCTCGAAGCGGCTCGCGTGCTGGGTGTCACTCTACAAAAAGCGGCAGATGCCCGAGCTGGCATCACTCGCGTCCTGTTCGCCCATGGCGTGAAAGATCCCGTGCCCATGCCGGACCTCTCGACTAAAGCCAAAGCCCAAGCCTATATCGGACTCGACATGGACGCCCTGCGCAAGCAGAAGGAAGATCTGTTGAAAAATACAGTGCCGCAATGGGAGAAGGCTGCTGCCGAGCGCGAGGCCAAATTGCCCGCCGCCCGCAAAACTACCACCCCGAACTACAAATAGTTTTTCCAATAAAAAGAGATCAATTTTTGAACAATACAGAATCTATCCACGGACACGAAGTGATCCACATGGTTCACTCCAACCCTGGCACGACCGAAGCGGATCTTGCTGCCAAAGTGGCCTCCACCTACGGAGAAAATGCCACTTTCCACGCTTGCTCGGGCGATGGCATGAGCTTGTCCGATTTGTTGGTGTTTCTCGCGGAGCGCGACAAAGTGCATCGCCGCGATGGCAAAGTGTTTCCCGGTGGATCTCCCGACTGTGACCACGACGGCGAAGATCACCAGCATTGAGAGACTAGGACACGCTATGTCCGACTATACCCGCCCAGTTCCGGTGGCATCCATCGCCGACTACCGCGACAGCTCGGTCGTGAGCACCGCCTTCGGCAAGAGTAACACAGGGAATCTTATCGCTTTCGCCTTCGATGCGGGACAGGAACTCAAGGAGCACACGGCGACGAAAGATGCGTGGATTCTCGTCACGGAAGGTGAGCTGGAATTCCGTGTGCTGGATCAGGATTTCACTGTGCCCAGTGGCCAGATATTTCGTATTCCTGCCAAAGCCGAGCACTCCGTCAAGGCTGTGAACCGAGCCAAGATGCTGCTCGCATTTATCGGATGAATAGCGGGTCTGTTCCCCCGGCACCTCCAGAACTGGCTCGAGATCCCGGGAGGGGTTTCTGGTCGGGTTCACTGGGTTACCCGCACGCCGTGCTTCTCTGCTGCGGTTGGGTGTGCGCCGGTTTTGCTGTCGAAGGGTGGTTGGGCGATAAAAGTCTTATCGCACCCGCATGGCCGATCAATGCTTGGATGATGGGCGGGTTCGCCCTCTGGATCGCCGTGCTCGGTGCCGGTTATCGCGAGCACCCGTGGGTGCTGTGGCTCGGAGGTATTCCTGTGGCGCTCAGCTCGCTGGCAACCCTCTTTGTGCTCGGCGGCATCGCTGGGGTGTTGCAGCAGGGAGAACAGGCTCCTGCTTGGGCGAAGGTGTGCGGGCTCGACCGCGTCATCGGTGGTGTTCCATTTGCTCTGGCCATGCTGCTGTTGCTCCTCAATCTTGGGTTGGCCCTAGTGCGCAGGGTGGTGACGCGGGGATGGCAAGGCTGGTTTTTTGCGGCAAATCATCTGGGGCTCTGGCTGGCGATCGGCTGCGGATTTTTTGGTGCTGGCGATATGATGCGTCTTCGCATCGTGGTGGCCGAAGGCGATGCAAGCTCTGTAGGTGTCAACGAGATGGGCGCGCCTTTTCGTATGCCTTTCACCGTAGTGCTGCGGGATTTTCAGATGGAGGAATACCCGCCGACTTTGACGATGGTGAATGATGAGGCCACGGAGATTATCTGGAAAAAAGGCGAGCCGATCCTCGAATTGTTGAGTGGTCACGAGAGGCTCATTCGCGGGTGCCGAGTGCGAGTGCTGGAGCATTTGTCCTCTGGCTTGCCACAAGGCGAGGCTGTGGATGCACCGTTCGTTGCTGCTCAGGGAGGCGTGCCAGCGGCGCTCATCGAAATCGAGGCGTCTGGAGGGCAAAAACAGCAGGGTTGGATCACCCGCGGGTCATCATCTGGCGTGGCGACACGGACGCTGGTCTGCGGGGGTGTTCGCTTTGCGGTGGCACCTGCGAGGGCGAAAAAATTTTCATCGGACCTCACCGTGCTTGTTGCTGGTAGTGAGCCATGGGGAGCTAGGGTGGAAGTGAACAAACCCGTGAGCGTGCTCGGCTGGCGGCTTTACCAACTCGGCTATGATGAAGCAGCCGGTCCCGCCTCCAAATGGAGTCTCATAGAGGCGGTGCATGACGCGTGGTTGCCGGGCGTGTATGCGGGTTTTGGGCTGATGCTGTTCGGTGCGATAGCCATGCTGTGTCGCCGCCCCCCCTTTAGTCTGAATCAGGAGGGGAAGAGATGAGTTGGGATCATTTTCCATGGACTGTCACGCTATGCACTGCGCTGTGGCTGGTGGCGTGGTGGTCGCTGGCGCGTGGCCGGCGTGCGGTGTGGTGGGTGCTGGCTGGTTGGGTGCCCGTGGCCGTATTTATCGGTGGGCTCTGGTGGTCGCTGGGTCGTCCACCGCTCAGAACTCTCGGGGAAACGAGGCTGTGGTATGCTGCGATATTGCCTTTGTGCGGCTGCTTTCTTGAATGGCGGCGCGGGTTGGGCTGGTCTCAGGTCTATTGCACGGGTGTGGCCGCGCTCTTCCTGTGGATCACTTGGCTGCATCCTGAAAGCCACGACAAATCCCTGATGCCGGCGTTGCAAAGCCCGTGGTTCGTTCCGCATGTCGTGGTCTATTTGGTGGCCTATGCGTTTTTAACTGCCGCGTCACTAGCGGGGTTGCGTGGATGGTGGCGGGAGTTTCGTGGGCTCGATTCGTGTGCGGAACTTCAGGCTGGCGACGAGATGGCGTGGACGGGTTTTTCCTTCCTGACCCTCGGGCTGATCTTCGGGGCTATCTGGGCCAAGGAGGCGTGGGGACATTACTGGACATGGGATCCCAAGGAGACATGGGCATTCCTGACCTGGGCCGCGTATTTGAGTTACATTCATATCCGATCTGCACACGGGCAGAGCCGCCAGTTGGCTTTCGGGTTTCTCTCCCTCTCCAGTGTGGTGTTACTGCTCTGCTGGTTTGGTGTCAATTATATGCCGTCCGCAATGCAGAGCGTGCATACTTATACGCGCTAAAAGTCTCGGTTGTATCTTAGGGTTCCAACTTGCATTTTTAGCAATTGCATATTGGGGAATAGCGACTAGGGTTCATTACAGAAATAGTAATTACAACTTAATGTTGGGCTGTGAGGTGCTCTTCGTAATAACTATTCTGCACCAAAAAAACTTTTCGGAGGCGAGTCAGTGTATAGGAAGCAGTTCATCAATCTGATTGTTCAAGGGCATGCTGAAGTGAAGCCCGGACATTGGCGCGGTATCGCACAAGGATTTTACAACCATCCCTTGTGCGAGCTTTCCTATTTGCCTTTTAGGCCACCAGCGGATCCTGATGATAAAAAGCTGATCCAAGACATGGGTATTGTCAGCATGATTGGCTGTTTTGGACACTACGATCTTTGGGACTATTATTCAAATCTCGGGCTACCTACCGTCAGCCTCTACGGTGGGCGACCATTTCCCGGGATGGCTCAAGTGGGCACCTGTGACCGTTCGATAGGACGCCTAGCGGCCAAGTATTTCATCAATCTCGGTTTTAGGTATTGCGCCTTTTTTGGGTTGCCTGGCCCGGGTTTTTCAAAAGGCCGCTGGTCCGGATACAAGTCCACTTTGAACCAAGCGGGCATACAGCCCATACCTTTTCTCCACAAAGCGGCTTACCCTGGAGAGGTCAAATTTTTAACAAAGAGCATGCCTTGGGAGGATAATATCCAGAAGTGGCTCCAAGGGTTGCCCAAGCCAGTCGCCATTTTCTGCGCAGACGATATGCGCGCATTCTGGTTGTCTGTCTGCTGTCGCCACGCTGATCTAAAGATCCCTGACGATGTAGCTTTGCTGGGTTGCGGCGATCATGAGTCGTTTTGCCATGCTGTACTCCCTAATATCTCCAGCATCAAGATACCGTATCTCCAAGAGGGCTTTGCGGCTGCAAGGCTGATGAACGAGATACTGGATGGAAAAAAACCTCGCGACACTTGTATCTTGCTTGAACCCGAGGAAGTCATTGGGCGCGCTTCCACTGACACGCTTCTCACTGGCGACCAGTCCGTGACGCGTGCCATCCGCCTCATACGCCGTGATGCCACACGAGGTCTGAGTGTCGAGGATGTAGCCAAGGCGGCCAATGTATGTGTCCCGATCTTGCAGAAGCGAATGAAAACTGTCATCGGTCGCACGGTGTATCAGGAAATTCGACGCGTGCAGCTCGAAGAGGCTAAAAAACTTTTGATCAATACGGATCTCCCACTCGAGGAAGTCGCAGAGAAATGCGGGTTCGGCTACTTGAACCGATTCATGCGTGAATTCAAAATCAAAGTTGGTATCAACCCAGGCGCTTTTCGCAAAAAGAACAGGGTCAGATAGCCCTGTGTCGCACCCAGTAGAGTGCCGATAGAGCGAGCAGCAGGTGCCCCACTGCACTCACCAGCACGGGGAGAAATGGGGGCGCATAAACAAATCGCACCTCGTGTGGTCCCGCAGGCACAGACACAGCTCGCATGACTCCCTGAGCCTTGGCTATCGGCACAGGCTGCCCATCCACCAAGGCTCTCCAGTGGCGGGTAAAACGGTCGGTGACAACCAACCATCCCTGCTGGCCACTTGTTGTTTTTATCACGAACTCCGTAGGGCGATAGCTATCGGTTTTCAAGGGGGTAACTCGGGAGGGCGTGCCCCCCGATCCCACAGTGGTCTCAACCCCAGCAGGCAAGCTCTCGCGCTCGAGCAGCACCGTGCTGGTAGGATCATAGGCAGGATCAGCCAGTCGTTTGACCAAGCTCTCTCGCTCATGCGTTTCCCATGCCGTATAGAAGGCGTAGCGCGGCACGGCTGAGTTCACTTCAAAGAGGGCCAATGGCCCATGCTCATCCTCTCGCACCACTTGGCTGGGTGCATCCAGATCCATGCGATAGCGCATAGCCACAGCAATGGTATTATTTTTTCCAGCCTGTCGCCGCCAATCTTCCAGTTCATCGGCAGGTGCAAACAGGTAGCGGCAGGAGGTGAGTTCCAGCATGCGCACGGGATGCTTCGACAAGGCCAAAGTAAAAAGCTCATAGTCCGCTGGCACCCTCGGTATTTGTGGGAACTCCAGAGAAGGTATCGCCTGCCGCAAAAAGTGGTGCTGGTGCCAAGTGTGGAGTATGGCTGGCCCGCCTCCCATCAGGCTCACTCGCCACTCTTTTGTGTGCTCTTGGAGATAGTCGAGCACGGCATTGCTGCTGTAGCGCTCCCGCCAGTTTTCGAATGAGACATAAGGCAGAGCCGCACGACCCAAATCGGCCAATGCCACAGCCCACAACAGCGCAATCCCAGCAACGCTAGGCACGCGCCCGCGGAAACAGCCCGCCACCATAGCCCCGACTACCAGCGTGAGGGCACACCAGACGAAGATAGTGCCCCAGCAATCAGTGATTGTGCTATTGATCATCTCAGTAGCCGCATCTCCCCAGCCCGCCCTATCCAGCGAAGCCACGAGCCCTTTTCGTGCTAACACAGTAACCGCTAGGAGCGTGGCAAGCGAACCCAAGGACAAGAGGCATAGGACAATCAATGTCCTATCTCCACCCTTGGCTGACTCTCGCAGTCGCTCGATCACAGAACCCCATTGCAGGGCAGGCGCAGGCTGGTCGGGGAGAGCCCTGCCAAAATACCGCCGTTGCCACGAGGCGAGAGCCATGACTGCCAGCACCAGACAACTCACGGTGAAAGGATGTAGGAACTTGACCGGATTGCGGATGCTCGACGCCAGCGGGAGCGAGTAAAAAAACTGGTAAAATGGAGCGTGCCGACCGTAGGCCAACAGCAGGCAAACCATGGCGCATCCCGCCCAAAACAACACCTCGGCTCGGTCAGGTGGAGCATCAGCAGTTCCGCCCGCTTCCGGCTTAGGTCGGAGATTCGACACCACTACCCAACCGCAGCAGAGCAGCACCAGCGCACCGAGGTAATCCCCCGTGCCGCTATACTCGCGCAACCCCTGATGCTCGCGGTCCCAGCGAGGATCCCGCCCGATCTCGCCCCAGTAGGAATCAGGCGAAGGCGAATTCGTCTTCTGGCCAAAATAACCAGGCACCCAGAACCGGATCGTCTCCCGCACAGGCAAACTCCACTGGGTCGCCCAATCCCACGCCTCCTTACCTCCCTGTTGCAACATCGGAATCTGCTGGATCTGCGCTCCCACAGCATCGCTGATCGGCGCCAACGCAATCCCGCACGAGGCCACCACTGCCAATACCGTGCACCGGATCATTCGCCACAGGGACAAAAAAAATCTCTGCCCCTCGCGCGGGCGCAGGCACTGGAAGGCGAGATAGGCAAAAACCAACACGCTCGTGATGGCTCCAGAATCGAACCCCTCGGACATATTAAAACCAGCACAGAGCCCGGCAAAAACCGCAAGCGCCCATTGCGGAGGTCTGCTTTGGCAGCGAGCCCGGATCACAGACAGAGCATAAAAAAGCAGCGCGAACCCCGCCACTTTCGCCCATTGACCCCACGCCGCGTAGGATAAATAATTCCCGTTCAACGCCACCAGAATTGCTCCCAAAGCCGACATCGCCCGACCACACCCAAAACTGCGGCACAAACACCAGCCACCGCACCCGCACAGCAGCAACACCCCCGGCACTGCCAGCTTCAAAAACAGCTCCGGTCCCAACGCCCACTGCACCACCAAAGTCACGGGCGAGAGGTAAGGCAGCTCCGCCCCGAGCCAATGCAAGTCCAGCCACCCACCACGCAGGAAAGAAAGATCGCGATAAGTAGGAGAACTGAGAGCCCCGAAAGTGACATCGTTAGAAAAATGCACCATGCCAGGCAGCACCCCCTGCCAAAAGAGAATTGCCAAGGCACACGATACAGGCAACACCATCCAAGCGGCAGCGGCCAGCTTGGCTGAGACTCGAGTCAGTGCTTTATCCACCATGTCCCGTATGCTGCCCGCTAGCTCCGATCCGTCCACAGTATTTTGGCAGGAGCGTTTTTTATTGATCTCTCTGGATGCCGCCCCATACTCCTCGTCCCAACTGCGCTCGTGGCGAAATGGCAGACGCGCTAGATTCAGGTTCTAGTGGAGCGATCCGTGGAGGTTCAAGTCCTCTCGAGCGCACTTTTCCCCTTCTCCATCCATCCGTGTTATCCGAATCATCCGTGGTAAAAAAATTTCCCCAGTTCCCGTCTGTGTATTCCGTGTGGTCCGTGGTAGAACCTACTTCCCATCAGTGTTAATCAGTGTCCATCAGTGGTTCAATTTCCTCCTACCTTTGCCCCTTTTCCGACTTGCCCCACCCCACCCATTCTGCTAACACAAACTCATGCGCGACCTGACCCGCGCATGATGATGCCCAACTGGCGAACTGCGCCAGCGGTGATTCCGTCGGACAGGTGCTGGAAACCTACGCCTACGACGCCTTCGGCAAGGCCAGCGTTTACGATTCATCCTTCAACCTTCTGCCTTCATCCTTACAAAACAATCGGTTCTTGTTCACCGGACGCGAGTATATCGCCGAGGCTGGAATTTACGACTACCGGAACCGGGCTTATTCGCCTGAGTTGGGGCGTTTCTTGCAGACTGACCCTATCCGCTTTTCCGCAGGGGATGCGAATTTGTATCGGTATGTCGCCAATAACACGGTCAATGCCGTGGATCCCAGTGGGCAAAGCCCATGGGATACTGCCGAGAACATTGCGGACAGTATCACTGAGGGTGTTGCGAGTCTTGGACAGGGTTTGCTTCAATTGCTTTACCTTATACCATGCATAAATGCTCGATCCACTTTGATTGGATGTCTTGCGGAGCAGGATAGTAATCCATGTCATGATTGCAGCAAAGAGGAGGCTAATAAAGAAAAGTTTTGTGGCGCAAGCAAGGCCGTGAATGAAGCTGCCTCATCCAGACCTTGGAATGAGTAAACGAGGTAGAACCATGCGTCGTTTTTTTTCGTGTTATTTGCCGTGGGGTATCGTTCTCAGTGGCGTGTTAGTGTATTTACTGAATCTGCACATGCATAGTGGAAAGTCGATTGCTCCAGAAATTGGGGAATTAGGAAATACTTTCAGCAACTCATTGTTTCAGAAACGCTTTTCAATGGGAAATGTCACTATTTGGTCGGATATTACCGACAGCGCTATGTTAATGGAGCATAGCGGTAAACTACTAGCAGTTCTAACAAATGTTGGTGAGAAGCCACACATGGAAGTATTTCGAAAGAAAAAGCCTACTCTAAATATCATCTTCTCAGAAACAAATAGCCCATTAGCTTTGAAGGTTAGTGATGACGAAAGTAGTTGTTTGTGGTGGGTGTTTGATAACGACTGGTCGGGAGTTCCAGATCGAAGGGTGGTTCTGCCGAATGGTTTCGTCGCAAATTCAACAGTGGAAGAGTTCGTTGGCGGGCATTGGCAAGCTCCTAACTCTGGCAATAGCTCTAAGGAGACAAACCCTGACAGCCAGCCATGACAGGGGGGGGACAGCCCAACCAGAAAGGAATTAGGGGTCAGTGTGCATAAACCTGCAATTTAGCAGCTGGTTCACCACGGATTTCACGAATGGCACGGATAGCGGAACGAGGGATGGCGGGAACTGCCGCAGGCTGTGTCTCACGCGGAGACGCGGGGCTCGCGAAGGGGGGCATGGGAAAGAATCTCCCGCCAAGCTCGCAAAGGCGCAGCGGGAGGAGACTTTTGACAGGATAAACAGGATTTTTCAGGATGGTGAGATCGGAAAAACTTCCCTCCTGATCATCTTGGGGGACGGGGTCAGTCCTTAATATTGACTATTCCTGACTCGCTGGAGTTGTTTTTA
>DYRQ01000016.1:0-14699 GCA_020718645.1 Verrucomicrobium spinosum
TGTTGGGAGAGGAGCAGGTGAGCGTTGCCACCAGTGAATGGTCGCCGCATGCCAGCGCTCCCGACTCGCCCACCCCAGGATATATGATTGAGATAGCTGGTGCTATTTTCAAAAAAGCTGGTGTGAAAATGAACTACCAGATCATGCCATGGGCGCGGGCGCTGATAGCAGTCAAAGGAGGAGGCCTCGATGGTGTCGTCGCCACCGATCCAGAATCTGAACCCACTCTCTTGTTCCACAAAGAGCCTCTAGGCCAATACCAAGATGCCTTGATCGGCCCCACCTCTCTGGCTTGGAAATACGAGGGCGTCGAGTCGCTCTCCAAAGTCACCGTCGGGGTTGAAGCCGAATACGGATTCGCTGAAGATGTCAACAGCTACATCCTCAAACCCGGCAACGATAAAGTCCAGACGATCAGCAGTGATGATGTTCCTGAAACAGCCCTCAATATGATGGATCGTAAGCGCATTGACCTTTTTTACAACGATGTCTCTGTCTTCAACTGGAAAATCAAACAGAAAGGGTTGGACTCCTCGCAATATAAGGCGTTTCACACCTTCCGCGCGGGCTCTCTTTTTATTGGCTTTTCTCCCAAGAGCCCCAATGCCCAAAAGTATGCGGACCTGCTCGATAAAGGCATCGCAGAAATGCGCGACTCGGGTGAACTCAAAACCATTCTGGACAAATACGGGCTTAAAGACTGGAAGCCTTAACTGCTGGGGACTAGCTCTTGGGACGAACTGCTTGTGGCGGCAGTGAAGCCATGCGGAAATCCACCTGCTTTTTGAAGGCGTCCACGCGGTAAACCTGCACTTCGAGTCGGTCGCCGGCCTGGATGACTCTTTTGTTCTTCCTTCCCACCAGACGGCGCCCGGCCTCCTCGAACCGGTAGAACTCTGTGGGCTCTGACGAAAGCGGCACTAGCCCGCTCACCCCGAGTTTTTGGATTTCCACGAAGAACCCAAAGTTGCGCACATCCGTGACCAACCCTTCGTAGGTCTGTAATTTTTTCTCCTCGATCTGCAAGATGAGCGCGGAATAGATCTTCGCCGTTTTGCTATCCTGCTCAGCGTCGGCTGAAACACGCTCGGTGGTCGAGATGTGATCGGCCATACGATCCAGCACAGCCGCTTTGGGGCGGTCTTTGGAAAATAGTGAGCGGTGCACTAACAGGTCGGCGTATCGCCGGATGGGCGAGGTAAAATGCGTGTAGTTGGCCTTGGCCAGACCGTAGTGTCCCAGGGGCTTGGTGGCGTAGCGGGCGCGTTTGAGTGATCGCAACAGGCGGATGCGCAAGGCATCTCCTGCGGGGTGGGCTTTCAGTATCCCAGTGAGCTTTTGTATCTCATGTTTTTTAGATAGGTCACCACATTTGACGCCGTGGGCTCCCAATTCTTCCCGGAGTTCTAGCAGCCTTGAAGCGTCGGGCTGCTCATGGATCCGGTAGAGTGCAGGGATGTGTCGCTCGCGCAGCGCGGCGGCCACGGCTTCATTCGCCAATAACATGCACTCTTCCACCAGCTTGTGAGAGTCGTCGTGGGGGACGGGCTCAACGCCGATCAGTTTTCCTTCGGCATCAAGTCGGAGTTTATTTTCCACGAAATCAAGGTCGAGCGATCCTGCTTTCATGCGGGCGGCTCGAATGGAAATAGCCAAGCGGTTCAGGCTATGGAGCATCTCGCCGATCTCGTCTTGCGGTGGTCTCCCCAACACGGACATGGCCTCTTGGTAGGTGAACCTCCTGCGCGACCGGATGATGGCCGAGTGGAATTTGGCACCAAGGACTTTGCCATCGCGGGCGAGTGTAAACTCGACGCATTTCGTGAGGCGCTCTTCGTCTGGCCTGAGGGAGCAGAGCCCGTTGCTGAGTTTTTCGGGTAGCATGGGGATCACGCGATCCACGAGGTAGGTGGAGTTGCCCCGTTCCAGCGCCTCTTTGTCCAAGTTGGTGCCGGGTTTCACATAGTGCGATACATCGGCGATGTGAACCCAGAGCCTCCAACGCTTTTCTGGCAGAGGTTCGAGACAGAGCGCGTCGTCGAAGTCCTTGGCGTCGTCGGGATCAATCGTGACTACCAGATGTTCGCGGCAGTCGGTGCGTCCTTTGGCATCGGAGGGTAGCGGCTGGGAAGGAAGTTTATCTGTTTCAGCTAGCACCTCTTTGGGAAACTCTATCGCGAGCTCATACTGCTTGATGACCGAGAGCATATCCACACCGCGTTTGGTGGGGGAACCGAGCACCTCGGTGATGGTGCCCTCGGGGTTGAGATGCCGCTGGGTCCACTCCGCCAGCTCAACGACCACCTTATCCCCGATCTGCGCCTTGGGGTGCGCCCGCACATAGATGTCGTGCGGCAAGCGCGGGTCATCGGGTATGACATAAAAAAATTCTCGTGTCCTCTGGAGCGTCCCACAAATCTGGCTCCTCGAGCGCTCGAGTATTTTCATGACACGACCGGCCACGGCGCCCCGTTTCCCCGGATCGGGTTCCCGGCGGACTATGACTTTATCCCCGTCGAGAGCTGTGCCAGTCATATCATTGGGCACTGGGATGGGCGGGAGCGTGACATCCTCGGGTATAAAATTTCCCGAGCCTTTGCGGGTGATACGAATTCTGCCGGTGATGAGATCAGCCACAATGGGCAAGGCATATTTATCTCCCTTAATCCGGGCGACTTTCCCCTCCTTTTCCAGCCTGTCCAGCATGGCACGAAGCGCTGGTCCCTGATCGGCTTTCAGTCCGATATTTTTGCGCAGGTCGAGGAGGGAGAGGGGGGCAACCCCTTTTCTGCCGAGCTGTTTTAGGATAGAGGTGGGTTGCATGGGCTCTAATTTAGAACCCTATTCAAAAATTGCGAACAGTTTCGTATGTAGAAAACGACGAGCTGTTAATGGGTGCGCTGCTCAATAACTCCATACCAACCGAGCCCTTGGTAGGTCTCGTATCCTGGCGTGAGCGCATAGCCCACCATGGCACCGTTGGAGTTGATATAGTTGCCCATGGTTTCCCCACCTTTGATGGTGATAGGATAACGCTCTTGCAAAATCCCTTTTTTGGCTGAAGAAGCTATGATTTTGAACCCAGAGTCGAGCAGGTAGCAGGTGGTTCTATTTTTCTCATCACCGAGGAGCCGGACATTGTCCACCACAGTCTGCGACTGGTTCTGCCAATCGAAAAATATTCCAAGCACCCCGATGGGAAGTCCGTTATTTTCCCCGCCTCGCCTTATGGCCGCGGAGTAAGTAGCCACAGAAGAGCCCAACACAGAATTTTGTGAGATGTCGGCCACCGAAAAACAGGTGCCATCGCGACTCGCCATCGCCTCGGTGAACCAGAGCTGGTTGGAGACATTGGTTCCAACAGCATTCGGGTATCGCTGGGGGCGTCCATTGGCTATCACATTTCCTTGGCGATCAGCGACCCAAAGATCCAGATAGACTGTGTAAGAATCGAGGATGACCCCCAACCTTTTTGAGGCGTGGGCACAAATTTCTGGAGAGGGCTTTTCGAGTGCATCCACCACAGCAGCATCCGTGGCCCACCAACGGACATCGCACGACCGCTCATAGAGGTTGCGGTCAATGATCTCGATCATGTTAAAAGCCAGATCAGTCAGACGCGTCCCGCGCACATGCGCCACGAGCTGGGTTCCCAGTGCATCCAGCTCGTTAGATTTTTGTCATGTTTACAGCCAACTGATCCGCGATCTTATTGATGTTCTCGGATACTGTGCTGACTTCGTTGGCCACAACTGCAAAGCCTTTACCAGCCGCACCAGCATGTGCCGCTTCCACGAGCGCATTCACCGCGATCAGCTTAGTGGTGCGGGTGACGCGTTGAATACTTTGAGAACTATTATTGGCTAAGTCTGATATTTCGCGGGCAAGGGATATGACTCGTTCTGGCATGACGCCTAAGATAAAACCCTCTTTTATTTATAGGCAACAAAAAACAAAATCTTTCCATAAAAAGTTGAATAAAACATTTGTGATTACAATAATACACCTAAATGTGGTTATTTGTGATCTTATGCACAAATTCGACTGCTTCAGGTGTATTTTCGAGCGGACCCCACGCTGCAAACTCTTTATCTGCTTTGCTATCAAAGGGTCCTGCTTTTATTTCCAATACGGCTGCATATTCAGACACTGGGAAAAAGGTGTGCCAAACTCCTGGAATAATATCCACGACTGGGCACTGCAATCCCGCGCGCATCTCAACGCGGTTCACCAGTTCGCCCGATTCTGAAAAGGCGACAAATAGGATCACACCTGCGATGGGATAGATCAGTTCACAAGCGTTTGGTCCACGGTGGATATGGGGGCGCACATAGGTGCCACGCAGCATCACATTGACCATCCGTTGCACGGTATCCTCTGGACTGCGGTGGATGGGCACAATGATTCTCCGGCGCGTGCTCTGGCTGGCCATGGCCATGGCCTCTTGCAAAATTGTTTCAGTAAATTGGTAAACAGGCCCAATCGGGTTGGGTAAAGCGAGTGGTATCATCGGTTGCATGACCCTATCTTAGAATTTACCGCTCAAAACACCAGCATTGCGTGTAAGACTGATTGCAAAATGAGAGGCAGTGTGGCAATGGTAAAGAGTGCCTGAACGCCCGACCAGCCCGACACCCCAGTCTGCCGCAAGCTCACTCTTTGCGCAGCAGGACTTGTTTGGGCATGATCCTGTTCCTGCAAAAAAACAGGCTCCAAAACTCCAACCCGCGACAGACGCACAGCCAAGCCCAGATCCCATGTCACAAAAAAATGTCCCTGCCCAGAATTCTAAGCGCGCAAAAGAGAATCCCGCCAAACGGCCCGGTTCCCTCGCAGAAATGATCGCTCTCGAAGAGGAGGAAATCAAAACAGCCTCCACACCCCAGCGCCCCACCACCAGCTACAAAGATAATGTGAAACGCCAGGTCAACGAACAAAAAAGCGTGGGTGGCATCCTCTCAGTTGTGGCTTGGGGCTCCTTCCTGCTCCTGCTGGTTTTCATCGGTCTCGGCTGCTACGGTGCCTATGTGGTTTACGGTGAGTTGGCGGCGCAAAAAGTCACCACAGCCCAGCTCCGCACCGACCTGATTGGCCGCATCGAATCTCTGGAAACTGAGGCAAAAAACCTGGCTGCCACAGTCACCCAACAGCGCGATGACATCGGCGTGCTTGCCCGTTTGGTAGAGAGCCAGGGCGACTCTTTCCGCACTCTGGTTCAAAAAGAAAAAGAGGCTCGCGACGCGGCACTCAAACAAAAAACCTCCGATATCCAAGCTCTATCCACCCGCGCCCAAAGACTTGAATCCCAAGTGCGCCTACTCCAACAGGCCGTGGTCAATCCAGAGACTGGAGTTTCGCAGCAGCCGAGCCGCAGACCCTAATAGCCTCCACAACACGGACGAACCTCATGGGACTGATCGAATTTCGCCGGGTTATCTCCGAGTGGAAACAGCGTTTCCAGCGGGTGGCGGAAATCATAGCACCTCCCACATGGAACGAGTCTGACTGGCAGGTTTTTTCCTGCTCCTTGGCCATCCTGATCCAGAAACACGGCACCCATTGGATCCACGGCGATAATAAATTTTGGGACCTGCGCTGGAACATCAAAGACGGGGGTCAACTCGTCTGCCAAATCGAACAAAAAACAGATCGCACCGTCTCGGTCATCGTGGCGCAAGAGGGTGGATTTGCAGGGAACGATAGCTACACATGGCTCTGGGCAGAACTCGACACCGAAGGGCAGTTTATCGAGGCGCCCTATTTTGTGGAAGGCACATGGAAAGATGCCCTCGTTGCCCTGCTCATCCCATTTTCTAACCGCGCTGGTTTCTACCTGGGAGACCGCGCTGAAACGCCTGATACTTTGATGATCTCTGCTGGCTCATACTCCGCCGCATAGAGATTACCCAATCACCACATTTGGTTTGACTGCATAAATCGGCACTGCCCCCTGCGGCATTCGCCAGAATCGGTCTTTGTGGCTGATTCTCCAATTATCCCATTCCATCGGAGCAGCACTGATATACGCGCGGTCATTATCCGCAGCACCAGCCGAAATAAATATTGGCACATTCAGCACCAGCGTGGGCAGTGTCATAAAGAGTTTTTTAACCACCGCCTCCAGCCCTTCTCGCCGGTGCAAAAAATACCCCTCTTCTAACCCCGGCTCTGCCACCACCTCCGAACCACTGGCCACCACTGCCTGCAACGCTTCGAGCACTGGGGCTGGCAGCAGGTCATCCGATTTTTCGCCAGGTCCAGCTTGGTGATACAGCAGCACTTGGTAGTCCCCCTTCCAAAGTCGAGCTCCATCCCACCGCCACTCTCCCTCCGTCGTCAGATAGCTGACATTCAGTAACCGTCCGTTATCTGCCTCGGGCACAGGGATAAATTCTTCGCGTTGCCGATCGGCAAGCAGTCGCAACAGGTATTGATCCATCCCCACCATCGAGCCTGCCGGGACCAGAAAAGCGTAACAGCTCCACATCCATTTATACCAGAAATCCGGGCTGGCTGCCGCACAGACCCCCGAGTTCAGCACAGGCCACTCCGGTGCTCCCATATCAAAATACGACGCGTCATGGGTCAAGGCAGCAGCACCTGGAAACTCGATGAGATCCTCCAGCCGCGCCACCGGGAAGGTATCGGCATCCAAGTAGATCACCCTCTCGTATTCCTGCGACAGCAGGTAGCCCACCATCGTGCGCAAACAGACCAGTTCATGCGGATGCCCGGGAGCAGATCGCCCAAATAGTTGCGCGTATTCCGCGTTGCTGAAAACAGTGAATGGGATCTCGGGATGCAGCGCTCGAAACGCCTTGGCACAACGCTGGACCAGCGGCAGGGCACTGCCAAATGCGACGGTGAATGCTACTACCCGTTTCAAAGTAATGAGGGATGATTCTCCGCCGGTGCCAGAGAGTTCGACCTGCCTGTGCGCTGCTCTAGCACCAGCTTATCCAAACGCGGGTCAAACGGCACAGGATAGTCCCCGGTGAAACAGGCCACACAAAAATGATCCGGCTTCAGGCCTGTAGCAGAAATCATCGAAGGCACATCCAAGTAACCGATGGAATCTGCGCCAAGATAACGCGCTATTTCCATCTTGGTCATCTGATTGGCGATCAGTTTTTTCGGGTCTGGAAAATCAATTCCGTAGAAGCAAGCAAACCGGTGCGGCGGGCAGCTCACGCGGATATGCACTTCGCGTGCCCCAGCTTCGCGCAGATTCACCACGCGCGCCCTGGCAGTGGTTCCGCGCACGATGGAATCGTCCACCACCACCACCCGCTTGTCTTTGACCATGTCTTTGATGAGGTTCAGCTTCACTCTCACACCAAAGTCGCGAATGAGTTGTGTCGGTTGCAAGAAGGTGCGCCCGATGTAGTGGTTGCGCACAAACGCCTGTTCAAACACTATACCCGAAGCTTCCGCATAGCCTTCCGCTGCGTAGTTACCCGAATCTGGCACGGGGATCACGATGTCGGCCTCGACCGGATGCAGCCGCGCCAACTCGTGCCCCATCCGCTTGCGCACCTCACTCACAGTGCGCCCAGCTATCACACTATCAGGGCGCGAAAAATAGACATATTCGAAAATACAAAATGCCTTGCGACGCACTGGCCCAGAGGCGGGAATCGAGCGAAGTCCTCTCGCATCAGCTATCACGATTTCACCCGGCTCCACATCGCGCAGGTATTTGGCACCGATCAAATCAAACGCACAGGTCTCGCTCGCAAAAACATACGAATCTTCCAACCGGCCAATACAGAGAGGACGAAAACCCTGCGGGTCACGCACGGCTATTATCTCGGTATTGCTCATGATGAGCAGCGAAAAAGCTCCCTCTACCCGGCGCACCGCCGAGACGAGAGCGTGATCCTCGGCACTGGCATCTGGTTGAGCCAACAGATGCAAGACGATCTCACTGTCCACCGTGGTCTGAAAGATAGAACCCTTGGCCTCCAGCTCGTTGCGCAGCACATTGGCATTCACCAAATTTCCGTTGTGGCAAATCGCAATCTGACCGCGCGCACAATCCACTGTCAGCGGCTGCGCGTTGGTGATCGTGCTCGACCCCGTAGTCGAGTAGCGCACATGTCCAACAGCGCGATGGCCTTTGATTTTTTTCAGTCGGCTCTCATCAAAAACTTGTGACACCAACCCCATGCCTTTGTGAACGAGAAAGGGTGCCGTGTCCCCATCTGAGGTCACGATGCCAGCGCTCTCCTGCCCGCGGTGTTGCAAGGCATAAAGACCGTAATAAGTGATCTCGGCGGCATTGGGATGCCCGAAAATTCCGAAGATTCCGCACTCGTGCTTGGGATGGGCGTTCATCGTCTAGCGGTTCTGTTTAGCTGCCTTACTCTTGTTGAAAAGCCCAATATTGCGTTCAGGTGTGAGACCCCATGATTCGACCGATGCTCCACGCCCAGCGATCCTGCATTTCTGCACAATTTCCCTGCACCTTGTGAGTGCCAGCAGTGATCTCCAATGCGTCGCCTCCGGTCATACCCAGCTTCCGCACAGGCACCGCGTGTCGGTGAGCCATCTCTTGTAGGGCTGTGGCGGCTGTGGCTGGCACGCTCAGCACAATACGGCTCTGGCTTTCGTTATAAAGCAACTCTTCCAGTGAAGCTGATGGCGCGGGCAACTCAACCGTCGCGCCCACAGTCGCCGATGGCCCCGAAATGCAGCACTCCGCTAATGCCACGGCTAGACCGCCTTCGGAACAATCATGGGCACTCTTCACTAGACCCTGGCGAATTGCCTCCAGCACAACAGCGTGCACAGCGGATTCTGCGGCGAGGTCAATGACCGGACACGGCCCCTCTTTGCGCCCACAAATCTCGGCTGCGTAATGCGAGCCGCCCAATCCTTCGCCTAGAGCTCCCACCAGCCAAATCTCATCGCCTGCACCTTTGAAATACTGCGTCGTGATATGAGCAGGATCATCAATGATGCCCACCATCGCCACAGTCGGCGTGGGGTCAATGGCTCCAGCAGGAGACTGGTTGTAGAGACTCACATTACCACCAGTCACCGGCGCATTAAAATGGCGGCAAGCCTCGGCCACACCCTCCACCGCACGGCGGAGTTGCCAAAAATTCTCGGGCTTGTGCGGATTACCAAAATTGAGGTTGTCTGTGGTGCCGAGCGGACGGGCACCAGAACAAGCCAAGTTGCGAGCCGCTTCCGCCACAGCTATCTTGCCGCCGACATAAGGATCGAGCGCACAATAATGACCATTACAATCCACGCTCGAAGCGAGATGTTTATACTTCAACCCTTCGGGCGTCTCGATCGGTATCCGAGTGACTGCAGCATCACTCCCGGGCACCACCACCGTGCCCACGCGCACCATGTGGTCGTATTGCTCGTAAACCCAGCGCTTCGAGGCAATGCTCGGTGCAGCCAAGAGTCTCAACAGTGCTTCGGAAGCCAAAACAGGTGGCACCTGCGGCAGGACAAAGTTCGGGGCCGGTGTAGGCTCACTGGCCTCGCGAAAATATATCGGAGCCTCGTCCGCCAAGCGTTTGGCAGGTATTTCCGCGACGATTTCGCCGTGGTCTCTTACCCGCATGATCCCGTCCTCGGTCACCATGCCGATTTCGGCTGCATCCAGATCCCACTTGGCAAAAATATCGCGCACGACTTGCTCCCGTCCTTTGCGGACAATGATGAGCATGCGCTCTTGCGACTCGCTGAGCATGGTCTCGTAAGGGGTCATCCCCTTTTCACGCTGGGGCACTTTGGCCAGATCAATTTCAATGCCCATGTCCGCACGGCTCGCCGTCTCACAGGTGGAACAGGTCAGACCCGCCGCACCCATGTCCTGCACGCCGACCACCGCGTCGGGATGTGCAAAAAGCTCGAGACAGGCTTCGATCAAAATTTTCTCCATGAACGGATCGCCTACCTGCACGGCAGGACGGTCGTTCTTCGACTCCTCCGTCAAATCGCGTGAGGCGAAAGCCGCGCCAGCTAGCCCGTCGCGACCTGTTTTTGCCCCGACATAAAACACCGGATTTCCAGCACCCGTAGCATGGCCGCGCCGGATCTGATCGTGCCTCAGCACACCCAGACAGAGCGCGTTCACCAGTGGATTGCCATTGTATGAATTATCAAAATAAACCTCGCCACCCACCGTCGGAATACCGATGCAGTTGCCATAGTGCGCGATGCCGCTCACGACGCCTTCAAACAAACGGCGGTTGGTGCGCGCCTGAACACTATCTCCCCGGATATCACCGAACCTGAGCGAGTTCAGGAGAAATATGGGACGCGCGCCCATCGTGAAAATATCGCGGATAATGCCGCCGACACCCGTGGCCGCTCCTTGGAAAGGTTCCACCGCACTCGGATGGTTGTGCGATTCGATTTTGAAAGCCACCGCGTAGCCGTCGCCGATGTCTATGACACCCGCATTTTCCTCGCCGGCCTTGACGAGGATACCCTCACCTGTGGTGGGGAATTTTTTCAGTTCAGGCCGGGAATTTTTGTAGGAGCAGTGTTCGCTCCACATGACAGAGAAAATTCCCAGCTCTGTGATGTTCGGATCTCGGCCAAGAATGCCGCGGATCATTTCGTATTCCTCGGGAGTGATCCCGTGTTTGGCGATGAGTTCAGGCGTTATCATGCGAAGCCGGCATCATAACCCACTCGCCCCATCCTGCACGAAAAAAGAGCAGGATTATTGTCCTCCCCAATTCGATTTCAATGTCTCTACTTTTACCTAGAGAAAGTCTGATGAATCCAGATAGGCAATAGAGTGCGATGGGCGCAGGTGCGAGGCGCAGAGTATTTTTCATTCGGACTTCTGACGACTGAATCCTGAATACTCGCTCCTAGAAAATCCTGTCCATCCTGCACGCCGCAGGACGAGTCCGTCTGCTGGCGAATCCAAAAACTCCTGTTCCCCATCCCTTGGTTCGTGGTTGAGCAACACACCCCCGCTCTCTTGACTTACCACTTTCCTCCATGCTGTTAGGCTGCCGGCAGCAACCTGCCGCTACTTGCGCTTGCTGGCCACGGCCTTTTTCGTGGCTGCCGATTTTGCTGTAACTCGGGTTTTCTTGTTGGGCTTGGCCGCCGCGACTGGCTGGCTCGATTTTTTCGGCTTGGCCGATATGACTGCTGCTGGCTTGGCGGCTTTGATGGTTGGAGTTGCTGTGCGCACTGGTTTTTTTTTGGTTTTCGCGGGGACGATTTTGGCTGCCTTCTTTTTCGGGGCAACCGCTTTTTTCGCGGGGACAACGCCACGACTGCGAGGGCTGGTTTTCTTCGGTTTCGGCGTTGCGTCCTCAGGCGCGGGTGCGCCACCGGCGATTTCGATGCCGAACACTTCGGAGAGGTCTCCTTCCAAGGTGCTTTCTCCTTGGCCTGCAGCGATTGCACCATACGCCGCGCCCGCGACGAGTTCGGCAGCATCCACGCCGCGCAGCAGGAAAAGCAGTTCCGGCCGTCTGTCGAGCCGCGCACCGACGCCGTAGAGCGCCGAAGCCAAGTGTTTGCAGAGGTCGGCCCAATCGGGGCAGGAACAGTTCAAGGTGATTTCAGAGGGTTTTGGGAAAAGCCCGCCGTTTTGGCGGGTTATCACCGACATGACGCTATCAGACAAGCGCCCACGCAAGAGTTCTACAAGCGAGTCTATTTTGCCGGCGCACTCGTCTTTGATCCGGTTCCACGCAGAGGTTTCGATCGGCTTGATTTTGATTTCGCCCGAGTAAAGTCTGGAGCCTTGCACCCGAGCGCGGATGATGCCCTTTTCGATTTTCAAATCCAGCACGGACCCGTTGCGCACATAGGCGCGGCCACGCGGCAAACGGTTTTCGTAATCGCTGTAAGATTCGAGGTTGTCGCACCACGCCTTGCCCCAGAATGTGTTTGCGATTTTTCTGCCTTCGATCTGGACAGGCTCGAGTTGCGCACCCTTTTTATTCAACTTTTCGATGGCTTTGGCAGCTTGGGCTTTGCGTGCAGCTACCGGAACATAAGGGGCATACATCATCCAACTCATAGGGTTATTCTCCTGTCGCTTGTTTGATATCGAGCGCCACGAAGTCGAGCACTTGGGCGTCACTCATCTCGGTTAGCATCTTTTCTGGGCCATTTTCGAGGACGCCTTCGGCGATCTCTTTTTTGCTCTCGATCATGCTATCGATACGACTTTCGATCGTGCCTTGACAGATAAATTTGTGGACCAGCACATTTTTTTTCTGGCCGATCCTGAAGGCACGGTCCGTCGCTTGGTTTTCCACAGCCGGGTTCCACCACCGATCGAAATGGATGACATGGCTGGCTTGTGTGAGATTCAAGCCGACCCCGCCTGCTTTGAGCGAGAGCACGAAGAAAGGGGCGCCGTCCGGCGCCTGGAAATCGTCCACCAACTTTTTGCGCTGCTTCACCGCCGTCTGCCCGTCCAAGGTCAGCCCGTCGCGTTTGAAAAGGCCTTTGAGCAAGGTATGCAACGGCTGCACCATCTCCCGGAATTGTGTGAAGACGAGCACTTTCTCTTGGCGGAGTGCGATGTGCGACACCAGCTCTTCGAGACGGGCAAATTTGCCGCTCTCGCTTTTGGCAAATAGCCCGCCACCGGTCCAGTGATCGGGGTGATTGCAGATCTGTTTGAACCGCATCAAAAAGGCGAAAATCGCGCCGCGCCGATGCATCCCATCCGCGTTTTCCAGAATCTGTTTGAGGTCTTCCACAGCTTGGGCGTAGAGGACTGCCTGTTTTTTCGAGAGTGTGCAGTAGGCTTTCAGCTCCGTCTTGGCCGGAAGATCGGTGATGACGGTCGGATCGGTCTTGAGCCGGCGCAGGATATATGGCTGGGTCAGCCTGCGCAACGGGGCGAAATGCTGTTTCTCGCCAGAGAGGCGTTTGGCAAAATCAGAAAATTCTTTGTCCGTGCCGAGCACTCCCGGAGCGATGAAATCGAAAAGGGACCAGAGATCGCCAAGGCTGTTCTCCACCGGCGTGCCCGTGAGCGCGATACGCGTGGTGGCGTGGAGACCTTTGGCGGCGCGGCTCTGCTGGCTGCCCGCGTTTTTGATCGCCTGCGCTTCGTCGAGCACCGCAACGCGCCAGCGGCGGGCACGCAGCCACTCGGCCCGCAACAACATTCCGTAAGTGGACAGCACGAGATCAGCATCCGCCGGGACTTTGTCCTCCGCGATTCCCACCGGGTTCGAAGGATGCACCACATGCAGCTTGAGCGAGGGCGCAAAACGCGCCACCTCAGCCTGCCAGTTGCCGAGTAGCGATGCCGGTGCCACGAGCAGGCTCGCCCCGGCTTTCGGTGTTTCGGCACGGGCGTGCAGCAGCAACGCGATCACTTGCACCGTCTTGCCGAGACCCATATCGTCCGCCAAACACGCGCCCAACCCAAGCCGATGCATGAACCAGAGCCATGCCACACCTTTTTTCTGGTAAGGGCGCAACTCGGCTTTCAACCCGGCAATCTCCCGTATCTGCTCCTTGGGATCACGCATCTGTGCGAGCAGCGACTCGAGCCGCGGGCCAGCCTCCACGCGGCTCCATTCCGCCGTATCTTCACCAGCGAGCTGCCTGTCATTCTTGCTGATAGCCGAGCCGGAGAGCATACGCATTCCGTGCAAGAAATTAATGCCGTTCCCAGTCTTTTTGATTTTTTCCCAGTGCGCGAGCACCTCGTTGAGTTTGGCTTTATCCACCTCGACCCATGACCCTTTGAGGAAGACCAAACCTTGCGCCGTGTTGGCGATGGAGGCCCACTCTTCCCGCGTGATAGTTTCCCCGCCGACGGTCAGCGCAACATCGAAATCCATCATGGCGTTGAGCGACATGCCTTTCTCCTTCTTCGTGGCGTCAATCGTGACTTGCACGGTCGCTCTTGGTGCCGCGCCGGTGCGCCACCAATCTGGCATCCGCACCAGCACGCCGCTCTGCTCCATGAGCGGCACTTCTTTGAGGAACCGATAAGCCTGATCCACGCCCCACGCTTGGGGCTGATAAATCGCGCGGGAATCCACCAGCTCGCGGATCAACGCGCTGCGCGACGAGGCATCGTGCACGGGCTGGAGCAGTTTCAGCAGCATTTCCTTATTTTTTGCGCCGGCGTATTCTTCCACCGCTTTGCCAAGCGGCAGATGCTGCACCCTAGCTACAGCCGAAAGCCCGCTGGCGTAAGTCGCCAAAAACGCAAACGGCCTCTGAGGGTCGCGCTTGTTTTCTGCGAGATGAAAAGTCACGCGTCCCACCATGTGCCACGGCGAACCGGCCTGCTTGAAAAAGGCCTCGGCACCCCCAGCACCCGGTGCCAGCACGGCGCGGAACAAGCTGTCCATCTGCCCCCACAATTCGGTGAGCGCAGCAGGGGATAAAAACTCGACCCCCTTCATTGGAGGCGATTCCAGCACGAGCGTGCCCAGCTCGCCCGAGCCGGGCGCAGGCGTGGCCGTCGCACCTGCTGGCGATTGGCAAAAGCGATTCAAGTAAAGCCGCGCAAAATCCCGCCAATAACCGATCGCACTCGTCTCGCTGGAACCGTCGCCCGCCGCGAGTTTGAGCGCGTGTTCGAGCGGTTGCGGCACAGCTCGATCCTCTGGCACACCGTCGAGCAGCGGATCCCAGAACAGCGAACCGACCGGCGAAATCGCAATATCCATGCACCGCATCATTCGCAAATCATCAAAGCGTAGCGAGAATTTTTTGAACCC
>DYRQ01000016.1:14799-32348 GCA_020718645.1 Verrucomicrobium spinosum
ATTATGCAATAGCACGCGAAGGATGCAGATGCGAGGAGCGAGGGGTGCCGCTGTAGTAATCTACTGCAAACCCCGAGCAACAAAGCAGATGTGTCCTTCTCGGCTATCCGATAGGATTGAAAACTCTGCTCCTTTTGCTGCAGATATTGGCTCACCATTTTGGTGATCTGGATTGCGCTTTGTTTTCTCTTCAACCGCCTAATCATGCAGACTTTCCTTAGTTCCAAATGTTTTCAATTGCATAATCTGGGTTGAAAACATGGGGACCTGTCGAAGGTCTGCGATATTAGTCAGTTAAGGAGAAGACGAGCTAAAATCCGGAGTTGGATCTCGCCTCGACTGGTTCCCTGAGTCAAGGCTCCCCTCAGGCCATTTTTTCTACCAATAAGAGAACATCGGCCAACTGTTCGCTCGGTTCGGCGTCGACGTCTAGTCTCGGAAACCGAGTGCCCACCATCAGGAAATCCCCGTTTTTCTTTATGCGCACTTGGCCTTCAGAGGATTCGAGTTGATCCACTCCGCGCTCGGCGCAGAGGCATTTGATTCGCGCCACTTGCAAGAGATTCTCCACCGGTGCAGTAAACGCTCCAAAACGGTCGCGCCATGCCATGGCAATTTTTTCGACCTCCGCCACAGTCGAACACTCCGCCAATTCCCGGTAAGCCGCAATCCGCTGCCGGGTGTCGGGTAAGAAAGCTGCTGGTAGGTAGGCAGGCGCACGGTCCTCGGGTGCTTCTGCCTCGTTCAACACGATAAAATCAATGCGGACCGGAACTTCTCTGCGGAAGATGGGTTTCCCTTTTCGGAGTTGTTCCACGGCCTGTCGCAGGAGTTGGCAATAGAGGTCGAACCCGATAGCCGCGATATGTCCGCTCTGCTGTGTTCCAAGCAGATTGCCAGCACCACGGATTTCGAGATCGCGCATGGCTATTTTGAAACCGGCACCAAGGTGGGAATACTGCCGAATCGCCCCTGTGCGTTTGCGGGCATCGGCAGTGGTCATGAGGTGGCGTGGCAAAAGGAGATAGGCGTAGGCTTTGTGTTGTCCCCGCCCGACACGACCTCGGAGCTGGTAAAGATCCGCCAACCCAAAACGATCGGCTCGATCTATAATAATGGTATTCGCGTTCGGGATATCCAACCCGCTCTCAATAATCGTGGTCGAGACGAGCACATCAGCCTCGCCACGGACAAATCGCACCATGACTTCCTCCAACTCATCATCCGCCATCTGGCCGTGCCCAACCAACACCCGCGCTCCTGGCACCAGCTCGGCGATGCGGGCGGCGGTCTGCTCGATGCTCGCCACGCGGTTGTGTAGGAAATAGACTTGGCCGTCGCGTGCCAGTTCTCGTTTCACCGCGTCGCGCACGATTCGTTCGTCGTAGGCGGCCACCGTGGTCTCCACGGGCAAACGGCCCGAGGGCGGGGTATCGATGGTGCTCATGTCGCGCGCGCCCATCATGGCAAGATAAAGCGTGCGGGGTATCGGTGTGGCCGAGAGGGTGAGTATGTCAATGAGCCGGAAATTTTCTTTCATCCGCTCCTTGTGTCGCACCCCGAAGCGTTGTTCCTCATCCACGATCAACAACCCTGCATTTTTGAAAATCGCATCTTTGGACAAGATTTTGTGTGTGCCCACGACCACATCCACCGAGCCGTCGCCCAGTCCTTCTATGATTTTTTTCACTTCTTTGGCACCCGTGAACCGGCTCAAAATTTCCACGCGCACGGGATAGTCTGCGAACCGTTCTCGCAAATTTTTTCCATGCTGCTGGGCCAGCACCGTGGTGGGGCAAAGAAAGGCAACTTGCTTGCCAGACATCACGCATTTGAAAGCGGCGCGGACGGCCACTTCCGTCTTCCCAAAACCAACATCACCGCAGATCAGACGATCCATGGGGTGGGGGCTTTCCATATCTTTTTTGGAGTCAGCTATCGCCAGAATTTGGTCGGGCGTCTCTTTGTAGATGAAAGCATCCTCGAACTCTCGTTGCCATTTGGTATCAGGTGGAAAAGAATCGCGCCAATGAACTTCGCGTTCGGCATGGATCTGGAGCAATCGAGCCGCGTAGTCGTAGATGGATTTGCGGGCAGCAGCCCGCGCCCGCTCCCAGCGATTGCCACCGAGCGTATCCAGCTCAGGCTTTTTCCTGCCTGACCCCACATAGCGGGAGACCAAGTAGGACTGCTCGATGGGCACATAAAATTTTGCCTCCCCCGCGTATTCGATCTCGAGCACCTCCTGCTCGACCTCCCCGGCCACAGGGAATTTTTTCACACCCCAGAAACGGCCAATGCCATTTTGCAGGTGGACCACATAATCGCCCGGCTCCCATTCCTCAAATTGGCCCGCCCGCGCGGCACTGGCTGCGGTAGTCATCCCCGAGCGCCGAGAAACTACGCGGTTTTGGTAACGCCCGAAAATTTCTGCATCCGAGAGCAGCACCCACTTGTCTTCCAGAGACCCAAGCCCTGTCGCCACCTGAGCCATGTGAAAGGCCACAGCACCCAGATGCCCAGCGGCGGGTGAGGCCGCTAACAACTCCTTGAGCCTCTCGCGTTCTCCTTCGTTGTGACAGGCGATATGAATGTGCCAACCCTCCTGCGCCCAGTCGGAAATGTGCCTGCACAACCACTCGAATCGTTGCTCTGCCAAGACTGGATCAGCGGTGGAAGCCCGCAGGAAATCATGCACGAAGAACCCATCGCCATCTTCCGGTTCTCCCTCGTCCAATAAATTGACATCTAGGTGCGCACCCCCCGTGTAATCGCTGATGGACACTAGCCCGGCGGGCTCGGTATCAAACTGGATGGTGCAATCGGACACCTCCCGTATTTTGAGTTGTGTGGAGGGTGAAAATTCACGGATAGATTCCACCGTGTCCCCGAAAAACTCGAGGCGCACCGGGCTCTCCGCCTGGGGTGAAAAAATATCTAACACCCCGCCGCGAGAGGCAAATTGCCCGCGCCCATCCACGGTTCCTACCACGAGGTAGCCACTCGCCACGAGCTTCTCCTTGATCTCCACCAGATTCACCTCCTGCCCCGCGCTCACCACCATCGCGCTCGAGGCCAAGGACGCGGGAGAAGGGCAAGTCTGCGCAAAAGCCTCGTGCGTGCCGACGACTACACACGGCTCATCGGCATGATCCATTAACCTGTGCAAAACCCCGAGCCTTTCGGATTTGATCGTCTCATCAGGTATCGCATCAGCGGCACACAGCTCGAGCGCTGGAAAGGACCACACCACACCCGGGCCGAGCCACGCTTCTATCACTGAAGCGGCGCGTTCCATCTCCTTGTGTCTCCCCGCGGCAACGAGCAAGGGCGCGCGGTGTGCACGGAATAATGCGGCGGCGAGACAGGCCGCCACCTCGGACGACAGATGTCCTAGTCGGACCGGTTTGCCGGGCTCAACCGAGGTAGCCCAAGCACCGAGCTTTCCCGACTCCAAAAGCGACACAGGCAACTGCACAGCACACGACCCCTCACGGGGATTCTTCCTCACAAGCTATCACGCGCCAGGAATACCCCGGGCCATTGGGCCTCGAGTATTTTGAAATATTGACCACCATGGAGTAGGTGCTGCCCTTGCGCCAGACCGATGCAGCTCTGGCAGGGTCGGCCCATGTCAGAAATATCAGACCGCGCCCAGACCACTCAAACCCGGCGCCGTAACCCCAGACTTCTTCGCTCTCTTTGCGTTGTTTTGGCTGGGGACCCCAAGCGAGCTTGGCGTGCTCGAGTAAAAGATTGGGCATGGGATTTCCCGATCCTGTTGGCTCGAGCCGTTCGAGAAGCTCATGCCATTTTCTGGCCAGCTCATCCGGGTTGGGTGTCCGGGAACCGTCCACTTTCGCCAGCACTTCAAAGCTTGGATGAAAGTCATGGAGCCCACAGGGGCACCCCTGGTTCATCCAGTTGGAAAACGCCTCAATGCCATCTTCGGATACACCGAGCCCTGCCGCTAATTTATGGCCACCACCCTTGAGCAGTAGTCCTGCCGCCTGCGCCGACACCACATGATGACCAAGATCATAAGGTTCCATGCTCCGGCCAGAACCTTTCCAATACCCATCGTCGTGCCAACCGCAGAGGATGGCTGGGCGCTGGAATCTTTCCTTGATGTGCGATGCAACAATACCGACTACACCGCAGTGCCAAGCCTTGTTCGCCAGCACGATAATCTTGGTGCCGGGCTCGGCTTCGAGCGTCTCGCGAGCCGCCTGATCCGCCTGCTTTTCGATGGCGCGTTGGATGCCCTGCCTCTCTCTGTTCCACTCGTCGCACGACTGGGCGAGCTGCTTCGCCGTGGTCCAATCTGTCGAGAGCAACAGTTCGAGTGCCGCAGTGGCCGACTCCAGACGGCCAGTGGCATTGAGCCTCGGGCCCCAGAGAAATCCGAAAGTCTGTGCTGTGACAGTCTCCACCTTGCAAACCTCGCTCAGGGCCGCCAGCCCAGGCACGCCTTGGTGCTCGACATCGTTAGCTACGAGCATCGCATTTTTCACCAGAGCCCGATTCAAACCTCGCATGGGCATGACATCTGCCACGGTCGAGAGTCCGGCGAGCATCAGTGATTTATGCTGCGGCCATGTAGGACATTCCATGTCCTGGGCCAACTGCGAAACCAGCAGGTAGGTCAAACCGCCGGCACTCATCTCCGCCAGTTGTGCCATAGCGGATCCCGGCTCCGGCGCCCATGCCTTCGGGTTGAGATGCGCCACCGCAGGATGACCGCCCTCGGTCGCCCCCACAAACTGGTGGTGGTCGAGCACGATGGTGTCCACGCCGCGTGCCGTGAGCCAACGGATCGGGTCGAGCGACGACGATCCGCAATCAAGACTGACAACGAGCGATGGCTTGAATTTGTTAAAACACTTCTCCACTGACGCGGCGTTCAAACCGTAATCATCCGCCATGCGCTCAGGGATAAACCAGTGCAGGTCTGCCGCTCCGACAGCCCGCAGAAAATCGTGCATCTGCGCTACGGCACACACTCCGTCGCAGTCGTAATCTCCGAAAAGGACGATGCGCTCGTTCGAGGCCAAGGCTCGCGCCAGCCGCACGCGGGCTTTGCTGTAGTCGGGAATCTCCGAGATCGGGTTGGGCAACTCCGGATGGGGCTCCAGAAATTTTTCTACCTCACCTTGGTCAACACACCCTCTTTCCCGAGCCACAGCCGCGAGCAACTCCCTCGGCGTAGCACCCTCCTGACTGAGCAGATGCACTTTCACAGGCTGCTCCCTGTGAAGACATGCCCAACACTCTGAAACGCGCAGTAAATCACGCCACCGGCTTGCGCAAGAACAGGGAACCAAAGGTAAATTTGGCTTCTTTGTATTTTTTATCGAGCACGAAACGCTCGCCCGTGTCCTGGAAAACTTGGCCATCGAGATATTCCAATCCCGACAACTCTACCAGCTCGCGCACCTCATTCATGTCGCGGAGAGCGCCTGTAACTGGAGCTTCTGGCGAGTAGTCAAAAGTCAGTGTGAAGTAGCCGCCTGGCTTGAGGTAGGAGGCGAGGAGGGAAACGATTTTCTTCTGCTTCTCTTTGGGCAGATGCTCGATCACGCAAAAGGAGACGGCCCAATCGAAGGCTCCCTGCTCAGCGGCGGGATCTTCCGTGAGGTCACGGGTAGAGGCATGGACAGGCCACTTTCTCCGAGCGGATACTTCTTGAGCCTGCGCTGTGAGCTGCGCGTCTATATCGTAGCTGCACACTTCGAGCCCTTGGCTGGCAAGGTAGTAAACAGGTAGTGTGGCGCCACCACCAAAATCAATGACGCGCCAATTTTTCTGCCACGGCACATAGCCGAGACCACAGGAGTATTCCCAAAGCTTGTTCCAGCGGATACGCCAGCGGCGTTTGCTGTAGCCGTTCACGGCAAAGGGATCCCCCTGCCAAAACATGCTCCAAGCAAATCGTTTTAGCTGGGATGCCGCTTTAGCCACCGGTTCCAGTTTCAGGTCGGCGGGCGATATAGTTTTGCTCAGTGCCATCACCCGTTTTTCTCTACTCTGCCCGACTTGTAAACTCTAAAGAATAGTCCGGCTCTGATAGTGCTCGGAAAGATGCCTATATTTTAGCTCCACCATCCGGGCATTTTCACGGGCTATCACCCAGCCAGCCCGGCCATCGAGAAACCCGCCACGCACGAGATAACAGCGCGTCCAACGCCACCAAGCCCGAAACAGTCCTTCGCCGAACCCGGGTTTTTTGGCTCCATTTTGGAATGCTGCTGCTGCTGCGGCGGCGGCATATATTTCGATCTTGGACCGGAACTGTTTCTCGTCTCGATACGGCGCATGTTTCAAGTGCCCGCTCAAAAAAACCTCCCTCAGATTTTCAGGGTTGAGCCTTGGATGGGGTTCGTCTCCAATCCATCGGGCCCGCGGGCTCGCACACAGGCGGAAGACGCGGTCGTTCTTCCAGTCGCCATGCTGGATGGTCTTTCCCAAAAAACGGCTCACCCGGCGGAAGCCATACAATGAGGATTCCGCCTCCGGATTGCCGATGGCAGCAGCCATCTCCTCGCGCAACTGCGGCGTGAGAGACTCGTCGGCATCGAGGAATAAAACAAAGGGTTTATCGCACTGCAATCTCCCGGCTTCACGGGCTGGACCGAACCCCTCCCATTTTTTTTCGACCCAGAGCGCACCGTATTTTTCTGCCACCGCACGGGTGCCATCGGTGCTACCAGAATCTACCACCACGATCTGGCCACAGGGTGCAACGCTATCGAGGCAGGTGGGCAGGTTCTTCTCTTCGTTCAAGGTCGGAACCACCACGCTTACCTCGGACATTTCATGTCCTACACCCACCTTTTGGCTCACGCGGATCCTCTCATGCCCACATTGATCGCCACCGGGCGTATGCCCGCCCAGCCGGCCTGGGCATGGTCTCCGGGCTGCACTGTCTTGGCACTCTCGACCAACGGGATCACCAGCGCGTCGCCTGCGCTGAAAATTACTGAATCGGTAGCGGCTGCGACGAGGCCAGCGATTTCGTCTGCACCAAAAAGTTGTGCGGCTCCCGTGGAAACTCCATTATGCACGAGCTCGACTTGGAGAGGGTGAGAGGGAAGCCCTTGTGCCATCAGAGGCCCTGAAATGTTGTAGCTCTCATGGAGCCGCCCCGTCTCACCCGGTTCACTGCGGTCTGCAAAAAGGAGCACTGGAAAAATACCGCACACGACCTCTGCCGCTGAGGCTTCCTTCACGCGGCGGGCTGTGGAAGAAAAGAGAATGCCGATCCCAGCTTGGCAGCGAGTGTTATGCTCGGGGTAGCAGAGCGGCACCATGCACCTGTGCGGGGCTACCGCACTGGCAGAGACGCACCAGACCGATCGCGATTCTGGGCAGATGCCCGCTACAGTCGAGCCGCATGGCAGTGGTTCCCAGACCAGCTCGCCCAGAGGCACAGAGGCCGCGCCTGCGGTGGAACCCAACTCCCATGGAGCGCCCGTTTGTGCGATGGCTCGGGTTTCCTCTACCGCAGCCCAATGCACAGAGGCTCCGCTTTTTAATCGTGCGAGAAATTGCATTCCTTTTCTTTGCACAGTGTCTGCTGGGAAGAAAAGATTCTTTGCTGTTCTCGCTCGCAGCCGCAGGTCTTTTTGTCGCAGCCTCCAACCACCTCACGAAGAAAACTGGATTTTTTCTCACAATTTGCCAAAGTGTTCACCTTGTTCGATTACCCGAAACAGTATGATGTGATCGTGGTGGGCGCAGGTCACGCTGGCGTAGAGGCTGCCTTGGCCTCGGCACGCATGGGGGCGCTGACATTACTGCTGACACAGAATCCAGATACCATCGCGCAAATGTCCTGCAACCCAGCCATCGGCGGTCTGGCCAAAGGCCATCTTGTCCGAGAAATAGATGCCATGGGCGGCGCAATGGGTTTGAACACAGACGCCACAGGGATCCAATTTCGCATGCTCAACGCCCGCAAGGGCCCCTCTGTCCAAGCCCCCCGCGCTCAGTGCGACAAGAAAGCCTACCAGTTTCGCATGAAATATCTCTGCGAGACCCAGCCGGGACTCGACCTCCAACTCGGGAGCGCCACCCGAATCCTGACAGAAAATGGGCGTGCGACCGGCATAGAGACAGCCCTCGGGGTCCGATACCGCGGACAATCTGTTATCGTCACCACTGGCACCTTCCTCCGCGGATTGATGCATGTTGGCTTCAATCAACAACAGGGTGGCCGCCTCGGAGATGCTGCATCAACATTATCTAATTCGTTGAGCGAAATAGGATTAGAAATATCTAGATTCAAAACAGGCACCCCGCCACGACTGAATGCCAAGTCCTTGCGGCTCGATAAACTTGAGCCACAATACGGGGATGAGCCGCCGCCGCCTTTCAGTTTTATTGCTGATACACTCGAAAAGGATAGCTTCCACTCCTACACCCTCAACGAGTCCAAGAACGGAATGTTCCACGTGGAACAAATCCCTTGTTATATCACTTATTCTTCCTCTGAGACGCATGACATCATTCGTGAGTCGCTCCATTGTTCGCCTCTATTTTCTGGGGTGATTGAGGGTGTGGGTCCGCGTTATTGTCCATCCTTCGAAGACAAGGTGGTTCGTTTTGCAGACAAGGAGCGACATCAAATCTTTCTCGAGCCTGAAGGTCGCCACACGCTCGAGTATTATGTGAATGGCTGTTCGACGAGCATGCCTTACGAGGTTCAACTGAGATTCATCCGCTCGATACCTGGGCTGGAACAAGCCGAATTCATCCGTGCCGGATATGCGGTAGAGTATGATTATTGTCCTCCCACTCAACTCCAACCGACACTCGAAACCAAGGTTGTTGCTGGACTCTACTTAGCTGGTCAGATTAACGGGACTTCTGGATACGAAGAGGCCGCTGCCCTAGGGTTGATTGCCGGGGTCAATGCCACGGCTCAATTGCAAGGCAAACCCCCACTCCTCCTTGGGAGAGAGTTGGCCTATATGGGAGTTATGGTGGATGATCTAGTGACCAAGGGGACACAGGAGCCCTACCGCCTTTTCACTTCACGCGCAGAGTTTCGCCTCTTGTTGAGACACGATACCGCAGCTTTGCGTCTCACCCCACTGGCACGCGAATATGGGCTGATATGCAATTCGAGGTGGGATCGTTTCCAAAACTCTCTCGAGTGTCGTGAATCTGCTCGCTCGGCTCTCCTGACCCACCGGTGGGAAGGGAAGCCCTTTTCAGAATGGCTCAAGCGCCCAGACTATACCAGCTCAGATCTCCCGAGCGAACTTGTGCAACTCCATGGGCTGGCTCTCTTGACCCAATTGGAGAGCGACATCAAGTATGCGGGTTACATCGAACGCCAGAATACCGAGGTAGCCCGGATCAAGCAGCAAGAGAATTTGGTGATCCCTCCCACTTGCAACTACGCACAAATAACAGGGCTCAAAACCGAGGCGCGGGCGAAATTACAATCCATCCGGCCAATCACTTTAGGACAAGCGTCCAGAATCCCAGGAGTCAACCCGAGCGACATATCCGTTTTAGCGATTTGGCTGGCATCCCACAAGAAAGGTGTTTAAAACCAAGAATGTTCCACGTGGAACAATAGGAGTCCTATGAAATATAATTTTTCTCAACGGTCTGCCGGTCTTCTCATTCCCAGCTTTGCTTTGCGTCATGATGGGGATCTTGGCATAGGTGATGTGGAGTCTGTGCGTCAGCTCATTCTATGGGCGGCTGAGCAAAGGTTGCAGATTTTACAGTTCTTGCCGCTCAATGAAACCTCTCGCGATAATAGCCCTTACAATGCGATCAGCTCCAAGGCTATTTGTCCTACAACTCTTGATATACGGCCTGAGACTATCCCTTGGTTGAACCCCGATGATTACCACAGAATACTCGGAGATGTCTCCCTGTCCTCTCTGAGATCTGGTCCAGTGCAATACGACCGCGTTAAGCCGCTGAAGCTCGATTTGCTCTCTGCTGCTTTTCTCCATTTCCATGATGATCCAGATTTTGAGAAGTTTCTGGAAGAGCATACCGACTGGCTTGAATACTATTCCATGTTCAGGCTACTCGTGGAGCTGCACGGCGATTCCTCCGTCTGGGATCTGTGGCCAGTCGAACACCAGTCATTCGAATCTGCTACGCTCTGGCTCCAAGCTCAACCCAATTCGCACGATCTCAGCCGACGGATGATGTTTTATTGCTTCGTGCAATGGATCGCTCTGCGCCAATGGCAATCACTCAAACAGCTCGCCCAATCTCATGGCGTCTTGCTCATGGGAGACATCCCATTCGGTGTCAGCCGATACTCCGCTGATGTTTGGGCTCATAGGCAGCTCTTTGACTTGCGTTGGTCTGGTGGAGCACCGCCGGAACCTTACTTCAAAGACGATCCTTTTGTCCAAAAATGGGGGCAGAACTGGGGTATTCCTCTTTATGCTTGGGAGGTGCACGAACGCGATAATTACGGCTGGTGGAAGAGCCGCTTAAGCTATTTAGAATCGTATGTAGATCTTGTGCGCATAGACCATGTGCTCGGCTTCTACCGTATCTTTGCGTTCCCGTGGGCTCCTCATCAAAACGCAGATTACCTCCCTCTTTCGCCAGACGAAGCTCGCTCTCGTGCAGGCGACATACCGCGATTTGTCCCGGGTCCTGACCATGAACCTTACTGGTCGAATATTAATAAAACTAACGGGTTCAACAGGTTAAAAGAATTGTCTGAAGCTGTGCCTAGATTGACGCTTGTGGCTGAAGATTTAGGGTTTGTGCCTGATTATGTCAGACCTTCCTTGTTGGAACTCGAGATACCTGGGTTTAAAATTCCAATTTTTGAGCGCGTTGAGAACAACAGGCAGCTCAAAGATTCCAATAGTTACCACACAATCTCTGTGGCAACTCTAGCCACGCACGATCACCTGCCCATGTTGTCTCTCTGGCAATCTCTCCAACAGCAAAAGTTGGAGGGTCCTGATCAAGAAGGAGCCCGCTACGAACAACAATGCCTGCTCCAATGGATCGGCTGGACTCCGGATCAATTGCCTTCGTGCTTCACTCCTGCGTTGCACTTGGAGTTGTGTCACAAACTCTGGCAGTGCTCTTCTTCCATAGCCATACTCCAAATCTCGGACTGGTTTGGCACTTCGCATCGCTTTAATGTGCCTGGCCCTGTGAGCAACAGCAATTGGTCAGCACGCCTCGACTGGACGGTCAAAGACTTTTCATTGAACCCTGATCTCCAAGCCATCTCCCAAAAACAAGCTGGTGCCATTCGCGAAACTAAGCGCTCGAAGCAAAAGGAATAATCTGTGCCGTTCTTGTGGATAAGAGCCAACAACTAGGAAAGTGTTGCCGTTGTTCCCGATTACGGCAAAGTTGTTGGAACCAGCCTTGATTTGCAAAGCCATGGAATTGAACCATCTTCGAGGTTGTTTGCCTTATTCACATGAAGAAGAAGGAGAAAAGGCTTGATGATTATAATTTACTAAAATAAGAATAGACCAATAACAATGAAGCTCCGCGTTTCCAAAGAGAAATTTCTAGATGGCCTACAACAGGTCATCAATGTCATCACCACTAGGACCACTCTGCCCATCTTGCAGAATGTATTGATCCAAACTAGCAAGAATCGGATCGAGTTCTCTACTACAGATCTCGACATCAGCATCACCTGCTGGGTAGAAGCCGAAGTCCTGACGGACGGATCCACCACGCTCCCTGCCAAGAAATTATTGAGCATCATCCGCGAAATGCCCTCGCAGGATATTGATCTAGAGGTGGACGGAAAAAACCAAGCTTCATTGCGCTGCGGCCAAAGCTTCTTCAAGATTGTGGGTCTGCCTAAAGATGATTTCCCGCCCTCCTCAAAATTGGAGAATGCACGCGAAATCAAACTCCCTCAAGCCACGCTGCGCGACATGATCCGCAAGACCGGCTACGCAATATCCCACGACGAGACCCGTTATGTTCTGAACGGTATTTATATGAGTTTCCGCGACAAGAAACTCACCATCGTAGCCACCGACGGACGCCGTCTAGCCTTGGCTGATACCGATCTGGATCTCGCCCCGAGCCAAGAGGCAGACATTATTCTCCCAACCAAAGCCGTCAACGAACTACAGCGATTGTTGGGCGACGAAGGTGACATCACCCTCACCTTTACGGAAACACGCGCGGCTTTTGACTTCGGCGGTATCTACTTGGTCACGAAACTGACCGATGGAAAATATCCAAACTACAAACAAGTCATCCCGTCCCAGACGAAGGAGCGTGTGACCCTCGAGCGCGAGACTTTCCTCAATACCGTCCGCCGCGTGTCACTCATAGTGACCGATAAAAACGGTTCTATCAAATTCTCGTTCTCTCCCGACATGCTGTCGATCACAGCAATCTCTCCAGAGGTGGGTGAGGCGCGTGAGACAATCCCTATCAAATATCGCGGCAAAGAATTTTCCATAGCCTTCAATCCTGAATTTGTCTCAGATGTGCTGCGCAACCTCAATTCAGATGAGGTGCATTTCGAATTTCAGGACGAGCTGAGCCCTGGTGTTATACGGCTCAACACGCCGAATTTTCTCTATGTCATCATGCCGATGCGCGTCGGTTGACACGAAGCGTCGGCGCTTTTTTCGCACGGGTCACTTCCTGCTCCGAGCGGGTATTGTCGCCCTATTGATAGTATCGGTGACCGGATGCGCTTCTGTGCGCGTCACAGAAAATAAGCCATCAAAGAAACTGAAGCCGACAGCGGTTCCTGTTGAAATATTCATAGAACCGTTTGATCCGAAAAGCGGCGTATTCGATGTCAATAGAACAGGTGCAGAACTCGAAAAATTCCGCGAGGACACAGCAGTTCTACTCCACAACAAATTAGGGGAACGCCTCAAATCAATAGCTCCAGTCTGGAATTGGGATAAAAATATAGAGCCCCGTCCTACCCACGGATGGCTCATTCGCGGAAAATTTGTGCGGGTCAACGAGGGGAGCCGTGCGCTAAGAACAACACTCGGCTTTGGTTTAGGCGCAACTAAGATGGAAACAAAAGTCCGTGTTTATGATCTCTCTCTTTCGAATAAAGAGCCTGTGCTAGTCTTCGAAACGACCGGAGGGAGCAATGCCGAGCCCGGCGTGATCGGTAGCCTCGGCCCACCGACGCTCTTGACCGGAGTAGGTATGGTGGCCGGAGGATTCGGCAATGCCATGCACGGAATCACAGAAGATTCTTGGCGCACGGCTCGAGAAATACGGGAACATATTTTCTCCTATATCAAAGATATTGATCCTAACTTCACCCTCAAAGAAATGAAGGAAGTAAAAGAGAAACCTTAACTCTCTAGGTAGTTGGAAAGCGACAGGGCGATCTGACACAGGTATAATCGAACTTATGAAAAAAATTCTTGTGGCCGGCGGCGGCGGTTTCATTGGCGGACATCTGGTGAACGATCTTATTAAGCAAGGACACTCCGTCCGATGTGCTGATAACAAGCCTACGGCTGATTGGTGGCAGGCGCATCCCCAAGCGGATAACAGAGTCCTGAACTTATCGGATATTGCCGCGTGCAAGCAGGCAACCGAAGGCATGGAGGTCGTATATAATTTGGCCGCTGATATGGGAGGGATGGGTTTCATCGAGAATAACAAGGCTCTCTGCATGCTCTCGGTTCTCATCAATACACACTTGCTGATGGCTGCCCGAGAATCTGGGGTCAGCCGATATTTCTATGCCTCTTCTGCTTGCGTCTATGCTGCGAACAAACAGCTCTCGCCAGAAATCACAGGGCTCAAAGAAGAAGATGCTTATCCCGCTATGCCAGAGGATGGCTATGGGTGGGAGAAATTATTTAGCGAGCGCATGTGCCGTCATTTTTCTGAGGATTTCGGTATCATCACCCGTGTGGCAAGATACCATAATGTATATGGCCCGAAGGGGTCATGGAACTGTGGGCGCGAGAAAGCTCCGGCCGCTATTTGCCGTAAAGTGGCAACAGCGAAGATTACAGGCAAGCACGAGATAGAAATCTGGGGGGACGGTAACCAAACACGCAGTTTCCAATACATAGATGATTGTGTGAAAGGAACCCAGTTGATTCTCAACAGTGAAACCGTAACCATGCCGATCAATCTCGGAACAGAAGAAAAGGTGACCATCAACCAGCTAGTAGATATAGCAGAAGACATTGCTGGTATTAAACTAACACGGCGTTACAACTTATCAGCACCCAAAGGTGTCAACGGGCGCAACAGCGATAACTCTCTAATTCGTCAACTTCTCGGCTGGGAACCCAAGATAGCTCTTAGAGAAGGGCTCGAACAAACATATCGCTGGATTCACGATCAGATCCTGACAGCCCAGCAATGACCGGAAAGCAGCAGATAACTGCCCCGGCACGGTGCGAGATACTTGGGGTCGGCATTAGTGCTATTAACTTGGAGCAAGCAACGAGTATTTGTTTGCAGGCAATAAGTCAGGGAGTCCAAGGCTATATCTGTGTTACAGGTGTCCATGGCATCATGGAAAGCCAGCGTGACCCAGAGTTATATGAGGTGTTGAACAATTCATTTTTAAGCACACCTGATGGAATGCCGACTGTCTGGCTCGGGCGTGCTGCAGGGCTTTCTTGGATGGATCGTGTCTATGGGCCTGATTTAATGTTGGCACTGTGCGATCAAGGTAGAAGCAGTGGTGTGCGTCATTATTTCTATGGTGGCAATGAAGGAGTAGCAGAGGAGTTGGTATCGAAACTCACAGCACGATATCCGGGCATAAATATAGTCGGAAACTTTTGTCCTCCATTCCGTGATTTGACTGAAGAGGAAATAAACGACTTAGATAATAAGTTATCTCAGTTGCAGCCAGATATAGTTTGGGTGGGATTGAGCACGCCTAAACAAGAAAAGTTTATGGCAGCTACGCTGGAGAAACTCACTGTGAAGTTAATGATTGGTGTAGGAGCTGCCTTCGACTTTCATTCAGGCCGTGTCCAGCAGGCTCCCCGGTGTGTGCAACGCTCAGGTTTCGAATGGCTCTACCGCACTCTCAAAGAACCTCGGCGTCTGTGGAAAAGATATTATATCAACAACACTGGATTCTTGATTGCATTACTTTATCACATAATTATAGGGAAGAATCCGGTTCGTGTTACCGTAAAAAATAAGACAGCACAATGAAGTTAACTCAGACACAGAAAGATGTAGCACACTGGCTGCCGCTGGCTGCCGCCATGCTATATCTATTAGCATTTCAGCCCTATTCTTACCGATACTGGACAGAGCATAGGGGCACGGTGTTGTCAGAAATCACCAAGTCATGGCATGCAAATAGTGAGTGGGAACATTGCATGGCGGTAGTCCCGATTTTAGCCTGGCTGCTGTGGAATAAACGGGCCCAGATCAGCGCGTGGAAACCACAGCCCAACGCTTGGGGTGTTGTTCTCTTCGTGCTCGGTGCCGGTGTTTACTGGTTTGGTTACAAGACAGACATTCAGTATGGTGCCTATGTTTGGTGGCAGTTATCAGTAGCAGGTGCCGTGCTTTGGTTGTATGGCTGGCGCTGTTTCGGCAATATTCTGTTTCCGTGGATATTCATGTTGTTTCTCTGGCCGCTTCCATTTCTGGACAACATAATTGCTTTTCCCCTGAGGTTGATGATGTCATCCTGCTCGCATTGGGTCTTGGCTATAGGAGGGTTGGATAATATTAGGATTGGAACAGCTATTGTATCCGCGCCAGTCTTCGGACCGGATGGAATGCTGATGGTAAAACAGGGGGCGAGGTTTGCTCTAGATGTTGCAGACCCGTGTAGTGGTATTCGTTCACTTTTTGCGCTCACGATGGTAACAACACTCTACGGTTATCTTGTATTTTTGAAACCCGCTGATACCACTCTGCAAACTGGCATTAACGAGTGGAAGAGAGCCTGGATGCGCTGGTTTTTGTTATTGGCCGCGGCCGCACCACTGGCGATTTTTGGTAACTTAATCAGAATGCTCTTGCTAACCTTTGGCACCATTTGGTTCGGAGTTGATTTTGCTATAGGAACTGCGTCTCATCCATCATGGTTTCACGAAGCGGCGGGGTTTGCTGTCTTTGGTGCTGCGCTCGCTGGTATGATGGGACTAGCACAACTCCTTGAACTGGATTGGCAAGCATCCTGGACAAAAGCGATCGAAACCTATCAGAGAATCAAGGCGACCCCTCATACAGCACATATAACGAGTCCACAGGCAAGACAACACGAAGACAAATATTGATCCACTTATTTTTACTGAACGCCAGCTGTAGTAATTTACCCCAGATTTTGCATTAGACACCATGTTTTCTACTGATGCAGAGCTAAAAACACCCGAAACATCATTACCCATTTGGTGAATATAACACATTGATTAAGAAACGAATCAGGGTTTTGATTTCTAATGCTTTGCATTAGAAACTGAAGAACGCAGCCCTTCCTAATGCAAAATCTGGGTTTACTACAAACCCCGAGCAACCAAGCAGAGGCGTCCATTGCGTTCTATTGCAAAATCTGGGGTAAAGAGTTATATACAACGACGCAACGAGACTACGGTAGAAACAGCTTGTATGATTGGTCAGGGGAGCACTTTCAGTCCAGATAGCTTTGCCACTTGCCGCTGTCTTTGGTCCGACGATGCAAAATATTTGCAGCCACTTTCCAATGCTGCGGCCACATGCCAAATATCGGCAGAACGCGCTAAGGTAGAAACCGCGTATAGCGAAGACAGCATTTCAGCGCGGCGGAATACCTCATCCAACTCGTAATCTGGACGAACTAACACACCGTCTGCCAGATCTTTTTCTATGGCCGATAAAATTCCTTTCACGGATTCGGCTACAATCTCGTTCCTGCCGTGCTTAATACGGATCGCCGTGCGCAACTCCAATTCCAATAAATGCGAAAACGGAAGGGGCGGCTGTTCCTTGCGAATCAGAGCCAAGACCTGTGGGGTAGCAGGTTCCCAAACATATACTTTGAGCAAAAGCGAAGTATCAAAATAGGTTCTCACTATTCAATAATTTCCACGGATCTCATCAATGACATCTTTCGTTCCAGTGACTTTGAGCGCTCCTTGGGGGAAATGCCGTTGCAACCGTTCTTCAAATGGCGGCCAAGCCAATGGCGTCTGCTTCTTTTTTACTGGATTGAGAATAGCAAATACGCGCCCACGCTTTTTTATCGTTACACTCTCACCCTCGTAAATCCAGCGAGACACCAAAGCAAACTTGTTGCGCAAATCAGCAACTGTAGCAAATTTCATGATACATAAACTATCACAGCTTGCTACTGGCTCCAAGTCCATTTTTCCAATCCAGTAGGACGACTGTTACAGCGCTTCCAAAGCCTAGGAAAAATGAGATTTACGCTCCTCGACCGATCATCCACTCGACCGTCCTCTGGATTCCCTCCGTTAGTGAAACAGGGCCGTAACCCAACACTTTTTCAGTTTTTTCGAGTGGCACCCGATAATCCGAAGTCATGCTCCCAACCCGAGAACTAGTGCATCGTAACACATGAAACGGCTACGGTCTAATTCTTTTTTTGGATTGGA
>DYRQ01000088.1 GCA_020718645.1 Verrucomicrobium spinosum
TTAATTACCGTTTTCAGGATAAAACTCCAAGGGGTATAAGCACGAACCCCAGCAGAGCTGCGGGATCAGGCTGTTGTATTTGTGATGGACTGAGCCACTACTTGGATCAGAGAGTCTATGCTAAACGGTTTTTGCAAATGCATGGCGGGCGTCTTGCCTGTATGATATTCGCCGATGATGTTGGCTGCATAACCTGATACATAGAGAACCTTCAGGTTGGGATAGCTTGGCAAGAGTGCGTCGAAGAGTTCGCGCCCGTTGATACCGGGCATGATAACATCTGAGACGAGTAAGTCGAGTTTCACTTGCCCTTCGCGGACTATTTCCAAAGCTTCTTCCCCGCTCTCCGCGCTGATGATATTGTAGCCACGCTGCTTGAGGACTGCGACCGTCATCTCGCGCACTGGCTGCTCATCCTCTACCACCAAGATTGTCGCCGAGAGTTCATCTGGGGTGAGCTGGTGTTGCTCCATGGGAACAGGCGCAGGTGGTGCAGGCTCGGCATCCGGGATGGTTCCTTGCACCCTAGGCAGATAGATGGAGAAGGTGGTTCCGTGACCGACACTGCTTCGGACATAGATGAAGCCTTCATGCTGTTTGATGATACCGTAAACAGTAGCCAAACCGAGACCGGTGCCTTTGCCTCTCTCTTTTGTAGTGAAAAAGGGTTCAAAAATCTTGGATAAAGTGACTGCATCCATGCCGCAACCCGTGTCAGATATCTCGACAAGAGCAAACTCGCCTTTGGGAGGACCCTTGTGAATATCCGGGCAGGATTCAGCCACAACGGTGTTGCGAGAAGTGATGCGGATGGCACCACCAGAGAGCATGGCATCACGAGCGTTGACTGCTAGGTTCATAATCACTTGGTGAATCTGCGAACTATCAGCACGCACGAGCCATATCTCCTCGGAGAGTTTGACCTCCAGCCGGATATTCTCACCGATAAGAGGTTTGAGCATGCGCCCCATGGCTGTAATCTCGCTGTTGAGATTCAGCACCTGAAGTTGTAGCACCTGCCTGCGGCTGAAGGCGAGTATCTGTTTAGTCAGGTCTTTAGCCCGGTTCGCACAATCGAGGATGGAATCCAGCGTGGCTCGGAGTTTGTCCGTAGTCGAGATTGCTCTTGTCGCCATCTCAGTATAACCGATGATAGGGGTGAGCATGTTATTCAGATCATGGGCGATACCACCCGCTAGCCGACCTATCGCCTCCATGCGCTCAGAAAGGCGGAGCCGTTCTTGGAGTTTTTCGCGGTCATTCTCAGCCGCCTTCCGTTCGGTGAGGTCAATGATGAACAAGAGTGTGGCAGGAGACCCCTTCCAAGCGATAAGCACCTCGCTGGCAGACACCCATCGGCTGGTGCCATTTTTATGCACAAGACGGAATTCGAAGGTATCTGGAGCCCTCTCCTTGGCCAAGCGCCTGCGGTGGTAGGTAACCACCATATCCCGGTCGTCGGAATGCACGAAGTCGAGAAGCTCTTGCCCGATAAGTTCTCTCGTCTCGTAACCAGAGATTTTAGAAAGGCTGGGATTGACAAAATAGAGCCCTCCTTCGCGTATAACAGCAACACCTTCGAGGACATTATCCAATATCTGGCGGTAGCGCTCTTCACCCTCACGCAGCGCTTTCTCGTTGACCAACCGCTCTTCTTCCCTCTTGGCCACCGCATCCCCCATAGTGTCGAAAGCCCAAGCCAAGCGTCCGATATCCGTCTTCTGGTTGGGCTTGATGCCGCAGCGCACGGTCAACTCCCCCTCCCCGAGACGGTGGGCTGCCGTGGCGAGTTTGTGGATGGGGGCAACGATACCAATCTCTCCAGTAAACCATGCCACAAGGCCCGCCAAAAGAGCTGCGATACCGATGAAAAGCGAGTTTCTCAAAAGTTTAAGATGCGCCGAAGCCAAGGATTGCTCCACTGGCACGGAAATATCGATAACCAAGTAGGGTTCCGATCGGTCCGTGAGACGAAGCTGATGGTAGGAATGGATATACTCATCACCCTCAGCATCTCTCTGAACAAATGTCCCCTGCCGTTCCTTCGAAAAAACCTTGGCGATGTAAGCGGCTGGCATCTTTTGGTAGAGCCTGCTTTCGAGGATGCCGGTAGCGTGCACGAGCATACCCTCCGGTTCGACCACACTCAGGCGGGTTCCAGCCGGCAGTGCCGAAAGACTCAACATCTTGTCAAAACGCTTGAGATCAAAACCTACCCAGAGGACTCCGGACAAAGTGCCATCACCCTTGAAGCTCGGATAGGAAAAATGTATGGTGGGCAGTCCGGTTGTGCGTCCCCGAACCAGGTCGCCAGCACTGAAATCACGACTCCGGACTGCGTCCTTAAAATATTTTCGGGCTGCAACGGAAAATACAGTTTGGTGTGGGTGCGATGCATAGACTATTCCTTGGGCATCCGCTACGCCGATGGACATAAACTGCGGGTTGCGCATGGTGATTTCAGCAAATATCCGGAGGGCGGTGTCTTGGTTATTATCTTGGAATGCCCCGATACTCCCCAGCGAGGCCAAAAGCTGCCGAGCTGCCGAAACTTCTGTGCGCTCAAAAGAGGCTAAGGTGGTTGCAGCCACTTCGCAGTTCGTGCGGAGGTTTTCTTTGGAGTCGTGCAACCTCTCCCAGCCCGTGTAGATCACGATCAGGAAAAATGGGAGGAAAGCAACTGCCAACGAGAGCAGTATCAAGGAACGCACTGAAAGATTGATACCATGTCTCATCTGCACACACCTCTGGTGCTCCCAGCGCGCGGCAGCATGTCGCCAGATGAGGTCATAATGAGAAACATGGCCAAGGAATCCATCCGTTTATGAAATTAACCCAGCGAGCAGAGAAAGCAAGGCGGGAAAAAGTTCACTCAACTCCAGACGGGAGTGAGAGCAAAAGCACACAGGTGGTCTCGGAGGCGGTGTCCAGTTTGATCTCACCCCCGAGTCGTTGCACGAGACGACGGCAGAGCACCCAGTTCCGACCCTTGGCACTGGACACTGATGTATCTTGAAAATCACTGGCAACTGCGCTGGCACTGATGCCCAATATCTCAAACACAAGTAGCGTCCAAGGCGTTCTGCTATCGGCTCCTTTGCTGTGATCTTGCTGGATACGGGTGACAACCTGGGCCCCTAGACCGGGCGAATATGCGCCACAGAAAATGGACTCGACGGCATGGCGTAAACACCTTGAGTCTGCAACGAGCAAATGGGGCGCCCCAGGAGCATGTTCTATGGTCCAGCGAAATCCTTCCCCCAGACACTGTGCTGACTTATCGGCTGCATCCCGCAGGAGTTGGCCGATATCAAACGGCTCGACAGACGATTGCACTACGCCGCGAGTGCTCTCGATCAATGATTGCATTTCTTTGAACAGCCCGGCCAAGCGCCCTGCGATAACTGCTATGGCGTCGATCGCCTCTTCCTGCTCTGGTAAATGGGGACCACTACGGAGGAGAGTGGAGTAACCACTGAGATGATCGAGCGGCACTCGCGTCTCGCTGCTCAAGGCTGCGAGGAACTGATCCTTGGCTAAATTAGCTGTGTCCAAAGTATCATGGGCGGCCCTCAGATCAGCCAAGAGTATTTTCCTTTCAGAAATGTCGTGGAGCATGATCTGGATGCGCCCGTCTGGCAGACGCCGCGCCGCCATCTCGACCACGATCAGTTTCTTGCCTGCACCTTGGAATTGGTGTTCTCCCTTATAGGTATTCCCCCCCTCAATCTCGAGCAACACATCCACGAGACTGTGACCCGTCTCAGTGTGTATGTCGGTGATACCCATGCGCAGTAAATCCGAAGAGGGGTAGCCTAACATTGAGCAGGCAGCTTGGTTGACCTCGATGAAATGACCATCACTGGCAGCTATCAGTATAGCATCCGGTGCCAGTTCAACGAGCATTTTCACCTGTTCCTTACTGCGTTGCAGCTCATGATCCACGGCGATCTTCTGGGTGACATCCTCAGCTACACACAGGAGAAATAGAGGATCCCCCAGCGCTGAGAAAATAGGCGCCTTGACCATGCGCAAACGGCGAGGCCCTAAATTACGCGACACCACGGGCTGATCTCGGACGATCATCGTCATACCCGCGTCCATGACATCTTGATCACTGGCAAGAAAGGTCTCCGCAATATCTCTGGGCAAAAAGTCATAGTCGCTTTTACCGAGAGCCTCCTCGTCTCCGACTCCAAACAGGTCGGCACACTTGCGGTTCCACAGCACAAAAAGCCCGTCACTGCCCTCCCGGAAATCCTTTGCGTAAACGGCAACAGGTAGGTGATCCAAAGTGATTTGTAAAAAATCCCTGTCATGCACAAGGTCGGGAACCCCCTCTTTCACGCTGGCAGGCTTGCGCCCGATACCGATGATCTGGTGAGAGTCTTCCCCCGCTCCATGCCAACGGCTGAACACCCAATGGCGTCCGATTGTCTCAACAGAACCAGAGCGGGGAGACTGAAAAACGAGCAACTGCGCCTCTTGCCCTTGCAAGGCGGACTGCAGGGCCTCTGCGAGGGGAGCCTTGTCTTTAGCTTGGGCAAATACCCGGCTGAAGTCGAGGCCCAGCGCCTGCTCTTCCTCACTGAACCCCCCCTCTTTCAAGGCGAGTTTGTTCAAATAGAGCATCTCCATCTTGGGAGAGAGAATCACCACCATATCCCCGAGGTAATCGAGCACAGTCTCCGCCCACGATGATTTGAGCGATTGATCCTGCAACTTTTTCTCGAGCTGGCTCACCTGCTCCTTGGCCATCTGCATGGTGTCGCGTGAAGCATAGATCGTCTTTCGCAAGTTATCTATGGCAGGAGTATGAGGATCACTGTCTGAGAGTTCAGCATTGAGGCCTTCGGCAGCTTTGCAAAGATTGTCCACCAACCGTTCCGTAGGGGCGAGAACCTCCCGCTTTGCATAAAACCAAAAGGCAATAGGAGCGAGGGTGCATACCAAGAGAATCAGCAAAAGACAGGCGTCAACCACACTCATCCAAGCGGAATATTCTAGGCTGGAAGACTTCACTTTCAAAGTCAGCTCCACCGATGGCAGACGATTCAGAGACGCATCCTCAGCCAAGGATGCATGAGTCTTGGCACTCGAAGAACCTGCACCGGCGAGAGTCAATGGCTGCCCACCTCCATCCCACACGATCTCCCAACCGTCGTGCAACTGCCAGGCCCAAGAGCCTTTCGTAAAAAAGTCCACCGGGAAGATCACTCCTATGATGGCTTTCTCCTCTCCGTCTTGCACCACGGAATGAACCATCGCCGTGGAATCCCGCCCGCTCAGCGGATCAAGAAATGGTGGTGTCCACCAGAGGCGGCGATAGTTACCGGAGGTTTGGGAATCACCCTCGCCCCATGCCAGAGTCTGCCTCCATACTTGCATCCAGCTAGCCCCATTTTCCGCTGCCAGTATTTTGGCTTTCTTTTCCTCTGGAATAGCAGGGCTACAGACTAATAAACCATCCCCTGTCAAAACAAACCACCTCACCCGCTCTTGGGTATCCAGAGTGAAACTGTCGAGCATATCTCGCACGGACACAGCCCGAGCTAGAGGGAACCAAGGGGAGCTATCTCCTGTCCGGATCTGCATGATACCTAGCTCTTGACTGGGCTGAGCACCTCCAGCCTTGGCCAAGGCGCTGACCCAAGGCTTGATCGGCACAGTGCGAGGCTCCCCCTCTGGCAGCTCTTCCGCCTGCCAACGGGAAAGCACCCCCCCAGCAAGACACAAAAGTGCCTGTGCAGGATCCAGCGTGCGAGAGAGTGTGGCCGCAGCCTGGTGGGTCTCCAGTCTCCGCCTTGCTTGGTTCTCCTGCTCAACAAGCCGTGCCCCACCCTCCCGAAGCAACCAGCATGCTGCCAGCACAATCAAGTTGGCAGCCACCGCAGCCCGGCGATACTTCCGCACGAAAGCGATAATAGAAACAACCTTGTGGCGCGGCGTGTGATTCATGAAGAAAATCTGCCACTGACCCTAGGACATCGCACAAGAAGTGCGAGTTGTTTTTTCACTTTCACCTTCGCGGACAACTCCAAACAGTTTTTTGGCTCTTGCGCTTCGTCAACAAGATGGCAAATAGAGAAGATGGTGACGAGACAAGCCCACCCACTGCCCCCAGTGACACGCAGAGACTCAGCCGGGTATCTAACGGCCAAGACACTCTCTTGCGCTGGTATCTGGAGGCTGTTTCCCAACCATTGACCACAAGCCATGCCACACATCCCATTCGACCAAGCCGTTGAGAAGCTGACCTCACAAGATCCCCGATACTCCGGAGAAGCCTATTACTTTGTCCGAGACGCGCTCGACCACACGGTGAAATCCCTGCGACGCAGCCCGCTCAAATCGCGCGCCCAACACCATGTCAGTGGCCAAGAACTCCTCGAAGGCATACGCCAGTATGCCGTGGAGCAATACGGACCCATGGCCAAAGTCGTGCTAGAGTCATGGGGTATCACTATCTGCGAGGACTTTGGCGAGATAGTCTTCAACCTAGTGTCCTCAGGTGTTTTCGGTCTCACTGAAACCGATACCAAAGACGATTTCAAAGCCATCTACTCGTTTGAAGACGCCTTTGTAAAACCCTTCCTCCCCAAAGTCTCCCTCTCCCCGTCAGGCTCTGACGCTATACCCAGAAAACCCGTGCGCACCATACCCAAGCGCAACGCTAAACCCGGTGCCGCCACACCCAAACAGCACGAAGCATGAAATGGCTCGCTTTTTTGTTCCTGCTCCTACTCGGAACCACCGCTTTTTTTACCCTCCGCAAGACCCCAGATTTCTCTATGAACTCCGACACCAGCACCACGCCGCCATCCTCGTCTTCCTCTGAAACCATGGCTCCTGCCGCCCAGAAGACCACTCTGGACAACGGGCTCACCTTGATTGTCGTAGAAGACTCTTCGGCTCCCGTTGTCTCCGTGCAAGCATGGTGTCAGACAGGCAGCATTCACGAAGGTCGCTGGCTCGGAGCAGGTCTTTCCCACATCCTCGAGCACATGCTCTTCAAAGGCACCCAACGCCGGGGTGTCGCGGCCATTGCTGAAGAAGTGCAGGCTATCGGCGGGCACATGAACGCTTACACCAGTTACGACCGCACGGTTTACCACATTGATGCCCCTGCCCAAGGTTGGAAAACCTGCACGAATGTCCTCGCCGATGCCATGTTTCACTCCACCCTGCCCGAAGCAGAATACGCCAAGGAACAAGAGGTCATCCGCCGCGAGTTCGCCATGGGTTTCGACAACCCTCAGCGCATGGCTTGGCACCTCTTTTTTGAAACAGCCTATTCCGCCCACCCATACCGCTACCCTGTCATCGGTCTGCTCGACATCTACAACCGCCTGACCCGCCAAGATGTTTTTGATTATTACAAAAGTCGCTATGTCCCCAACAACATGACATTCATTGTCGTAGGAAAAGTCTCCTTCGCCGAGGTTCGCGACTACCTCCAAGAACTAGTCAAGGATACCCCTCGCCAACCCCTCCCGGATGTCTTTATCCCCAAAGAGCCCGCCCAGATCGGCGCACGCCAAAATCACAGAGAGTTCAACACCCAGATTTCCCACCAACTGGTCGGCTGGCATATTCCTCCCCTGACCCACCACGACACTTATGCCCTCGACACCCTCGCCCTGATCTTGGGTCAAGGTCGCAGCTCCAGACTCAACCTCGAAGTCCTAGAAAAACAAAAGCTTGTCCACTCCATCTCGGCCAGTGCCTACACCCCAGCCGAGGCTGGCATGTTCTACATCTATTCCACAGGAGACTCCCAAAAACGGGAACAAGCCAGCACCGCTATCCTCGCCGAAGTCGAGCGAATCAAAAATAACGGCATCACCCAGTCAGAACTCGACAAGGCCCGCAAGCAACTCCGGAGCATGCACCTCACCCAGATGGAAACCATGTCCGGCATGGCCGCCGACATTGGCTCAAGCTGGTTCGTAGCCCGCGACCTCTCCTTTTCTCAGCAGTATCTGGCACGCATCGAGTCTCTCGTCCCAGACCAAATCCGCGATGCCGCCCGCCGCTACCTCACCCGAGATAACATGACCACAGTCTCCCTGAACCCCAAGGGCTCCCTCGCACAAAATACGGCTCCCGCCGCAGCCATCGAGACGACACCGATCAAAGTCATGGAAACCTCCAATGGCCTCCGTGTGGTTCACCGCCGCAACCCCCGCTTGCCCATCGTGTCCCTCCATGCTGTCTGGATGTCCGGTGTTCTCTTTGAAACCGCAGCCGATGCCGGCATCGGGCAGCTCGTCTCCCAAACCCTAGTTAAAGGGACAGTCACACGCTCGGCTGAAACTCTTGCTAAAGAACTCGAAGATATCGGGGGCAACATCGCCAGCTCTTCTGGCAACAACTCGACCTCTGTCGCCGTGGATGTCTTGTCCCAAGATAGCGAAAAAGGATTTGAGATCCTAGCAGATGTCATTCTGCACCCAGCCTTCGCCACAGAGGAAACAGCCAGAGAAAAAGAGCTGCAACTAGCCGCTCTCAAAGAGGAACTCGACCAGCCCATGGCTGTCTGCCGCAACCTCCTCCGCCGCCAGCTCTACGGCCCCACCCATCCCTATGCCCTGAACCCTCTGGGTTCTCCCGAAAGCCTCTCCGCCCTCTCCGCTGCACAGCTCAAAGAACACCATGCCAAATTCGCCACCGCACCCAACACAGTCTTGGCCGTATTCGGTGACATCAGTGAAGACGACGCTCTCAGATTGGCTGAAAAGTATTTTTCAGCCTTACCAGCCACAGCAGCTCCAGCCACGCCCAAAGCCCCCGATTTCTTGAGGACAAGCTTGCAGCGGTTCGAGGAAGCGGCTGATAAGGCACAGGCCGTCATACAAATAGGCTTCCCAGGCGTCAGCATCGAGAGCCCCGACCGCTTCGCTCTGGCCCTGATTCAAGAGGCCATGTCTGATATGGCCTCGCGTCTTTTCATCCGTATCCGTGAACAGCAAGGTCTCGCTTACTTCGTCGGCGCTCAACAACGCATCGGCGTTCTACCCGGCCACTTTGTCTTCTACGCGGGCACTTCCCCAGACAAAGCTGACAAAGTCGTGACGGATCTCGCGTCTGAAATCCAAAAACTGCGTGAGGAAGGACTCACCGACAAAGAACTCTCCCGCGCCAGAGCCAAGCTTGTTTCCGAACAGTTGATGCAACAGCAGTCGAACAGCGATTACGCTTTCTCCTGCGCCCTCGACGAACTCGTCGGTATCGGTGCCACCACGCACCTCTCTTATCCCGACCGTTACGCCGGCATCACGCTCCAAGAAATCAAGGAAGCGTCCAAAAAATATTTCGCCCGAGAGGGCGGCACTGTAGCCGTTGTCAAACCACACCCCACACAAAAATAAACACACACTAAAAATATGAAATTTAAGACATTTCTCCTCTTTGGTGCCCCTGGTGCCGGCAAAGGCACCCAAGGCCGCATCATCGGCTCCATCCCTGGCTTTTTTCACTTGGCTTGTGGCGATGTCTTCCGCTCCTTGGATCTCAGGTCGGATATCGGCAGGCTGTTCTTGGAGTATTCCAGCCGAGGCTCCCTCGTGCCAGACGACCTCACCATCAAACTCTGGCGCCAGACCATTGACAACATGGTGGTCATGGGCCGCTTCAAACCTGACATTGACCACCTCGTTTTGGACGGCATCCCCCGCAACCTGACTCAAGCCCAGATGCTCGAAGAACACTTGGATGTGAAAAAAATATTTCATCTGAGCTGCCCCCACATGGACAAGCTCGTCGAGCGCATGAAACGCCGTGCTCTGAAAGAGAACCGCCTCGACGACGCGAACGAAGCCACTATCCGCACCCGCCTAGAAACCTATGAGAAAGAGACAAGCCCCGTGCTCAATTTCTACGGCCAACACCGAGTCGCCGAGATGGATGCCACACTCTGGCCTTACCAAGTGCTTCGCGACATTCTCTCCCATGTGCAGACTGATTAAGAATTCACCCAACCCATAGATTTTTTAAAATTTTATCGCAACCTAGCCTCCTCCTCATGGTTAAATTCTCCCGTATGAAGACCCAGCTCATTCCGTTTGCAGTATTGCTCCTCAGCACGGCTTTTTCTTTCCTCGCCACCCCGTCATCCGTTGCTGCCATAGCTTCCAAATATACCGCAGACTACTATCTCAGCACCCCAGATCAATTCGAGGGTAAGACAATCACTCTGGATGTCTCCCACCTCAACCCAGCCCGCAGCAAATCTCCCATACCCGAAATCCAGCTCTTCGGTGCTGCCACTTGGGACAAACAGCAATATTTGCCAGGCGGCTGGATTCATGTCGCCGTGCCAAAATCCATTGTGGATAAAGTTGTTAAAACTTATGGCACCAACATGGATAGCATGAGCCGCAACCCAGGAACCTCGAGGCTCAAAGGCATCCTCCGTGCCGTTGGCACTCCCAAACAAGCTGCCTCCACCAACAACGACCGCCCCGTCCTCGGCCAGATGGCTCCTAACAAACCCGGCTTCAATCGCCCACACCATGGCGGACACGGTGGGCCGATGCATCGCGGCGGACCAGGATTCCACCCTTATTTCGTGGACTACGAGGGCCTCTGCGGAGACATCATCAAAGCTTGGATCGAAAGTCACAAGGGACAATCCCCCATGGATATACAATCCGAGGGTTTCGACACCCCCGAAGCCCCCCAACAACAATAGTCACCACACGCTTTTTGCACTTGCCACAGAGCCAGACCCCAGCGGTTCTGGCTTTTTTTTCCTCCTACACACACCTCTTGCGGCAGTTTGTGCCGCCGCTTTCCTTGTATCGAAATATCCCTTCCGTAATCGGATTATCTCACATGATACAAAAATATCGCCTGCGCTATCCAATAGGCTAACTGCCCGTTCTCAAAAAGTCCTATCAGAGCTTCGCTGACAGCCATCATGGTGGATGAAACCCAGATTATGCAATAGAGC
>DYRQ01000017.1 GCA_020718645.1 Verrucomicrobium spinosum
CTTGTTTCTAAACTTTGTAGAAAGTCACGCGGAGGCGCGGAGTGCGCGGAGAGAGGAAAAGAAGAGCACTCTCTCTTCTGCCTTTACTCTCCGCCTTCCCCGCGCCTCCGCGTGAGACAAATTTCATGAAAGAACTCGATGACATCACTGGCACCGTGGTGGATGCCGCCATCCAGATTCACAAGGATCTCGGCCCCCGGACTACTGGAGTCGGTCTATGAAGTCGTGTTAGCCCGTGCCTTGGAAAAACGCGGCTTTTGCGTCGAACGCCAGAAGGCCATCCGGTTCGAATACGATGGCATGGTTTTCCAAGAAGGCTTCCGCACGGACCTGCTTGTGGAGAGCCGCGTGGTCGTGGAACTCAAATCGGTGGAAAACCTCGCGCCCGTTCACAGCAAACAACTCCTGACTTACCTCCGCCTGATGAATTTGCCCGTCGGACTGCTCATCAACTTTGGGGGCAGCCACACTCAAAGAAGGACTGCATCGCATCGTCAACCAACTCCCCACCTCCGCGTCTCCGCGCCTCCGCGTGAACCAATCTCCCTTATGAGCACACCATCAGCCCTTGTTTCTAAACTTTAGAATTACTGTTCGATCCTTCGAGACGATGGGCTCTCGTATGGAGATTATGTCGAGCAACTGACCTTTCTCCTCTTCCTGAAAATGGCGGATGAGCAGGCAAAAGCTCCTTATCTGAGTGAAGAAAAGCGGCGGACGCCGCTTCTACTCTGAACCGCCACGACCGCAAGGAGAGCGAGCGTTTCAAGGCCTTCCCCTACGACGAGTTGACCAAGCGCGACAAGGTGAACCTCGACATCTTCTGGCTGAAGGACGAAGCGCTAGAAGAATCGGGGATGACGCAACATTGCACGCCACCACTCTCTCCATGATCTCGGATAAGGCCCCTCAACTCTTCGACGATCAACTTACAATACTGCTCAATGAACTCCTCGTGGTGATTATCGCATGGAAGATACGCGCGTGTTGTTAGATAATGGCCCTCACCCAGCGGTATCTTGTCGTCATCGAATGTTCCATCAACGGGCGCTGGTGAATCTATCTCATCCACCGCTGCTGTCCGCCAGTGCTCACACGGCGTTGACCTGTCACCACTGTAGGTTGCGTCAACGGGCGCGGCTAACTCTATTCCATGCACCGTTGTTATCTGCCTGCCCTCAACCAACGGTGTCTGGTCATCTCCGAATGATGCCTCTGCGGATGCTGCTGACTCTATCGCGCCCACCGTTTTCGTCCTCGTGCCCTCACGCCGAGTCGGTTACCTCGGGAAAGATGCGACAACTGACGGTGGAGATTCGCTGGTCCATCCTCGGGATTCGTCGGCGCATCTTCGGCATGCGGCCACGAACTGCTGTGATGCGGCCACGGATGAAAATGATGCGCCAACGAACTGGTGACATGCGTCCACGCATCTCGCTCGTCCGCTGGCGCAGTAATTTGGTCAATGTGCCGATAGTGCCCCATCAGAGCTGCCTAGCGGACTGTAGAAACCCAACACCAGATCAAGGACTGATGAGCTTGTGAACCTGTTTCGGGTCGCTGATTTTCATCTGGAGTCGGCCTTGGTATTCGCTCATCACGCCCGTGGCTCGCACTGTTTTTCCTACATGGCTTTGCAGGTATTCAGTGGTGAATATCATTTCGTTCTCTGTCACCCGGAAGACCAGCGAGATGCTGCGGTGAAAATCGTTGTCAAAATTGAGGTAACGCATGGTGCCGGACTTGCTCTGGCCGTAGTCAGCTACTCGTCCTTCCACGGTGATCTCTTTTCCCAAACAGGCACGGGCGGCCTCCAGATCGAGTGGGTCGAGCACGCCCTGTGGTCGCTCTGGCGACAAAACTGTTGGGGCAGGTATCGAGCTAGGTGTCGCAGCGCTGCCAGAGGCCGGGCTACCATGCGGGCTTGAGTCGGCAGAGCCATACCACCACCAGACTCCCCCTGCGGCTAGCAGGAGACAGACCACACCTGCAAGGGTCAGGGAACGCCAAGGAAGTGTGGTTGCTACTAGACCTGAATTGAACAAGGATGCTTGGCTGGATAGGGCACGGCGCACTTCATCTAAGTTTTCAAAACGGTCTTCCGGTTTGCGCGACATCATGCGGCGAACCACGGCCTCTATTGGCTTGGGCACATCGTTTCTGAACTGGGATAAGAGCTGGGGATTGCCGCCAAGATGCCCGTGCCCGATCTCGGTCATGGAGTCGCCGATGTAGGGGTAGCGACCAGCCAGCGCGTAGTAGAAAACGCAGCCCAGCGAGTAGATGTCAGTGCGGTGGTCGAGTGGCTTGCGCGTGAGTTGCTCGGGAGACATGGTGTAGATGGAACCAACGACATTCTGGTCTTGGTCCAGCGTCTGCTCGGAAGGAGCCTCGATTTCTTTGGCCTGCCCGAAGTCGAGCACCTTGACGGTGAAGGATTGGTCGGGGTGATAGACCAGCATGATGTTCGAGGGTTTGATGTCGCGGTGGATCACCGAGCGCCCATGAGCTGCCGAGAGTCCGCGCAGGCACTGGTCGGCAAAGTCGAGGAACATCGGGACAGGGAGCGTCTTGTATTCTGCGATTATCTGATCGAGCGTATATCCTTCGATCAGCTCCATCACGATGAAGGCACCGTCCTCGTCCTGCCCCGCATCATAGACGGTCACGATGTTGGGGTGGTGAAGCGAGACGAGGATTTGGATTTCCTTCCAAGTGGCCTCAACAGCGTCACGGGATTTAAAGCGTTTCAGAGCCACAGCTCTTCCGATTTGATTATCCCAAGCTCGGAATACCGTGCCAACACCGCCTTCTCCCATGCGGTCTTGCACGGAGTAGCGTCCGGGCTGATGCTGGGTCGAACTGGTAGGTGGCAAGCTCACTATCACCCAACTTTAGCGTGGATAGGCGAGTCTTGGGAAGGGTTCACTTTGTAAAAATATGGCAACTACTCAGCCTCTCCTGTGTCAGAAGACGATTTCTTCTTGCAGTGCCACACTAAAACTTTAACTAATACCACCGCATGAAACCTGTGACTTTTAATAACACGGTCCTCCGCGACGGGCATCAATCTCTCGCCGCCACCCGCATGACCACCGCTCAGATGCAACCCGTAGCCCCTATTCTCGATGAGATCGGCTTTGGCGCTTTGGAAACTTGGGGCGGTGCCACGATTGATAGCTGCGTCCGCTTTCTCTCGGAATGCCCTTTTGCCCGCTTGGATCAACTCAAGGCATGGGCTCCCAAGACGCCCCACATGATGCTGCTGCGCGGTCAGAATCTCGTGGGCTATGTGCATTATCCGGATGATGTCGTCGCAGCTTTCGTCAGGTGCGCTGCCAAACACGGCATGGATATTTTCCGCATTTTCGATGCGCTGAATGATCCCCGCAACATGGAAGCCTCCATCCGCGCCGTCAAGAAAGCTGGGAAACAAGCGCACGGCACCATCTGCTACACGACCAGCCCCGTCCACAATGTGGAGAGCTTCGTCAAACAGGGACTCAAGCTTCAGGAGATGGGTTGTGATGCCATCGTCATCAAAGACATGGCGGGCCTGATTCCTCCCATCGCCGCCGGACAGATCATCAGCGGTCTCAAGGCCACTGTGAAAATTCCCGTCTGGATACACACCCACGACACCGCGGGTCTCGGCGCATCCACCTACCTCTACTCGGCGGATGCTGGCGTGGATGCCTTCGACACCTCGGTCATTCCCTTTGCCAACGGCACCGGTCAGCCAGACACAGGTCGCATGCTCGCCCTCATGGCAGACCATCCCCGCCGCCCCGGCTTCGGTAAGCGCGAAGCTGACATGCTCCAGGAAATCCGTCGTCACCTCGAAAAAATATATGCCGAGCTGGGTAAATTCACCTCGCACGCCAACGAGATCGTGGACTCGGACACCCTGCAATACCAAGTGCCAGGCGGCATGCTGAGCAACTTCCGCACACAGCTCAAAGAGCAGAAGATGGAAGATAGGTTCGACGAGGTATTCCGCGAAATTCCCGTGGTTCGCGAAGCGCTCGGCTGGATTCCCTTGGTCACGCCCACCTCGCAGATCGTCGGGGTGCAGGCCATGCTCAATGTGAAGTTTGGCCGCTGGAAAAATTTCTCCCCACAAGCCGCCGACATCGCTCTGGGCTACTACGGCACCACCCCTGCCCCTGTGAATCCCGAGGTGCAGAAGCTCGCCGCCCAGAACAACAACAAAGAGCCCATCACAGCCCGCCCTGCCGATCTCCAGAAACCCGGCCTCGAGAAACTCATGCAGGATCTCGCCGCCAAAGGTCTCCCGGTCAGCGAGGAAAATGCGGTGCTCTACGCGATGTTCCCTCAGCAGGTCGAGGCTTTGCACAAGCCCAAACCCGCCCCCGCCCCTGCGGCACCTATCGTAGTCACCCCCGCTATTCAACCCACGCTCTCCGACAAGAAACCCGTCGGACCCACGAAGACCATGGCCATGACTATCAATGGCCAATCCTTCACGGCTGAAGTCGTGGAAGTCGCCTGACGCGCACCATTCTCACCCACAGCAACAGACCACACCGAGGACATATTATGTCAGAACAACTGCTCAGTGAATTTGCCCCAGCCTCCTACGAGGCTTGGCGCAAGGAAGCGGAGGCCAGCATCAAAGGCGCGCCCTTCGACAAAAAACTCATCAGCAAAACCTACGAAGGCATAGACCTCCAGCCCATCTACCGGGCCGAGGACACTGCTGACATAGCCCACACCGCCTCCCTGCCAGGCTTCCCGCCCTATGTCCGCGGCGCCAACGCCTCCGGCCACAGGAAAAACGGATGGGAAATCTGCCAAGAAATTCTCTTCGCTAATCCCCGCGACTTTAACTCCGCGGCTTGGGCCGATCTCAACCGCGGTCTCACGGCTCTGAATATCGTCGTAGATCAGGCCACCCGCAATGGTGTGGACCCCGACAACGCCGCCCCTGGCGAAGTCGGTGTCGGTGGTATTTCCATCGCCACGGTCAAAGATCTCGAGGACGCTGTCAAAGGTGTTGATTTGGAAAAAGTCTCGCTTTTCGTCCGGACTGGCGCCTCGGCTCTCCCCTTTGCCGCCATGTTGGCCGCTCTTGTTTCCAAGCAGAAAAAGAGCCTCGCCAAACTCAAAGGCTGCATCGAGATGGATCCCCTCGGCGTCCTCTCGCACGAAGGCTCCCTGCCCCAATCCCTCGATGGTGCTTACCGCGAAATGCACTTGCTCACCTCGTGGGCTATCACCGCGGCTCCGCAGCTCCAGACCATCTGCATCCATGGCCGTGCTTGGCACGAGGCAGGCGGCAGCGCTGTCCAAGAGATCGCCTATGTCATCGCCACAGGTGCTGAATACCTGCGCGAGATGAAAGCCCGCGGACTTTCGGTGGACGATGTGGCTCCTCGCATCCGTTTCTCCCTCTCCTTGGGCGCCCAGTTCTTCAACGAAATCGCCAAGCTCCGCGCGGCTCGCCTGCTCTGGTCTCGCATTGTCTCCGCCCTCGGCGGCGGTGCCGAAGCCCAGAAGATGACCCTGCATGTGCGCACCTCTCTCTGGAATAAGTCGGTGCTCGATCCGTTTGTCAATATGCTCCGCACCACCAGCGAGGCTTTCTCCGGCGTGCTCGGCGGCTGCGACAGCATGCATGTCGGACCCTTCGACGAGGTGGCGCGTCAACCCGACGACTTCTCCCGGCGCATCGCCCGCAACACGCAGATCATCCTCAAAGACGAGTGCAAGCTCGATCAGGTCATTGACCCCGTGGGTGGCTCGTGGTTTGTCGAGTGGCTCACCGACCAGATCGCCCGCAAGTCCTGGGCTGAGTTCCAGGAGGTCGAGAAGCTCGGCGGCATGTTCAGTGCCATGGAAGCCGGCTACCCCCAAGGTGCCGTCGCCAAGACTGCCGAGGCGCGCCGCACCAGCTTGTCCACCCGCCGCGATGTCATGGTCGGCGTTAACCAATACGCCAACACCACCGAGAAACCGCTCGAACCACGCTCCCAAGATCTCGCTACCGCCCACCAAAAACGCGCCCGCGAACTCAAGGACTACCGCGTCTCTGGCGAGTCTCACAACGAGGCCGCTGTGCTCGAGAAACTCTCCGAATTACTCGACTCAGCCCCTGTGGCTGCCGTGGGTAAAATGGTGGAAGCCGCCATGTCTGGCGCCACCATCGGGGAGATCACCCGCACACTTCGCGCCCAAGACGGTGCCAAACCCAAAGTCAACCCCGTCTACCTCTGCCGCAACGCCGACCTCTTTGAGAAACTCCGCGCCGCTGCCGATGCCTACATCACTAAGACTGGCTCCCGCCCGAAACTCTTCTTCGCCAAGATGGGCTCCATCGCCCAACACAAAGCGCGGACAGATTTCTCGCTGGCCTTCTTCGCCGTTGGCGGCTTTGACATGCTCGACAGCCAAGCCTTCCAATCACCGGAAGAGGCTGCCGAGGCCGCCGCCAAGTCAGGGGCGAGTGCCATGGTCATCTGCTCCACAGACGAGACCTACCCTGACATCGTCCCCGCTCTCACCCAGAAGGTGAAGAGCCTCAAACCCGGCATGCAAGTCATCCTCGCAGGCCGCCCGAAAGAGTTGGTGGACGGCTTCAAACAAGCCGGAGTTGACGAGTTTATCTATCTCGGGGCCAATGTCCTCGAAACCGTTTACGGTGTGCAGAAAAAGATGGGAGTTGTATCATGAGCAAAGGACCTGATTTCACGAAACTGAACTACGACTCGTTCGAGTTCCCCGCAGCCACCTACGAACAGTGGCGCGCCCAAATCGAAAATGAGACTGGCAAAAACTTGGACGACCTCCTCTGGGAAACCATGGAGCAACTCTCAGTCAAGCCACTCTACACAGCGGCTGATGCCGAAGGGCTGGAGCACACGGGTTACACCGCGGGCATCCCTCCCTTCCTGCGTGGCCCCTATACCACGATGTATGTCACCCGGCCTTGGACCGTCCGCCAATACGCGGGCTTCTCCACAGCCGAGGAGAGCAACGCCTTCTACCGCCGCAACCTCGCCGCTGGTCAGAAAGGGCTCTCGGTCGCTTTTGACTTGGCCACCCACCGTGGTTACGACTCCGACCATCCCCGCGTCGTAGGCGATGTCGGCAAAGCCGGTGTGGCCGTGGATTCCATCCTCGACATGAAGACACTTTTCGGAGGCATCCCTCTGGACAAGATGTCGGTTTCGATGACGATGAATGGCGCCGTCCTCCCCGTGTTGGCGTTCTACATCGTCGCCGCCGAGGAACAGGGTTTCGGTATGGAACTGCTCTCGGGCACGATCCAGAACGACATCCTCAAAGAATACATGGTGCGCAATACCTACATCTACCCGCCCTCCCCTTCGATGCGCATCATCGCTGACATCTTCGAGTTCACCTCGAAGTTCATGCCCAAGTTCAATTCCATCTCCATCTCCGGCTACCACATGCAAGAGGCAGGCGCCACCGCCGACCTCGAGCTGGCTTACACGCTCGCCGATGGTCTGGAATATGTGCGCACGGGTATCAAAGCTGGCATTGATATTGACGCTTTCGCCCCTCGCCTCTCCTTCTTCTGGGCACAAGGCAAAAACTTCTTCATGGAGATTGCCAAGATGCGCGCTGGTCGCCTGCTCTGGGCTAAGATCATCAAACAGTTCAACCCGAAAAGCTCCAAATCCATGGCTCTGCGCACCCACTCGCAGACCTCGGGCTGGAGCCTCACCGAGCAGGATCCCTACAACAATGTGGTGCGCACCTGCATCGAGGCCATGGCTGCGACCTTGGGCCACACCCAATCGCTCCACACCAACTCGCTCGACGAAGCTATCGCTCTGCCGACCGACTTCTCCGCCCGCATCGCCCGCAACACCCAGCTCTTCCTCCAAGACGAGTCTGGCATCTGCAAAGTGGTGGACCCCTTCGGCGGCTCTTACTATGTCGAGGCTCTCACCGACCTGCTCATGCGCAAAGCTTGGGCTCATATCCAAGAGGTCGAAAGCCTCGGCGGCATGACCAAAGCCATCGAGACCGGCCTACCCAAACTCCGCATCGAAGAAGCTGCCGCACGCCGCCAAGCTCACATTGACTCCGCCAAGGAAGTCATCGTCGGCGTCAACAAATATCGCCTCGATAAAGAAGACCCCCTCGACATCCTCGATGTGGACAACGCCGCCGTGCGCGAGCAGCAGATCAAACGCTTGGCCGAACTCCGCGCCAGCCGCGACGATGCCAAATGCCGCGCCACGCTGGAGGCTATCTCCCAAGCAGCAGAATCCGGCACAGGCAACCTCTTGGCTCTCGCCATCGAAGCCGCCCGTGCCCGTGCGACTCTCGGCGAAATTTCGTTTGCCATGGAGAAGCACTTCGGGCGTCATAAAGCGGTGATCCGCTCAGTCTCTGGCGTCTATAGCGGCGAGTTCGGCGAAGCCGACGAGGTCGCCCGCGTCCGCACCATGACTGACACCTTTGCTGAGAAACACGGACGCCGCCCCCGCATCCTCATCGCCAAGATGGGACAGGACGGCCACGACCGTGGTGCCAAAGTGGTCGCCACAGCCTACGCTGACATGGGCTTCGATGTGGATATCGGCCCGCTCTTCCAGACCCCCGAGGAAACCGCGCAAATGGCCATCGAAAACGATGTTCATATCGTCGCCATGAGTTCTCTGGCCGCAGGTCACAAAACCCTGCTCCCCCAACTGGTCGGCGAACTCAAGAAGCACGGGCGCGAGGACATCATGGTCGTCTGCGGCGGTGTGATCCCTGCCCAAGATTACGAGTTCCTCCTGAAAAATGGAGCCTCGGCCATCTTCGGTCCCGGCACGGTCATCCCTGTGTCCGCCCAGAAGGTGATCGAAGAACTCAACCAGCGTCTAGCCGCCTGAGTCTGCACGGCGGCGGGCTCATACCCGCCGCCACACCACTGACATGCCGCTGCCTGACGCCGAGTTTTTCGTCTCCGGCATCGAGGAGGGCAATAAAAGCATCCTCGCCCGCGCCATCACGCTCATCGAGAGCAACGCGCCCGCACACCGCCAGCTCGCCCAGCTAGTCTTGCAGCAGCTCCTCCCCCGCACAGGCCACAGCATCCGCATCGGTATCACCGGCGTGCCAGGCGTCGGCAAGAGCACTTTTATCGAAGCCTTCGGCACGCACCTTTGCGACCTTGGCAAGAAAGTCGCCGTGCTAGCTGTGGATCCCTCCAGCACGATTAGCAGGGGCAGCATCCTCGGCGATAAAACCCGGATGGAAAAACTCTCGCGCAATCCCTCCGCCTTCATCCGCCCCTCCCCCTCCGGCGGCACGCTCGGCGGCCTCAACCGCAAGAGCCGCGAAACCCTGCTACTCTGCGAGGCTTTCGGATTCGATGTCGTGTTAGTCGAGACCGTCGGCGTGGGCCAAAGCGAAACCACCGTGCGCTCTATGGTGGACTTCTTTCTCCTGCTCCTCCTCGCCGGTGCGGGAGACGAATTGCAAGGCATCAAAAAAGGCATTGTGGAACTGGCCGACGGCATCGCAGTCAACAAAGCTGATGGCGACAACAAAATCCGCGCCGAAGCCTCTCGCCTCGAATACCAGCACGCCGTCCACTACCTGCACCCAGCCACCCGCGGATGGACCACGCAAGTGCGTTGCTGCTCGGCCTACGCTGGCGACGGTATCGCCGACCTCTGGAAAATGACCCGCGATTTCAGCGCCGCCACAACCGTCTGCGGCTCGTGGCAACAGCGCAGGCAACAGCAGGTGCTCGCTTGGCTTCACTCGCAAGTCGAAGACTTGGTCGTGCAGCGCTTTTACCACTCCGCTGCGGTGAAAGAAATTTTGCCGGGTCTCGAACAAAAAGTTTTGAATAGCGAGATCCCGGTCACCCAAGCCGTCGAACAGTTACTGGGCTTAGTATAAACGCAAAGTCTATTCGTGTTCTGCAGCGTCCTCGGACGAGAGTCCTGTTACCACTCACGACTGAACTCGAACCCGTGGCGCACAGTGAGCCTGCAGAAAATCCCCTCACTTCTCGGCTTCCCTTTGGCACGCATATTGCCTATGCTACCTCCATGAAGACATTGCGTTCCTTCCACAGAACTGCGGTTCTCGCCTTGGCGTGCTCGGTGCTCCCGATCACCCTTGCGATAGCCCAACCCTCGAGCACTTTCCCCGAAGACCCTTCTTCGGACGATAAAATCCAAGCCGCCGTGCAGATCACCGAGCTGGGCTGCATGCGCACTCTGCTCCTACTCGACTCCAGCTCCCGCGACATGGAAAAAATTATCGCCGAACATCTCACCGAATACGATTTCCGAGTTTTTCCCTCGGCAAATGTCGTTGGCAGCCGCCTCTCCTCTGCGGAACTCAAGCAGATCGGCAAAGAGAATAACGCCGACCTCGTGCTCTATGCCACGGTTTCTACCCGCTTGAAAAACAGCATGTCCGACTTCCAGCTCTACGAAGCCGAGGCCACGGTGCAAATCGCCAGCCCTGTCACGGGCGAGATCTTTGTCTCCCACTCCGGGCGCTCTACTGGCGTCCGCAATGTGGACGCCGTGGAAGCCGAGCGCTCTGCCAAAGAACGGGCACTGGTTCCTGTCTCCAAAGAGGCTATCGCCCGTTCCCTCGAGAAAGCCCATAAAATCATGGTTTACCGCGCCGTGCTGTCGGGCATCTACAGCAACACCGGTTTGCTGGCTATCATGGAGCACATGGGCAAGATGGAGGGCATTTACCATGTCCGCCGCGTCTCGTATAACCAAGCCGCCCGCGAGGCGGAAATCGAGATCATCGGCTCGCCCAAGTCGGAAAACTTCTGGCGCACCCAGCTCGAAAAAGCGCCCAAGTTCAAAGTCGTCAAAGTGGTCGTGAACAACAACGCCGCCATCCGCAACAAATACCCAAGCTGGTTCCAAGGCCATTGATCGAGCACCACACCCCAACCACCCCAAGAACCTCTCTCTATGAAAAATAATACCTCCCCCATCCGCGCTGCCCTGCTCTGCTTCGCAGCTCTCGCCCTCGGCTCTCTCTCGGCCATGGCGCAATACCAGCCCCGCGACCTCACCATACCTCCCGGCGTAGATCCCGAGATGGTCAAGGACGCCGGCAACCAAGCCATCCAGGAACTCCTCACGGACATGCTCTCCCGCCAAGATTTGCCCGTGCGCAAACTCGCGGTGCTCCCCCTGGAACGCGATGTGGATAGCGGCTACTTTACGATGCAGTTGCGCAACCACTTTGTTTCTCTCGGCGGCTCCAACAAGTTCGAGCTTTACACCCGCTCCGACGAGGAGTGGAACACGCTCCTAAACGAGATCCGCTGGGGCCAGAATTTCGGTGACACCATGGCTCCGGAGACCGTGCAGAAATTCGGGCGTATCCAAGGCGTCCAAGGTCTCATCATGGGCCGCATCAGCAGCATCACCACCGATCCTCAGGCCAAGACTTCCAACACCGTCCGCGTCCGCGTGAGCATCCAGCTTTTTGAAGTCGAGACGGGCAGGTTGCTCTGGGGTCAAGAAAAGATGGCCAACGCCGGTGCCAGCAAAGAGTGGTGGATCACTACATGGGGTCGCCGCGCTCTGTTCGATGAACCGAGCAATTCGGGCCGTGTGCTCCTCTACGGCGCTCTCTTGCTGGGTCTCCTTGTCGTCCTCGGTTTCGTGCTACGCGCCGTGTTGCGTGCCGCGCGTCCGAGATAACTCCAGCGCCTTGATTTGAAGCTGGTCAACTCGGCCAGCTTCTTATTATCTCTGTCTCCGAGAATCCAAGCGCATGGCTGCCCCCGATGATTTTAGTTCTGGTGCCACCCGCCCCTCGGGCGGGGGTTACACTGGCGCACCCCCCGACGATCTCGACCTCGGCATGACCGTGCGGGGGTTCACCCCCGAAATGCGCTTGTTCGGTCGTTTCGTCCTCCGCCGCATGCTCGGACGCGGTGGCATGGGTGTGGTCTGGCTCGCCTGGGACGAGCAACTCGAAATTGAAGTAGCTATCAAATTCCTCCCCGAGATTCTCATCCACGACCGCGCCGCCATCTCAGAACTCAAACGAGAAACCCGCAAAAGCCTCGAGCTGACCCACCACCACATCGTCCGCATTCACAGTTTCCTCCAAGACGACACCTGCGCGGGTATCTCGATGGAGTATGTGGACGGCAACACGCTTTCCAATCTGCGCCTCGATCAGCCCAATCAAGTTTTCGAGGCAGACACTCTGCGCCTCTGGGCCGGGCAACTCTGCCAAGCCCTCGACTACGCGCACCGCATCGCCCAAGTCGTCCACCGCGACCTGAAACCCGCCAACCTCATGGTCAATGCCAAGGGCTCGCTCAAAGTCGCCGATTTCGGCATCGCCCGCAGCGTGAACGACTCGGCCAGCCGCATGACCCTCAGCGCAGCTGGTGGCAGCAGCGGCACCCTCGTTTACATGAGCCCCCAACAGGCACTCGGCTTGCCCACCTCCGTGCAGGACGATGTTTACGCCATCGGTGCCACACTCTTCCACCTGCTCACAGGCAAGCCCCCCTTCCACAGCGGCGACATCTTGCATCAACTCCGCGAGATGACTCCACCCAGCATCCAGCAGCGCCGCGAGGAGTTCGCCATCGCAGGTGCCGCCATCCCCAAGGAATGGGAAGAAACCGTGGCCGCCTGTCTAGCCAAGGAACCAGAACAACGGCCTCAGGGCGCCGCCGAAGTCGCACAGCGGCTGGGCCTCGATTTTGATACCGCGACAGGAACCCATGCCACTCGCAGTGCCGCAGGCGCTCCCACCACCAACGCCGCTACCCAAACCACCTCCGGCTCTAATTGGTGGGACTCGATCGGAGGCAAACTCGCCATCGCCGGCATCGTGCTGGTCTGCATGATCGGTTTGGCCGTTGGAGTTCTTTCGCTCAGGGGCAAGGCGGATCAAGTAGCTGTCGCAGCCGCTGGCACAGGTGGCCTGATCGTTCGCACCACTCCACCCGGAGCCACGGTCACCCTCGGCGGCATGGCTGCCAAAATCGCACCAGCCACCTTCGAGTCCATGCCAGCAGTCTCGCACAAAGTCCGCGTCTCTCTGCCAGGATACAAACCAGTGGAACAGGATGTCACCGTGCCCAAGGATCGTTTTGGCGACATCGCTTTCGACCTCCAACCTATCTCAGGCAAAGTGGACATCATGACAGGCTCCAAGGATTCCACTTACGAATTGATCGGCGACACGGGCGTAGTAGGTCAAGGCTCCTCACCCGCCACCATCGCCAATCTCCCACCCGGCGATTACAAAATCCGCATCAGCAAACCAGGTTGGCAGACGCATGAGGAAACACTCACTGTGCTCCCCGACCAATCTGCGCCAGTCCGCTTCGAATTCGCTACTGGCGAAATATCTGTCACCTCCGAACCCCCGAGCGCCACAATCCTACTCGACGGACAACCCGCCGGACAGACCCCCGCCGTGCTCAAGGACATCCAGCCCGGCACCCACGAAATAACACTCAGTCTCGAGGGACACTTCACAGAAAACGACCCGGTCTCCGTCGAGCCACGCAAACAAAACTCCCTCGCCTACAAACTCGACCCCACCGCTCCCCCCGCCAAAGGCACAGCCTGGCGCAACTCCCTCGGCATGCGTTTCGTCCCCGTGGGCGACACGCTCTGCTGCATCTGGGAAACCCGCGTTCGCGATTTCGCTGCCTTTGTGAAAAGCACGGGATACAACGCCGACGAGAGCATGCTCAGCATCACTGCCACTGCTCCATTAGCCAAGGGTTTCACTTGGGCAAAACAACAGTATCCCCAAACCGTCTTTCACCCCGTAGCAGGCGTCAACTGGTGGGACGCCCAAAAATTCTGTGCGTGGCTCACGAAAAAAGAACAGTCCGAAGGCCTGCTCCCCTCCAGCGTAGAATACCGCATGCCCACCGATGCCGAGTGGAGCCAAGCCGCAGGCACGAGCACCTACCCCTGGGGCAACGACTGGCCCCCCACTAAAAACGCCGCCAACATCGCTGGCACAGAAACCTCCACACAACTCGTTGCCAGTCCGCTGCAATCCCACCAAGACACCACCCCCTGCACTGCACCAGTAGGCTCAGGCGCACCCAACGCGCTCGGCATCTACGACCTCGGCGGCAATGTCTGGGAATACTGCATGGACACCTTCCGCCGCGAGATGAACCCCGAAGATATCTACCGCAAATTCCCCAACCTCGACAAAGCCGTAGCCCGCATGATAGCAGACCGCACCCTCGCCGCAGTCGTGCGCGGTGGTAGTTGGGAGACTGGACAACCAGAGTTTCTGAATACCACCTACCGTGCCCCGGGCAGCATCGCAGGACGCGTGGACACCCGCGGCTTCCGCTGCGTCCTCTCCTTCGAAAAACTCCAACAACAATAGCTCCAACAGGCATTCCCCTGCGAGACAACAAGTGGTAAGTCGCCAGTCTGTGCGACGGCAGAAGGTGCTACAGCACTCCGATTGTCGCTATACTGTTTGAACCCGATGCACACTGATGACGGAGACCGACACAGGCTGGAAGCCTGTGCTACTCTACTTTTCCATCCTGAAAGAATCTTGTGAATCCTGTCCAAAAACACTTTCCCATCCGCGTGGTTCGTGGCTCGCCGCAGGACAGGTCTGTCCATTGACGGATTCTTTTCCCATTTCCCGCCACCCGTCGGCTGACAGACAGCGGCGCAACACAGAATCCGTTTTTCCACTGTTTGCTGTCAGTTTTTCTTGCCTGACCCCTATTGCCCATAGGGGTGCCCTTCTACAGCAAGTTTTTGACTAGATGAACAGGAAGGACAGGATTCAGCGCTTTTTTTCGAGAAGTTCGATGAGCGTTTTTCCCATGTCGGCAGGTGTGGGTGCCACGGCGATACCGGCATCTTTGAGGGCTTTGATTTTCCCTTCAGCCGTGCCGCATCCGCCTGTGACAATAGCACCTGCATGACCCATGCGGCGGCCAGGAGGCGCCGTAACGCCCGCGATGAACGCGGCGACGGGTTTTTTGACATGCTCTTTAATGTAGGCGGCAGCCTCTTCCTCGGCGCTACCGCCGATCTCGCCGATCATGATCATGGCTTCGGTGTCAGGATCTTCGTTGAACATCTTGACGACATCGAGGTGGCTGGTGCCGTTGATGGGGTCGCCACCAATACCGACGCAAGTGGACTGGCCGTAACCGCGCTGGGTGAGCTGCCAGACGGCTTCGTAGGTGAGGGTGCCGCTGCGGGAGACCACGCCGACTTTACCGGGTTTGTGGATGTAGCCGGGCATGATGCCGATCTTGCACTGGCCTGGGGTGATGATGCCGGGGCAGTTGGGGCCTATGAGCCTGCTCGTGCTGCCGCGCATCATTTCTTTGACGCGGAGCATGTCGAGAACTGGGATGCCCTCGGTGATGCAGATGATCAGCACGACACCGGCATCCACCGCTTCGATGATGGAGTCAGCAGCGAACTCAGGGGGGACAAAAATCACACTGGCGTTGCAGCCTGTGGCTTTGCGGGCTTCGCTGACGGTGTCGAAGACGGGGACTTTGTTGTCAAAGAGTTCGCCGCCACGAGCTGGGGTGACGCCAGCGACGAGGTTGGTGCCGTATTCCATACATCCACGGGCGTGGAATGTGCCTGTCTTGCCGGTGATACCTTGGACGAGTAGTTTCGTGTTATTATCTACGAGAATGGCCATAAAATTTCTTTCGTGTGCTTCTGGTGCTGTTAGCCGTTGACCTTGGCGGCCTCCACGACTTTGGCGGCTGCATCGGAGAGGTTTTCAGCAGGGATGATCGCCATCTTGGAGTCGCGGAGGAGGTTTTTACCCAACTCCACATTGGTGCCTTCGAGCCGGACGACTAGGGGAACCATGCGCTCTTCCATGCTCTCGAGGGTGCGGAGTGCATTGATGATGCCTTGGGCGATCACATCGCACTTCATGATGCCACCGAAAATATTGACGAGGATGGCTTTGACACGGGGGTCGCGCACGAGGATTTTGAAGGCCTCGGTGACCTGCTGCTCGTTAGCTCCGCCGCCGACATCGAGGAAGTTGGCGGGCTCTCCGCCGTAGTATTTGATGATGTCCATGGTGGCCATGGCCAAGCCTGCACCGTTGACGAGGCAGGCGATGTTACCATCGAGGCCGATATAGTTCAGGCCGAATTTGGAGGCCTCGACTTCGCGGGAATCTTCTTCCTCGACATCGCGCATCGTGAGAAGCTCGGGGTGGCGGAAGAGGGCGTTGTCGTCGAAACCGAATTTGGAGTCGAGGGCGAGGACTTCACCGCCTTTGGTAATGGCGAGCGGATTGATCTCGACCAGAGAACAGTCGCACTTGAGAAAAGTGTCGTAGAGCGCGGCGAAGAGACGGCACGCGGGGCGCATCTGGGTGGAGTCAATGCCGAGCTCCTTGGCGAGTTTGCGGGCTTGGTAGGGCATGAGTCCAAGGCTGGGGTGGATATACTCGCGGATGATGAGTTCTGGGGTCTCGTGGGCAACGGTCTCAATGTCCATGCCGCCGCGGGTGCTGGCTATGATGACGGGGCAATTTTTTTCCCGATCCACAAGAATGGCGAGATAGAGCTCTTTATCAATCTCCTTACCTTCGACGATCATGACTTGACGCACGACGCGTCCCGCTTCGCCGGTCTGTTTGGTGACGAGGACTTGGCCGAGCATTTTCTCGGTGATGTCCCTGGCTTGGGTCGCTGTTTTGACAACTTGAACCCCTCCTTGGAGACCGGATTTGAAGGTGCCTTTGCCGCGGCCACCAGCGTGGATTTGGGCTTTGACGACCAGCTTGTTGATACCGAGGGCGCGCGCCACAGCCTCAGCTTCACCTGGGGTGCGGACTACAGATCCTTTAGGATTGGCGACGCCAAATTTATCTAGGAGTTCTTTGGCTTGATATTCGTGGATGTTCATCGCTGTCAGAGACTCTTACAGATTCCCGAAGCAGCGTCAACAAGGCACTTAGGCGGGGGCTAATCAAAATAAGATTTTATCGAACAGCGGTGACGGCCTGGCGAACCATGTCAGCCAAGTCGGGTATAGAATAGGGTTTCTGGAGGAAATAGATGCCGGTGGCGTCGCCTGCTATGACTTGTGGGAGCCCGCTGCTCATGACAATGGGGAGGCGTGGGTAGCGGGTGCGCATGATTTTCACGATCTCATCGCCGGATACTTTTGGCATGGTCATATCGAGCACCACGCATTTGAGTTCCCCTTCCTCTTTCTCGAGCAAGTCGAGCGTCTCTTGTCCGTCAGCGGCAGTGACGACACGCACACCGAGGCGCTGCAAGGCCACTGTGCCGATGGATCGAATGGCCTCCTCGTCGTCAGCGAGTAAGACTACACCTCCGATGGGGGCTTTGGACGGGGCTGATTTTTTCTCGGGCACAGGAGCGCTGATGTCGCGTTGGATGGGAAAGTGCAAGGTAAAAGTGGTGCCTTCGTCCACGACGCTTGAAATCCCAATCCAGCCTTCGACTTTTTTCACGGTCCCGAGAGCCATGGCAAGACCGAGGCCAGTTCCTTTGCCCTCGGCTTTGGTGGTGAAAAAGGGTTCGAAAATGCGGGCCATGACATGGGGCGGCATACCGCAGCCCGAATCTTGGATCTCGACCACAGAGTATTCACCCAGTTTAGCATCGGGATCCACGGTGAGATCGAGTTCGGAGACGCAGGCGGTGCGGGTGCGCACGGTGATCTCGCTGCGGCGGGCGGCACCGTCTCCGGCACAACCCTCTTTTTCGAGCTTCTCGATGATGGCATCCTTGGCGTTGATACAGAGATTGAGAATAGCGGAAGCGAGCTGGCTGGAGTCTGCAATAATTGGCGGTAGCCCTTGCATTTTTTGGATGGAGCAGACCACGCGGCGATCGAAAGTTTCGCGCATGATGATGCCGACTTCCTCTACGACTTCATTGAGATCCACCGTCTCACGGCTGGTGTCTCTGCGGCGGGAGAGAGTCAGGATTTGCTTGGTCAGGCCGACGGCTCTTTCGACGACTTTTTCAGCGCGATCCAAGTAGGGTTGAGCATCTTGGATCGTCGCCGCATCGCGGCCGAGCTGGATGAAACCATACATGGCCTGCAAGATGTTATTGAAGTCATGGGCGACACCGCTGGCCAGCCGGCCCATGGCCTCGACTTTTTGCAGGTGCGCTTCCTGTTGCTCCGCCTTGACACGCTCAGTGACATCCTCGACTACGAGACCGTAACCAGCACAATGACCCTTGGAGCCTGGGATGGGTGCCAGGTGCGCCCAGTAACTGCGCTCACCCCTTTTCCACTCCCTTGTCAAAGGATGATTCGGGTGGGACTTCAAAACTTCTTTAACCTCGGGCGGGAGCATTTCTGCGCCAGCCAACTCGTCTATCTGCTTGCCCGATACCTCAAGATCTTCTTTACCAAAAAGAGAGAGCATCGCCCGGTTAACACGGCGGATATTCAAGCGGTTGTCGAGGGAGCAGATGCCGACTGGTGCCGCATTGACCATGACCTCGACTTCGGCTTGCTGGTCGAGGATGGTCTCGGACTGAGCCATGACGACATCTTCCAGACGCTTGCGGAACTCCCTGTTCTCGACGATGAGCCTGGAGCGTTCTAGACATTTGTTGACTGCCAATTCGAGCACGCCGAGATCTTGCACCGGCTTGGTGAGTATATCCCATGCGCCGCTACGCACAGCTTCGACGGCATCACCGATAAGACCTGTGCCAGTAATCACGATCACGGGTATATCTGGCGAAGTTTTCTTGAGGGTATCCACCACGGTGATCCCGTCGGCATGAGGCATGCGCAGGTCGGTAAGCACCAAGTCTGGCTGATAGACTTTGAACTCCGCTAAACCGAGGAGCCCGTTGGCAGCTTGCCGGGTGTCGAAGCCGCTGTCTTCTAAGAATGCGCTAAAGGAGAGCCGGATGTCGTCTTCATCGTCTATGATCAAGATTTTAGTAGGTGCGCTCATGAATCCGTCCCGCACTTTTTGACATCACGGTGGATGGCGGCGGCCAGCTTCGACATGTCTTTGAGCGGCTTGTAGAATACACGATCTTGGCTCAGACCAGCCGATTTCATATTGGGTGTGGCATCAAAATCCATGGAACCCGTGCAGATGAAATATTTCATTTCAGGGTATCTGCTATGAAGGTGGAGAACAGCTTCGTCGCCACTCATCCCTGGCAATCGCAGGTCGAAGATAATAGCATCGAACTGCTCACTGGATTGCACCATAGCCAAAGCTTCCTCGGCGGAACCGGCGGTGCTCACTTCCATGCCCTCGTCTTCTAGGTAGGCTTTGACCCCGTGCAAGATGTCTGGCTCGTCATCTACATGCAGGACACGGATCATGGTGATCCCACTTTTCTAGGATCAATAGGCAACTCGATGAGAAAACGGGTGCCGACATCAATCGTGGACTCCACTTCGATATTTCCCTTGTGCTGCTCTTTTACAATAAAGTAGGCCACCGAGAGTCCGAGCCCAGTGCCGACCCCAACTGGTTTGGTGGTGAAAAAAGGTTCGAAGATACGCTTGCGGATTGTCTCGTCCATGCCAGGGCCGTTATCGCGGATTTCAATGCGCACAACGCCCTCAGCCCCCTTAGTGGATATAGTGATCCGTGGTGGGCGCACGGAGGCTGATTGCATGAGCGCCATGGCGGCGTTCTCGATGATGTTGATGAGCACCTGCTCGATCTTCGTTTTGTCGCAGGCCACGGGTGGAACCGATGTGTCGTAGCGCCGCTCTATCTCTATGTGCTTGAAATCGTATTTCTTTTTCAGATCGTAATGTCCTTCGCTCAGGCGGATGGCATGATCCACCAACTCGGAGACATCACACGGTGCGAAACGCGACTCGCTCTTGCGGCTGTAGGCCAGCATGTCTTGGACAATGTTCGAGGCACGGGCAGCGGCGTTTTTTATATTCTCGAGAAAAGTATAAATCTGGCGGTCGGTCAAGTAGCGGTTGAGCTGGAGTAAATCCACTCCGAGGAGTTCGGCTACCTCCTTGTTTTTCGGTAAACTATCTGAAAGTCGGCGCTCGATATTCTGGCAAGCTTGGGCGATGATGGCTAGGGGGTTGTTGATCTCGTGAGCCATACCTGCGGCGAGCATACCCACCGAATTCATCTTCTCGTTCTGAATCATCATCTCCTCGATGCGCACCCGCATAGACACATCATCCAGACGCACCACACAGCCTAGCGCGTTTTCCAATGGGAACACATGGATCTCGTAGTGTGTCAGCACACCCTTGTCATCCGTTTTCTCAAGCCGGTGCTGGAGGGCTTGGCCGGTCTTGGCCGCCTCTTCGATCAGAGGGACGGCCTGCGGGAAAATGGTGAGCACATCGGCTACGGGCTCTCCTTTCGAGTCATCCAAAGTATTCCCCAGCATCAGCTCAGCTTGGCGATTCATCTGAGTCACGATGGCATGAGAATCCATCGCCAAGAGGGAGGATGGCATCGAGTTAAAGATATTCTGCAAGTGGCGGCGGAGTTCGTTGTTCTCCTCCTCAATGCGGCGCGAACGGCTCATGATAAGCCAGATAATTGCTAGAGAGATAACATTGACGACGATGATACGGATCAATATCTGGCGGAAGATCGTCTGCATCTGGCGCTTCATACCCGCGTTGGTCACATGCACCGTGGCTGTGCCAATATCGTGCCCTTCGTAGCTGATCATCCGCATCCGCGATATGGGGGAACGGCTCTCGAACTTCTGGGTCAAGCTCACAGTGCCGTCGTGCTGGCGAGTCATCGTCACGAATACCCCACCCTTGTCCTCGCGCAACTCTCGCACCTCGACAGCGAGCAGGTTCTCATCGCTCATCTCCGATTTGATCGTCTCCACCACCTGCTGCATGTTGATAGACCAGAGAGGTCCAGCACTCGCGGTGGCTATGCGCAAGCTCACGCGATCCACCAGTTCGGTCAACTGGTAGTTCCAATCTTTTTGAGCGGAGGAATAGTCGTAATATCCAAAGCCGATAATCAGCACGCTAGTTACAACACAGAGCCCAACCTGAAGACGAAAAGTGAGGCCACCTTTGAAACGATTCCAAAGATTGACGACCCCTGGCAACCCAGATGGGATGGACGACTGTGCAGTGGCATTCATGTCTCGATTACCTTGGAATAGAGAAAATAACTCCTCTGTCGAGCGAGGTCTCGCACGGTTGCGACTGGGCGGCGCTGATTCTTGTATGTTTGTTTCCATCTATTACTGCCTGTTATACTCACAGAGCAGCGATGGTGCCCGTGCTGTGTTACGATACAGCGTCAGGCATGAGATATTTATGCGCTAAGGGGAAAGTGATATTACTCTCCTTGGAAACACTTGGTGCGCCACCTCTTTACAGGCCAAAATACGCCTTAGCTTTCCTGAGACAAACCAACAGCGCCTCTACCTCCTGTGTGGTGTTGTAGAAGTAAAAACTCGCACGCACTGTAGCCGTATATCCCAGCTTGCGCATGAGCGCTTGGTTGCAATGGTGCCCTCCACGCAAGGCAATGCCTTGAGAGTCGGCATAAGTCACTAGGTCATGGGCGTGCAAGCCCGGCACATGGAAAGTGACCAACCCGGCTCTGCCCACCGCAGGCCCAATCACCTCGGCCAGCGACTCGGATACGATGGCGTCGTAGGCTTGCTGGCCAAGCTCGTGATCATAGGCGGCTATGGCGTCCATCCCTGTTTTCTCCAAATAATCCACTGCTGCTGCCAAACCGATCGCCCCGCCGATATTCGGTGTTCCGGCCTCAAAACGGCTAGGCGATAATTTGTAGGTGGATCCCGAATAATCCACAGAATCAATCATCTCCCCTCCGCCATGGTAAGGGGGCAGAGAGTCGAGCAACTCCTGGCGTCCATAAAGAAAACCCGTGCCGGTCGGCGCGCACATTTTGTGCCCCGAACAAACGAGGAAGTCACACCCCAAAGATTTGACATCCAGACGCATGTGCCCCGCGCTCTGGGCGGCATCTACGAGGGTCATCACGCCCCGTTCTTTAGCCAAGGCACAGAAATCAGCGACGGGATTGATCGTGCCCAAAGTGTTAGAAATATGGGTGAAGGCAAAAAGTTTTGGCTCCCGATCGAGCAATCGCACCAGCTCATCCCGATCTATCCGACCCTCTTGACCATGGATCGGCAGCCATTCCACTCTCACGCCGTGATACTCGGCTAGGAGCTGCCAAGGCACCATATTACTATGGTGCTCCATCTGGGTTACCAGCACGGTATCCCCGGCGCGGAGAGGCCCGCGAGCCAGAGACCCGGCAACCAGATTGATCCCCTCCGTGGTGCCTCGGGTGAAAATAATTTCCTCGGAGGCAGAGCTAATAAACTTCGCGCATCTTTCGCGGGCAGCCTCGAACAAATCGGTGGCTCTCGCACTTAGCTCATGGATGCCCCGGTGCACATTGGCGTTGTCTCGCTCATAAAAGCGTCGCACGGCATCTAGGACGCACAGGGGTTTTTGTGTCGTGGCCCCGTTATCAAGATAGACCAGTGGCTTACCGTGTATCCGCTGATCTAGGATAGGGAAATCGCGCCGCAGATCTTCCACAGGCAACACTGCCGCTCTTTCGTTCATACCGGCAGGTCAACCCTTGGCGAGCATCTGTTGCAGTGCTTCGCACCAGTCTTGCAAACCGGCACGCTGAGACTCTGTCAGGTCACCAGACTCCAACTGTCGGCGCGCCTCGACAAAAAGTTGTGAGACTCTCTGCTCCAGACACTCCACAGCACCAGAACGCGAGACCAGCTCACAGACTTTCACTCGCACCGTCTCTGTGGGTAATTGGTTAGCCAAGCAGATTTGCAGCAGTGTTTTATCCGGCTCAGCCAATCGGTCGAAAGCCTCCCGTATCAAGAGCGTCTTCTTGCCTTCACCGATGTCGCTCGAATCTACCGCTCCACTCTCCATGGCCTGATGGAATTCACCAAGGTCATTGAGCATCTGGAACGCCAACCCCACCGGCCCGGAAAAACGCGAGATGGAATGGAGCACCGCTTCATCCGCACCGGCCAGCAATGCCCCTAGCTCCAAGGGCATCTGGAAGGTGTAGCGCGTGGTTTTCAAATCATACATCCGCTCGATCTCTTCCCGAGAGGCTCGAGACACATCCGAAGCCCCCAAAATAATATCGCTGATCTCGCCCGCACCAGTGTCCATAACAGCACTCAAGAATCGCCCCACGATGCGCTGTTTGGTGCTCTGCTCAATATCAGCCAGATGGAGTGTCTCCAAGGCCAAGGCAAATACCATGTCGCCTACCACCAGAGCAATACCGCTCCCCAAGCGATCCCGATCCGAATGCTGCGGGAACAGCCCCGCCGCTAAGGTGTGGTAAGCTGGCAAGCCCCGCCGCGCTTCACTCCGATCCACGATATCATCGTGCAAGAGCACAAAAGTATGAAGCAGTTCCAGCGCCACAGCCACATCCAGCAAAGCTTTGCGTGAAATGCTATTTCCCCCAAAGACGCTGTAAGAGGCCACCAGCATGATAGGGCGTATGCGTTTAGCTGGGCGTGTCGTGTATTCCTCAAGCCTCGCTTGGAGCACTTCAAAAAAATCTCCAAACGAGAGCCGCTCCTTGCGGCTCATGAAAAAAGCTCGCAGGTGTGCCTCGAATTCAGCGTGCAGGGATTTGAGAGTCCCTTGTCCGAGCACTGAGTCCATTTTCATGCCTCTACACTAAACAGACACGCAACGAGTGCAACCGATAAGGCTGTTTTTCATGAAACTTTTTCAACCCCGCAATAACAAACAGCTCTTTGACTAATAGGGTGCAATTGTCAGCACAGCTCAAAGGCAGGCCTGTTTTATAGTGAACCCAGATTATACAATAGCACGCGATGGGTGCAGATGCGCGACGCGAGGGGTGCCGCTGTAGTGATCTACTGCAAACCCCGAGCAACAAAGCAGATGTGCCCATCCCGGCTATCCGATAGGATTGAAAACTCTGCTCGTTTTGCCCCAGTTATTGGCTCACCATTTTGGTGATCTAGATTATGCCTTATGCTCTCTTCAAATGTCTGATAAAGCAGACCTTCCTCAGTTCCCCTTGTTTTCAATTGCATAATCTGGGGTGAACCATATCAGGGGTATGGCTGATCCGATCTTACCCCCGACCCAACTCCAACACCGCCACACACTCTATATGGGCGGTCTGCGGAAACAGGTCAAAAGGAGTCACCGACACCACTCGGAGCGACTGGGCCAGGCGCTTCGCATCACGGGCCAGTGTTGCGGGGTTACACGAGACATAGACTAACCTCGTGGGAGGCTTTCGCAAGATAGCTTCCGTCATGGCTTCGGGCAACCCATCCCTCGGCGGATCGAGAAACACTACCGGCGCAGCCTCTTTGTGGTAGAGTAACTCTGCAAGCAGGCAATGCCAGCGCACCCCGGGCAATCTGGGCGCCTGCCGAATGAGTCGTTCGTCGCTATCGCACGCCGCAATCTCCCGGAAAGCCGATGCCAGCAGCTCAGTAAAAAATCCGCTACCGCAAAAACCTTCGAATAACCGCTCCCCCTGCCCAGCCGCCCGCACCGCACACTCGCGCAGCAAAGCGGCTGCCCCCGCATTGCATTGGGCAAAACCCTGGGGGTTCACTCCGTCCTCGCGCAGGGAATAGGTGCCGTCACGCCCCGGGGCACTGCGCAGCGCAGCAAGCTTGGCGTTGACAGCATCGCTGGCAATATGACACCGGCTCACTTCTACGAGTGATCGGTTGTCCAGCCCCCGAAAGCCAACCTGTCCTTGCTCCACATGCACCGAAATACGATTGCGGTAAGACCACGGTGCAGGAGAAGGAACAACAGCGGCCACCAGATCAGGGGACACGCCTCCCAGCCTCTGGAGTGTCTCGCGCACCTGCGAACTCTTGGCACTCACTTGCGTGTCATAAGCCAGGTGCTGATATTGGCAACCACCACACCGCCCGAATACCGGGCACCGGGGCTCAACCCTGCCCGGCGCAGGCTCGACCACCCGCACGACCTCGGCGCGAACGAAGTTTTTTTTATCGTGGAGTATCCGGATTTCCACCAGCTCACCCGGTGCGGTAAACGGAACGAAAACCACTCGACCCTCGTGACGAGCCACACCATCGCCACCAAACGCCAGTGACTCCATGCGCACCAGCGGCCCTCGCGAAGATGACTCAGGTGTGCCGGGGTTCACCGCACAGGCACCTGGATTTCGATACATTTAAACATGTCAGGACGAAACGCCCTGTGATGATAGAAAAGAATACGCGGCTTGCCCGCCGTAATCGTTTCAGTGTCTTTGAGCCAGGCTTGCATCTGGCGGAGAAATGGCTGGACGGTAGCGTAGTCATAAGGCCCGCGAAATGAAATGGAAGCCACTTTACCCGAGGTATATTCCATGAGATTCATCGCCTCATCCGAGGGCACGAGCACGCGGTCCGTCGAAGGGAGCGGCATGAAAAAAGCCACGGGTTCAGGCGATCCCGGCTCCCATTCCAGACCCGATATCTCCAACGCCAACGGCCTGATCTGCTCGAACCGCTGCATGGCGACAAACCGGCTGAGCTTGAGATTGCTCTCATCCATCGCGGCAAACGGCTCTTTGCGGATCGACAACGAGATGGCTTGAAAAAACGGCACCTGCTTGATCCAGACTTTACCGATAGGACTCATAGGCAGGAGCGTCTGCGCTGCGTGAACAGGGGCGGCAGCGAAAAGAGCGACTGCCACGCACAGGGCTCGGAAAAAAAATGTTGCTTGCATGTTCGGCATAGTGAGGATTGGGCTTGTCGAATCAAGCAGGATCGGGTTCTATAAGTCCGCCATGAAAAAAGCCTCCGACGAATTCACTCCTGGCAAGCATCTCCTCCACGAGTTGGATGAAATGCAGACCCTGCTCAAAGAGATCCTCGCCAACTACGAGGCCAGGCTAGACAACGAGATATCTGGTATCCAGGAAACCATCCGGGGTATCATCGCGGACAAAGATACTCTCTCCCAAGCCAATATCCGTGAATGCCGCGAGATGTTAGCCATGGTTCGCGGTCTCCAGACCAAGCCCAACAAAGGCCGCCGTAAAGATATCAAACGCATAGACGACATCATCGGCGATTTGCAGGGCATCATCGAACGCTGGTAATCTCCCTCCGGCTCCCCCCTGCCCGCCCACTTTCCCCCCCCATGGAGAATACAGCCCCCATTCCGTGCGCGTCCTGCACCCGCCAAGCCGTGCTCGATATCGGCTCCAACTCGGTCAAGCTCCTCGTCGCCGATGTGCTCGATGGAGTAGTGCATCCCGTGCTCGAGGCTAGCGAACCCTCGCGGCTCGCGGCTGGCATTGACTCGAGCGGGATCATCTCTGACGCCTCGCTCGAACGCGCCCTCCAATCTCTGGAAACTCTCTGCTGCCGCGCCAGAAACTCGGACGCCACCGAGATCGCCGCTGTCGGCACCAGCGCCCTACGCAGTGCGCGCAACTCAGGCACTTTCACCGAATTGCTCAGGTCGAGACTAGGGCTCCAACTCCACATTATCAGCGGAGACGAGGAGGCTCGCCACATCTACCGCGGCGTCTGCTCGGTGCCCCACCTCGCTCACGACCCCTTGCTCGTCATGGATCTGGGCGGCGGCAGTTCGGAGTGGATTGCCGGATCGGGTGGCGAGATCCAAGACCAGCTCAGTCTTGATATCGGCTGCGTGCGCACGACCGAAGCTTTTATCCGCTCCTACCCCCCTGCCCCACACGAGATCGCGGCCCTGCGCTCTTATCTCACGGAAACTACCCGTCCTGTCCTCGAACGCTTTTCGGCACAGGGGAGAAAATTCGTTGGCACCGGCGGATCGTTCTGCTGCATCGCAGCCTCGATGTTACCAGATTTTTGGGAGAGGTGCACGCGGGGCGAAGACTGTTCTTTGCCTACAGAAAAAATTGCAGAGATAGCCCAAACACTCACGGGCATGACCCTCGCCGAACTCCAACATAAATCAGGCATCCCTGCTAAGCGCGCCGACATCATCGTAGCAGCGGCTTGGACTGTAGTCCACCTGCTGGAATCCCTCGGCGTGGGAACCGTGCATCTCTCCACGCGCAACCTCCGATTCGGCTGGCTCTCAGCACGCCGCTGAACAGCGTGCGCTACCGACTCAATTGGTCGGGAAATTCGCGATCCACGAATTGGTTTTATCTGGACCCTGCCCAGCAGTGGAGTAGAGGCACACACCCGCTGGCGCATTCGGATTAGCCTCTTCATTCGTGCTGGCGTTGTAAACATAGGGTTGACCCCATGGATCAATAATAAATTTTCCATCCTCGGCACCGCTCACCTGCATCCGCTTCAGCTCGATGTAAGTTTTCGTGCCTTCCACCAAGTTTGTATAGAGGGATACGCCGTTTTTGGCGACATCGTCAGCGTCGGTCGGGGGAAATTCACCGTTATCGAGTTTGAAGTTTTCCACCGCAAGCTGGATAGCGGCAATCTCGGCCTTAGCGCGATTGGCCTTGCCTGCAAAGGCGGCATACCTCGACACACCGACAGTCATGCCAGCCAACATGACAATCACGGAAATTACCACCAACACCTCCACCAAGGTGAAAGAAAAACGGTCACACGGTTTCATCATAGCCCCGGCAGTATGGTCGGAACTCTCCTGCGCCTCAAGCCGAATCTCCTGAAGCTGGTGCCCATGCCGCAAAAAGATCGGGCTGATCAGCAGAATTCTTCTGCCTTTTCACGCCCTTGCGCGGGGGCAACAGTTTCTCCATGGAAATTTGTTCGTCCTCGAGCGCATTGAGCAAGACCTTGGCTCGATCCAACACGGTGGCAGGCAGTCCGGCAAGCCGGGCTACTTGTATGCCATAGCTCCGGTCGGCTGGACCCTCGGCGATTTTACGCAGGAAAATCACCTGCTCTCCCCACTCACGCACGGCGACATTCATGAGTTTGGCTGCGGAAAGCTTGTGGCTCAGCGCGCTGGTTTCGTGGTAGTGCGTAGCAAACAGAGTAAGAGCTTTGACCGTATCGTGCAGGTGCTCGGCCACGGCCCAGGCGATGGAGAGCCCATCGAAGGTGCTGGTGCCCCGCCCGATTTCATCGAGCACCACCAGACTCCGCGAAGTGGCGTTGTGCAGGATATTGGCTGTCTCGTTCATCTCCACCATGAAAGTGCTCTGCCCCCGAGACAGATCGTCCTGCGCCCCGACTCGGGTGAAAATACGGTCGAGAACCCCGATGCGTGCGACAGCAGCCGGCACGAACGAGCCTGCATGGGCCATGAGCGCAATCAACGCCACTTGCCGGAGGTAAGTGCTCTTGCCCGCCATGTTCGGACCAGTGAGTATCACCAGACGCGAACTGGCAGAATCCATGACCGTATCGTTTGGGACAAAACGCTCGTCCATAGGCAGGCGCTCGATCACGGGATGCCTACCATCTTCGATTTTAATCGCAGCCTCATCCAGCATCTCGGGCCTGCAATAGCCGTGCATCCTAGCCACCTCCGCGTGCGACGCCAACACATCGAGAGTAGCCACAGCATCCGCTGTCTGCTGGATCTCTGCGGTGTAACGCAGCAGCTCCCCGCGCACCACCTCGAACAGCTCTGCTTCACGGGCTTTGGCCTTCTCGTCAGCCCCCAATATTTTCGACTCCATCTCCTTGAGCTCTGGCGTAATGAAACGCTCGCCATTGGCTGTGGTCTGCTTGCGGGTATAGTCGCCGGGCACGCCGGAAAGGTTGGATTTGGTAATCTCGATGTAGTAGCCGAATACAGAGTTGAAACGCACTTTCAGCGACTTGATCCCCGTTCTCTCCTGCTCTCGTGTCTGCAAGGCGGCAACCCAGTTTTTCCCCTCGGTAGAAGCGGAGCGCAACTCGTCGAGCAATGGGTCATAGCCATCCATGATCACCCCGCCCTCACGCAGATGCGGAGGACAGTCAGGACTGATCGCACGACCGATGAGCTCCACCGCTTCCGGCAAAGGCTTCACCAGCTCTGCGGCACGCTCAACCAGCGAGGGAGCACCTTCGCTCTGGGCAACGCACGCTATGGCGGGCATGCGTTCCAGTGAAGTTTTCAGAGCCACCATATCTCTGCCACTCGTGCTGCCTTGCGCTAGGCGAGAGAGACACCGCTCTAGGTCGCGCACTTCGCCGAGTTCTCCCCGCAAATGCTCGAGGGGAAACCCGTCGCCGGCCATCCATGCCACAGCCTCCAACCTTTCCTCAATAGCCACTTTTTTGCGCAAAGGCCGCAGCAGCCATTCGCGCAACCGGCGCGCCCCCATCGGAGTGCGAGTTTTATCCAGCACCCCGAGCAAAGTGGAATCGCGGCCACTGGGACGACCCGCCACCTCTGCGATGTCGAGGGTCTTGATCGTCGTCTCGTCCAGATGCATGCAGGGCGAAGCCGAGTGCAGTCGCAAGAGGCGGATATGCGAAACCCTTCGGCGCAATCCATTCGATAAATAATGGAGCAACCCGCCGGCAGCACAGATACCCGCCTTGGCTCCCGAACACCCAAAACCATCCAGCGACTGCGTGCCAAAATGATCTTTCAAAAAACCGTAAGCTGTCGCGTGTTCAAACGCCCATCCCTCGTGATGCGCAATCGCCGGGCGCCCCAGGCGCACCGCGTCCACCCAGCCCATGTCAGCATCGGACAAGACCACCTCGGCAGGCGACATTTTTGCCACTTCCGAGAGCGCATCGTCACTGCTCTCCGACTCGCCCACCCGAAAATCTCCCGTAGAAATATCGAGCAGCGCATAGCCGCACCGCTCTTTCCAACGATACACGGCTGCCAAATAATTGGGTTTGCTGGAGGAGAGCGCCTCGGGCTCGATCACACTTCCTGGAGAGAGAATCTGGGTCACCTCCCGCCTCACGACCTGGCCAGGTCTCGGCTGCTCCATCTGCTCACACAGGGCAACGCGATGCCCCGCGTTCACCAGCTTGGTGATATAAGCCTGCGCAGAGTGAAACGGCACCCCGCACATCGGCACCCCATTCCGCTGGGTCAGGGTAAGTCCCAGCGCGGAGGATCCAGTGCGGGCATCTTCAAAAAACATCTCGTAGAAATCCCCGAGTCGAAAGAGCAGCAGCGCGTCGGCCGGCAGACCATTTTTGGCCTGCCTGTATTGCTGCATCATCGGAGTCAAAACAGGTTCTGACATATATTTCGTAGGCAATGCCTCACACGGATGACATCCGGCTCAAGCCTGCATTTTTTCCAGCATGACATTCCTAGACTAATTAACAACAACGATTGTGCGCACGGCCTTCCCCCCTTTTGCCGTATAAGTTTTGACACCAAGGGAGGAGCTGAGGGGAGGTAAAAGAGAGCACGATGACTCAAAACGGATAACACCGAAAAGAAGAGAGGATGTCGATGAGTCAAAAAGTTCGAGAAGAGATGTTGCCGAGGATGCGGCAGAGGTATGCGCTGGGAGAGGGAAAGAGGGGTGAGGCAAGCTGGAATAGGGGCATGTGGGGCATCGGAAGTTTTTGATCCGTCAGTGGACGGACTCGCCCTGCGACGAGCAGGATTTACAGGAGGGGAGAGTATTCAGGATTCAGCCGTCAGAAGTCAGAATGGAAAAACAATCTGCGGCTCTATCATCGGTGTTCATTGGTGTCCATCAGTGGTTGAAATTGCAGAATAAAACAACGAAACACACGAACGGCAGATTTTTTAGATAGGGTTGGACAAGAACGGAGCGCGGGCATCTTGCCCGTGTTTCCGCTATTCCCAAAAGTGGAGTGAGCTTCCAGCTCGCTTTTGCTGAAGATTTTTTGACAGGATTAACAAGATTAACAGGATTTTTTATGCGCACTGCCGTTGCTGATGCACAACCCACCATCCCGGAGGGATGCAAGCCATTAGCTGGGGGTTAAGCGAACCGCGATACCCCCGGTCACGGGCCCAAACGATCACGACCCCGGCAGGGGGGCGCAGCATCACCAAACACCCGCATTGCCGGATCCCAATTTCCCGGAAGAAATGAAATTGCACTCGGGGATGTGTGATGTAAGGTTCAAACATGACCATCAGAGCCATACTTCATAAAGCAAACGAAGGGGGGTTCTGGGCCGAAGTTCCAGCCCTGCCAGGATGCGTGACCCAAGGAGAAACTGAAGAGGAAATCCGGGTCAACCTTCAGGAGGCGATTGAACTTTGGCTGGAATCTGGTGAGTCAGAAAAGCTCCAAAACCAAGAAAATCAGATTATGGAGCTTGCCATTTGAAGCAGATTTCAGGGAAAGAACTTTCGAAAGCCGTCCAGAAAAGGGGATGGGTCTTGGCCCGCGTGAAAGGAAGCCACCATGTTTTCACCAAAGACGGTCATCGCGAAAGGATCGTTATTCCTGTCCACGGCAATCAACCATTGAAGGTTGGACTTTTGTGCTCGTTAATGAAAATCGCAGACTTGACGGAAAAAGATATTTAACCGAACCCTCGCGGGCGCCCTTTTGACGGGAGAGCGGGCCATGCACCGTCCGCTAGAACCAACCCGCTTTTTGCTACAGTTTTTTGACAGGATGAACAGGATTCACAGGATTACCGGAGGGAGAAAAATCACCGCGAAGGCTCGAAGATCACGAAGTGTTTTGCAAAAAGGAGCGCGGGCATCTTGCCCGTGTTTCTGCTTTCCCTCTCTGCCTTCTGTCGCTTGCCACCTGCCACTTGCCACTTTTTCACGCTGATAGCCACGACCCCAGCCGCCATTCCCCGCTGCGTCGTTGCGAACTTTGCGGGAAATATGATGGACTGCTGCAGCTCCCGCCACGCTCGCAGCGGCGCAACGAAAAATCCATTCTTGCACCCCGTCAGGACTTGCATCGTCAGCGAAAGCGGGCTGACATTCGGAAAAAGATGCGAAAATGTCAATGAGCCATGCCTGACCCCTTTTCTGCTCCCAAAAACGCATGACGATCCTGATAGTTGTCA
>DYRQ01000089.1 GCA_020718645.1 Verrucomicrobium spinosum
AATAAAACAAACCTTCCTCAGTTTCCCCTGTTTTCAATTGCAAAATCTGGGTTCATTGGTTCCCATGTCGGGTGCCATGACATCCACCTCCTGTCCGATAAAGGGGATCATCTCTTGGGTGAACCTTCGAACTACTGCTTCCAATTCCCTCGGGGACATCGTGCGAGGATCGCAGGCGACCCCTCCCTTGGCGCCACCGTAGGGCAGACCCATCAGAGCAGTCTTCCAGCTCATCCACATGGCCAGTGCCGCTACTTCACCGAGATCCACATCGGGGCTAAATCTGAGTCCGCCTTTAGTTGGTCCGAGGGTGAGATGGTGCTGCACACGGTGCCCGTAAAACATCCGCGTGTTACCGTCGTCCATCCGCACGGGGAACGAGACAGAGATGCCGCGCTTCGGCATTTTTACTCTCTCTCGGAATTCCTCTTGAAGACCTAGGATGTCGGCAGCTTGATCGAATTGCTCGCATGCCATGTCAAACATCGAACCTTGCAAATACGCCATGCTTATAATCTACACGCAATGGTTCAAAAATCATCTGCTCTGCGTAAAATAGGGTTTCAGATATCTCAGATTGAGCCTGATTTAGTCTTGGCAAAACGGCAGAGTGGTTGGACATTAGTCGTATGCAATTTGACTTCGCTCTTTCGGAATGGTGGTGGCCAGATGGGCTGGTGCCCGCGCCAAATCAATATGCAGATTTTGCCTGCGATCTTGTCTTGGATGATCCCTGCCAGACTGCTGCGATCGCTCTGTCCTGCGGCTCTTATTATACTCTCTGGATTAACGGGGTGTGGCTCTCGCATGGACCGCCGCGGGAGGTGGCTCCATGGTGTTACTACGATACCCTCGATCTGCGGGGTGTCGTCCGCCTTGGACTGAACCGCTTCCGCATCCGTGCCCACCATTTGGGAGTGTCTCACCAGTCGCACGAAGCTTGCATGGCTGGCGTGCTGGTGTGTGGGGTAATTCAAGATCGCGATACCCAGTGGAATCTGGGTGACCGGACGCTGTGGCACGCAGGCCCAACACGCGGTCATGTTCCACACGCGAGAAGATTGAACTCGTGCACAGGCTTTGCAGAGCATTGGGATCTCTCACTCGATGATGGCGGATGGCTTATGGCTCCAGCAGAAGACTGTGGTCGCTCGCCTGTCGTGGTGGCAAAGCACCCGCTGGAAAACCGTCCTCACTGGATGCCCTCAGATGTGGTGCTCCAAGTCACCGGTGTGAAGCAAGCTCAACCCATCGGAGCGAAGGGAGGGTGGCAGGTCTGGGATTTTTCCGAGGAGGTTTTTGGATTCGTCGGACTCGAAGTCGAGGCGGGTGTAGCGGGTTCATGCGAAATCATCCACGGCGAGAGTTTGGCAGAAGATGAGCTGCCGGACTGGCGTTTTGGTGGCGGAGATTTTCGGGAAATTCTCGAACTGCCGCAGGGTCGTAGAGCATGGGAATCTTTTGAAAAACGGGCTCTGCGTTACCTCGCATTGCCTGCACAAGTCCGAGTGCATGCCCTGACAGTCCGCGAATACGGGCAACCTCTGGAGCCAGTGTGGGAGAGCGCTCCCGAAGCCTCGTTACTCACGGCGCAGGACAGGGCGATTGTGCGTGCTGCGGCTAGGACGGTTCAACTGTGCAGCGACGACTTGCTCAATGATTGCCCACGGCGGGAGCGGGCGCAATACAACGATCCCGCCCTCTATGCCGAAGCCTTTCCGATTCTCTTTGGATCGTGGGAACCCTACCGCCGATGGCTGCGGCAATTCAGCCGGGGAGCTAATGCGGCTGGGGTCTTGCGGGCTTGTTACCCAGGGCCCTCGTCGAACAGGCTGACGATCCCAGATTTTAGTATCTTGTTTGCCTCGAACCTGCGGCGGTATCTGGATGCCAGCGGAGATCGGCAGACCGTGGGCGACTGCTATGAATCAGCGCTGGTCGGCGTGGAGGCTTATGAGACATGGACTGGCAGTGATGGACTGTTGGCGGATGTGCCAGGCTGGGTTTTTCTGTGCAATAGTTTTGAGTTGGCTCGTCGTCCTCGCTCTTCGGCGCTCAATGCGCTTTGGGCTTCGTCCTGGGATCACTTAGCGGTGCTTGGGGAGTTAGTCGGCGACTCGCATAGTGGAGATTATCGGGATCGTGCCATGCAGTTGCGCAGAGCATGGCGAAACGCTTTTCTCAAAGAGGGGCGCGTGTTCGATGCGGATAGTTCGCCTGACCACGAGTCGCGGCAGTGGTGGAATTTCCACTACGAGGCCGAGCGGGGTCACTACAAGAGCGTCCAGAATCCAGCAGCCACTTTTACGGTGCGGTTCCGCTGGAGTGAGCGCGTGCGGCGACTGTGGATCGCCTCACCTGGCTCTGTGCGCCTCTGGTGGAACGGGCGTTTGATTCTACAAGAAACCCCGCGCAACCCTTGGGTGGATACGCCAGTCTTTCATCCATGGTCGTGTGAGTTGTCTGACGGGGAAGAGGGCGAGCTGGTGCTCGAAGTCGGATACAGTTCGGTGGATTGGGAAGTCTATGTCGCTGCTGAGGCCGGTTATCCCGTAGATACGGTAGTAGAAGGGGAGGCACCTGTGAGTGAACCACTGCAGATGATCCCGGGTGCGAGAGCGGGTCGCCCAGTGAAATTTCGCCCGTGGAGCGCTCCGAGACACAACCAAATATCTGTGGGATATGCCGCCGCGTGCGGCATGCTCGAAGAGAGCGAGGCTCATCTCCTGCTGCGTTCCTGTCTCCGTGAGAATTACCATGTGCCCTGGCTCAAGAGGACGACGCCAATTATTGCAACCCCTACAGAGGAGGTAGAGTTGATCCGCGAGCGAGCTGTCCTGTGCAACACTCCACACTCCCTCTTTTTTTACTGCCAAGCCCTCGCACAATATGGGCTCCGCGAAGAGGCTCGCGAACTATGTCGGAGACTCTTTGGAGCGATACTGGAGTCTGGTTCATCAACGCTCTGGGAAGAATTTGCCCCACGGTCGAGTCTCTGTCATGCATGGGGTGCTATGTGTGTGTCCGTGCTCTGGCCCTGCGTGGTTTCGCCAAAAGTGAACCCATAATGACAGATTCTATTCCTGTTCTAGGGGGAAATGTCGTCTGAAGGGGAGCAGAGTTTGCTCGTTGCGACCGTCAATGCATTCAAACATCACTGTTTAGTGATATTGCGATCATTAAGTTACACAATACGCTTGATCGCGTAACAAAAGTTTCTTTAACTGAACATCGTCTATGAAAAAAATTGCATCCCTCGGATTGTCTCTCTTGCTCACCATTGCAGCCCAAGCGGAAACCTACAAATTTGCTGCCACCGAATGGGCTGGACTAGCTGGGGTTCATGTCGCTGATGCCAAAGGTTTTTGGAAACAGCTTGGGGTCAATGTCGAGGTGGTAGATTTTGGTGATGATACCGAGGCGAGCCAAAACTCCTTTAACAAAGGTCACACAGATTTTGCCTGCGATATGCTCGGCACTTGGGTGGGTCGCCATCTGGGCGGCACGAAAGTCAAATTTATTGCTGAATTGAACTGGTCCAATGGTGGCGACAAATTCATCCTCGCTGCTGGGGAAAAAGTCGAGGGTCTCAAGGGTAAAAAAATCGGTGTCTATGACGACGGGCCGGCGGTAAAATTTTTCGCCAATCAGGTTTTGGCCAAGGCTGGCTTGTCACTCTCCGATGTCACACTCGTGGCTGTCGAAGATCCAAACGCACTGACAGAAAACTTTATTACCAAGCGTTTGAGTGCCATCATCAACTATGACCCGGAAGCAGCCCGTGCGGCGAAGGCTGGCGGCTCTGTGGTAGCTACGACAGCGACCTATCCAGGATGCATGCCGGAGGGTGTTGCAGTTTTGGCCGAGCGCTATGCCAAGATGCCTAAGGAGGATGTCGTGAAAATTCTCCAAGGTCTTGTTATGGCTCAAGACTGGATTGCCGATCCCGCTAACGAGAAGGAACTTTATGTGATTCTCAAATCCAAAACTTTTGCAGCGAGTAAAATTACCGATGACGCCGAAATCCGCGACATGATGTCGGCAGTCAAACTCCACGGCAAAGCATCGTTGGCAGAGATACACAAAGCAGGTGGTGTCTTTGAGAAATTCACTACGGAACTCCAAGTGTTTCTTGCGAAAACAGGCGAGTGGCCTGCTGGTGTAGCTATGAGCGACATAGTGGACATCAGTGCTATGCAAGAGGCAACAAACAAATAATTGGTTTATTTTAAGAACACCTACATACCTCGTTTACAACTTATGAAAATATCTGCTTGGCTCGACTTGAAAAACCTGCAAGGCAAACTGCTCTGGGCGTTTATTTGTCTCGGTGTGGTGCTCCTCATTCAAAGCGCTTCGAGTCTTTGGGTGTTCTACAATGTGAAAGATGTCTATACCCACCAAGCCCAGTCGAAGAATGCGGTGGCTCGTATCCGGGATAATACCCAGTCCATGCGCCTGAAGGTGTTCCAACTCCTCGGCACCAGCATCCCAGACAAAATGCAGACACTGAAGGGTGATGTTACCTCCATTCAGCAAACGCTGGATACGGAACTTCAGTCAACCAAGCTCAATGACCAAGCGCAGAAACTCCATGTTTCCCTTTCGGCAGGTTATAAAGAGGTCATGGCTATGCACGATGATTTCCAGACCAAAAAGGCTTTGGAGAAAATATACGGGCAATCGCAGTCCGACTTCGTGGAGATGCAGACGGTTCTTTCATCTGCTGTGGAGGCTATTGAAAAAGAATCTGCCATGGTAGTGCAGTCGTCCCAAACCCGCGCTTGGACCATCATCGCTGTCCTGCTCCTCGTTGGTGCTTTGGTCTCAATCGCTTGGTGTGTGGGTATTGTGAAATCTATCTCAGGTCCCCTCGATAAAATCGTGGACGCTCTCAAAGGTGTATCCACAGGTGTGACCCATGCGGCTGAGCAAGTTGGCACGGCCAGCCAAGAGCTGGCTGATGGCACCGCCAGCCAAGCTGCTGCTCTCGAGGAAACCAGCGCCTCTCTCGAGGAAATGACTAGCATGCTGAAAACCTCCTCGGCGCAAGCCTCCGAAGGTCGCCAGATGGCCGAACAGGCTCGCAAGGCGACCGATGAAGGTTTCGAACAAATGCGCAGTATGACCACTGCTGTGGAGGCTATTAAGACCGCCAGCAATAACATCTCGAAGATCATCAAAACCATTGATGAAATCGCCTTCCAAACCAACATCCTTGCCCTCAATGCCGCTGTCGAAGCTGCCCGCGCGGGTGAAGCGGGAGCAGGTTTTGCTGTCGTTGCTGACGAGGTGCGCAATCTGGCTCAACGCAGTGCCATGGCCGCCCGCGAAACTCAGGAGCGCATCGAAGAAGCTATCGAAAGTAGCCAAGAGGTCGCACAACAATCTGCCGCTGTAGATTCCAAGCTCTCGGAAATCGCTGAAAAAGTCCGCGTGGTGGACGGTCTAACCCAATCCATCGCTCAAGCTAGCCAAGAGACATCCACGGGCATTGACCATATCTCCAAGGCTATGGCTTCGATTGACCAAGTCATCCAAGCTAATGCTGCCAGCTCAGAAGAAGCCTCGGCTGCTGCTATGGACATGCAGCGCCAAGTGGGCGATCTCTCGAGTGCTGTGGATATGCTCGACCAATGGCGTCCATGGGTTGAAGACAAAGGCGGAATCTCTGCCTCCGTCCGTTCCTCCATGGAGCACATCCAGGAAATGAATGTGAATACTCGCAGAAATACGCAAGCTGTCCACACGCAAGCCGCTTCGGCTATGGAACATCTCCAGCATGCTTCCAGTGGAGCTATCCCAGCCCGTTCATTGCGGAGCTTACCGATGCCTGGGGAACGCAGTGCTTCGTCTTCTGGCTCGAAAAAGAGTTCTTCGGCTTCAGGTTTCCACAACATTTCTTGATCTTGCCTTGGCAGGGCTGATAAGTTGGCTCACAGTATGATTCACCTCATCCTGTTCCTCTCATTCTTGCTGATGCCCTTTTGTCAGATTGGAGCGGCTGATACAACAGCATACAACCTCGTGCTGGAGCGTGAAAACGGTTTTCGAGGCATCATTCTCGGCTCCAAATTAAAGGAAATACCAGATCTGGAGCTCCAATACGAATACAAGTGTGGAGCCACTTACGCGAAAAAAAAGGAAAACTATTCCTTCGGCACAGCCAAGTTGGACAGTATCACCTACGAGTTTTACAGAGATCGTCTCGCAGAAATTAGTCTATGGGCACCTTCGGGCATTCACGCGCTCAGTCTTCTGTCAGAGCTGAAAAAAGTTTATGGTGAGCCAGTTACACTTTCCAATGGAGTAATGGTGTGGGAGGCTGCCAAGTCTTATCTCCTCTACCGAAAACTGGAAGATGGCACAGCCAATGCTGTATTTCTCTACAAAGAATTAAAAGCAGAACTAGCTCGCGCCCGAAAACGCGGGGACTATTTGCCCTAGTTGCAGTGCAATAAAATAACTTGTAGTGGAGCAGGGAAAGTGGTAGTAGTTAGTCTGCCTTTAAAATTATTGAGTTGCGTGAGAAACAAAGTGACATATTTGGTGGCGGCGTTGGCGCTGTCTCTGATCGGCGGAACAGACCTCGTTGCTGGCGGTTCTGACTTGCTGCTCAACAAACGACTCCAAGAGACAAAAAACACGACTCTCTCCTCCAATTTCCCGTGGAAGTGCAACATCATGACCACCACTTTCTGGATCGGGAATAATAAAAACTCCTACACCAGCACCGTCAATTTTGACAGCGCTTGGGATACCAGTTGGCATGAGAACTACGGTGGCGAAGATGACCCAGATAACCGAGCCGGCTCCCGCCCAAAGAATTTTTTCCCGAAGCTGAATCCATTTTATATTGCTCTTCCCTTTAACGATGTGGCTTTCCCAGACAAGGCAGCGAAGCTAATTCCTTGGTATAAAAAGGAGTTTGTTAGCCGCTTTAAATCTGTCTGCAAAGACAAGTGGATCGCCGTTCATCACCGTGGCAAATTTTGCTTTGGACAGTGGCAGGATGTCGGCCCGTTCCGCGTGGATCATGCGGAATATGTTTTTGGAAACGCGCAGCCCGATACCCCTACTGGTGCAGGGCTCGATGTCTCTCCTGCCATCCGCGATTATCTCGCGATGGGTGGTCGCGCAGCTTGCGATTGGCGTTTCGTGGATGCCAAGGAAGTTCCTTATGGCCCTTGGATCGAATACGGTGAAAAATCATTCGTGCTGGCTCAGCTCGAGAAAACCAAAAAAAACCCACGCCAATTCAAAAGCCTCGGCCTACCCGAAGGTGCTAAAAATTGGGATCCCACAAAGGGATACTAACAGCTTCGACCCAACGGTTGCCTAGCAAGGTGCCAAGATTTCCCTGTGATTATTCATGTCCTGACCTTGTTCCCCGGTATCGTGGATGGGGCTCTTGGAGAAAGCATCATGTCCCGCGCCCGCGAGGCTGGGGCTTTGGACTTGCGCCTCCACCAGCTCCGGGATTATGCCGAGGATAAACACCTGACCACAGACGACCGTCCCTACGGGGGCGGTGCTGGCATGGTGCTCAAGCCCGATCCTATTTTCAAAGCCACCGAACATATCTTGGGCCCTGCGCTCGAGAGCACTCCCCGCCTATTGCTCTGTCCGCAAGGCGAGCCGTTCACACAGGCACTGGCAGCGGAATTAGCCGAGTGCGAATCCCTGTTCTTTATCTGTGGTCATTACGAAGGCGTGGATGAACGCGTTCGTGAGCATCTGGTGACACGCGAGATATCCATTGGAGATTATGTGCTCACCAACGGTGCCCTTGCGGCTGCCGTGGTCATTGATGCCGTGGTGCGCCTGCTGCCAGGTGTGCTCGGCGACGAACTCAGCTCCACCGAGGAGTCTCATGCTCAGGGATTGCTCGAATACCCGCATTATACCCGCCCCCCAGAGTTTCGAGGCTGGAAAGTGCCAGATATTCTCCTCGGAGGACACCATGGACACATCGCGCAATGGCGCCGCCAACAGTCGCTGGAGAGGACAGCAAAACGCCGGGGCATACCGTCGGCAGATACATCCCATGGTGCGCTAGGCAAGAGCCATGACTGCGAAGGATAAAGCGGGTTTCTATCACCACCTCGGACAGATGCTCGAGGGAGGGCTGGGCGTGGTCTCCTCGCTCTCGCAACTGGCTCAGCATCCGCCTTCTGCCTCTTGTGCAGAACCGTGTCGCAGGCTTGAGACTGTTGCTCGTCAGCTCGGTGTTTTAAGTGAGTCGCTCGACTCCGAGCGTGAATGGGTGGAACCTTTTGAGGTAGCTTGTGTTTTTGCTGGTGAAAACTCTGGGCAAGTGGCGGCCGTGCTTGCCTCTCTCTCCAAGTATTGGGAACGCGTGGCTGACGCCCGTGACAAGATCACGCGAGGGATTCTCTATCCAGCCCTGTTGCTTGAGTTGGCTGTCGGGGTGGGTGGCTTCGTGTCGGGATCCGGTCAAAGCACATCGCTGCTGGTTGCTGGACTCCATCTAGTAGTCTTGAATCTTTTGTTTGCCCTCATCTGGGTGGCATGGTCAGGGCCTGCGAGAGACAAGGTCGTTGGAAGCGTAATCCGCATTCCGTTCTGTGCGCGAGTTCTCACCACGCCAGGACTCTTTCGTGTCGTGCTGGCGTTGCGGCTTCAGATTGGTGCAGGGGTTCCTCTCCTGACGGCTGTGCCAACCGCTTTGCAGGCGGGTGGCGGGCATTTGGAGCAGAGGACGCAGGAGGTCTGTCAATCACTCAGGGCTGGGGAGAGTCTTGCTGTGGTCTTGGCGCCCTTGTTTGTTGCTCATCCCCATCTAGCTAGTGCCATTTCCGCTGGTGAACTCTCAGGTAAGATCACCGAGACTTTTCAGTTTTTGGAGCGGGGACTGGAAGCGGATTGGGAGCAACAGATGGCGCTCTGGACCGAGTGGATGCCGAGGATGATCTATTTCGCGGCTCTTTTCTATGCGGCGATCCAAGCCATGACTCTGCTCTCGGGTATTGGTTCCAATTACGATGGGCTCTTCAGCGAATGATTTTCTGTTGGAGCCAGTGGCACCGAGGAAAAAACTCGCACGATGATCCAGCACCAAAGACAAATTCCACCCAGGAGCAGGGCAGTGCTGCCGCCAAGATGGCTTGGCGGCAAAGAGGGGGGGGCGCTCGCGTTCGCCAGAACGATGGTTTTATGAAGCATCAACCACCAGAGATTCTGCACTGCAACAAAAAGCCAAGAACTGCGCAGGAGTAAATCGCAGGCGACTGGATAGTTCTCGGGCAACCTCCAATACGCGGCTCGAGGAACATTGAGGAGGTTGGGAGGCATCCAGCGCAGAGAAAAACAAAGACCCACCACCAGAGTCTGTGTGACGAGGGCGCTCAGGGTGATAAACAAAGCGTAGTGGAGTAGAGGTTGCCAACCGTTCGCCCTGCCAACGGCATCGAAATGAGTAGCTAAAGGATTCTGATTTTCAGCGAGGGCATAGCCCCACACAAATAGGCAGAGCGCGATGAAAGTTGAGACACCGACAGTTGGCGCCCAGCGCAGAATGATTCGAAGCAAGGAATTATTATCCTGCGGAAGCGTTCTCAAAAAACAATAGACTTGGGTGTCAACAGACTGATCTCAACTGCGGCCTTATCAAATTGCAGGAGGCGAATTTTCTCTGGCATGGAGTAGAGATTTTTTGCTGGATTGGCAGGATCGGGCAGAAGGACGCCGAGTTCAAGCATCTGGTCGAAGGTGCTCTGCGTAGGCACCCTGCCATTGAAATGTTTGAGCAACTCACCCAACTCAGGTCGTGTAACCAGGGAGCCCTGATGTTGCTGCATCACGGCTTGGATCGAGGAAATCCACTCGAGTTGTTCATGATCCAGTAGGTGAGTTTTTCCAGCGGCTGCCAGCTTTTTGAGGTAAAGCGCAAATTCATCGAGAATACCGGGCTCGGATTCGATATAGTTCGCGTCGGCAGACTGGATTTTGATTGTCCCTATCAGTCCGTATTGACCCATAATGTCAGTGATTTTCGTGCAGTAAACACGGTCGAGCCGCAGGATGACTGGGATCTGGTCGAGCACCCGAGACAACGGCAATACTGTGTGGCTTCCCACCAAGTAAGACATGTTTTTTAACAGCGCCACGATCTGAGAGATATGCACAAACGGATTACCGAAATGCGTGGACATCTGTCGGCACTGGCTGTCGGCTTCCAAGTATTTGTTATTCATGTGGCGCAGCCGCGATGAGACATCTCGGATCGCTGAGCGTGCCCAAGAAGGCAGGCCTGAAACAGTCTTGGAAAAAGTGTCCGCTGAAAAAAAACGGAGCAAGGCATCTGTATGTGCTCGCGCAGCCGCTGTCCGGCATCCACCACCGAGCAGAGTGGTGATCGTGCCGAGGAACTCCCCCTGAGAAAGTGTGCAGATAGCAATCTCTCGCCCGTTGAAATCTTCCAATATTTCCACTTGGCCAGCCTCGACCAAATAAAGGCCATCAGATAGTTCTCCCTTGGAGAAAATCATTTGCCCAGCTTTATAGCTTCTGACTTCTTGCTTCATGGTCTCCCTATTCCACCAGCAATCTGACACTGAGTCAATCCACTGATCAGGTTGCCGAGGTTTTTTGG
>DYRQ01000090.1 GCA_020718645.1 Verrucomicrobium spinosum
TCTTGCCGACAATATGTTGCGCCATTTCCATCAACACAAAAATGCCTATTATGCCACCATTGTGTATCCAATATCAAGGTTACATTGCACTAGCTTCCTGTTCCACGAGAAGCTGAGGACGCGTCGGGATTCACCCTGGTTATCGAGGCTGTTTTTAGAGGGTCAGTTGAGCCGAATCCTCTGAAGCGGAAGCAAGCTGAAATCAGGCTTTGGTATCGCCAGAGCCGTTGGAACTGACCGTGTTGTCGGGCTTTTTCAGTGCGGGATCTGCAGCACCTTTTTCGATCTGCGTGGCAAACTCATCTTTCGCCTTCTGGAATTCGGAGATACTCCGACCTATGCCGCGAGCCAGTTCGGGGAGTTTCTTCGCTCCAAAAAGAAGCAACACCACAAAAACGATGACTATCCACTCGGGACCACCGGGCATTCCGAAAGCAAGTAGCAGAGCATTCATAATTTCACCATGCACGATGAACTTACAAATGCCAACCATTCTTGCGAATTTTGTCACCAGAACACAGGAGGGGTTGCACAGCGCAAAAAATGAGACATGCTTCCCCATGGCTCCATCCGATAACACCACGCCTGATCTCTGGTTTCCGTGCGATGATCGAGTTCTTTTCACCCTCACTGGCTCTGATGCCGAACGCTATCTGAACAGCCAAGTGACTACTGACATTCGCCGCCTCTCCCCCGCCCACTCCTGCCTAGCCGCACTCTGCACTCCAAAAGGCAAGCTCTGCGCCGATCTCCACATCGCAAGGCACGGTGACACTTTCTGGATAGATGCTCCCTCAATTATTGCCGGTGAAGTCCAGGCGCGGCTCGATAAATATCTGGTCTCCGACGATGCCATTCTCGAGAATCAATCTTCGAACTACACCTTGGTGCATGCCCTGGGATCGCCAGCGCTCCCCCCAACCGCATTTCAGGCTCTTTCTCAGAGATACGGGCACACCGGATATGACTTCATCTATCCGGCTGGCTCTAGACTCCCAGCAGATCCCATAACGCGGGATGCGCTCGAGACACTCAGGATTGAGACTGGCACCCCCGCATGGGGACGCGAGATGGGCGCCCATACCCTGCCACCTGAGATGGGCGAGGAACGCTGGATCAGTTACACCAAAGGCTGTTATGTTGGACAGGAAACCATAGCCCGACTCAAGAGCATGGGGCATGTTAACCAAAAGCTCGTGGGTCTGGCAGCAGAACCAGACACCCCCACCCTCTCTGTCGGCCCCGTGCTGGTAGAGGGTAAGCCCGCGGGATCCATCTCCTCCGCCACCTGGTCTTCCCACCTGCAAAATTGGATTGCCCTCTCCATAATATCGAGGCAGTATGCGCAGGCAAGTGGTCGCGTAGAGACTAGCAGCGGCTGGGCGCGCATCACCCCATTACCATTTATAGAAATACGATGAAAAAAATAATAGTGAACACGACCGGAATGCTTTGCATCAGCGCTGGGTTATCAGGCTGTTTCTTCGGACTCTTCGGGAGCGGCGATAAAGTTGTCCAAAACAAACCCACTAGCGCCCCAAATGGCCAGACACCCCCCCAGCAGCAGCAGGCCCAAGCAGCTCCGCAACCCGCTACTCCTGCCTCTACTTCAGCACCCACCTCGGCACCTGCCACTAGCGAGGCGTCGGAACCCATGGCTCCAACTACTGCCGCTGCGCCCTCCGGACCGGCCTTGGAACCATCTGCTGTAGGTCTCTCTGAAAAAGCCGAGGTTGCTGTAGTCAAAACTAAATATGGCAACTTCATCATCCTGCTCAATGATAAGGAAGCCCCGCGCCACTCGGAGAACTTCCGCCGCAATATCCGCACTGGACTCTACAACGGCACGACCTTCCATCGCGTCATCCCTTCCTTCATTGTCCAAGGCGGCGACCCATTCTCGAAAGATAACGACCGCTCCAACGACGGGCTCGGCGGCTCCGGCATCACAGTCCAACTCGAGAAAAAACTTCCTCACAAGCGCGGTTCTGTTGCCATGGCTCGCCCTGGGGATAAGGTGAACAAAGACCGCCGCTCCAACGGCGCCCAGTTCTACATCTGCCTCAACGACGCTCCCTACCTCGATGCCAAATACAGTGTCTTTGGCAAAGTCATTGCAGGGATGAATATAGTCGAGAAAATCTCCAGCGCCCCCAGAGATGACAAAGACAATCCTAAAGAGCGCATCGAGATGACCGTCGAACTCAAAAAATATAAAGACGCGATGGAGTAAACCACCTTTCTCCCACCCCACTGCCGTTGACAAAACCAAGCGCGGGTGTGACATTGACTTAGAAGATTTTTCAGACGCGTGAACGAAGATATGACTAGTCTGTTGGCCTCGTGGCCATTTGACCCCAGCCGGATTAACGCCCGTTTTATCACGGACGAGGGAGGCAAACGCAAAGTCCAGCTCCGCCTCGATCTCGGCATCATGCAGATGGAACTGGACGGACGCCCGGATGGCACCCGCCCCGAGGACGAAGAGTCGTGGTTTGAATACTACCAAGGCAAACTCGAAGCCCACCGGAGTCTCCATGAATCCGAAGATGGCTTTCAGCTCAACGCCGAGGATTGTTCCAGGCTCCACCACGAGGCCGTCCAATATTACCACCGCTACCTGAGCCTCTTCCAATTGGAGGATTGGACAAGAGTCATCCGGGATACCCAGCGCAATCTTTCTGTCTTCGAGTTTGTCTCCCGCTATGCCCAGCACGAAGATCTCGCTTGGATGCTGCGGCAGTTCACTCCCTATGTCCTCATGATGCACTCGCGCGCCAAGGCCATGCTCTCTATCTCCAAAAGCGATTTCTCAGGGGCACTGCGCCATGTGGATAAAGCCATAGCCAAAATCACTGCATTCCTCACCAACCACGGAGCCGACGAAATGCTCGACTCCAGCCCCGAACTCACCTTTCTCAAAAGCTGGCAGACCGACTTGAAAAAACAGGTTCCCGTCTCCCCAGAAGAAAAAATCGAACGCGACCTCCAAGAGGCCATCCGCCTCGAGGAATACGAAAAAGCTGCCGCCCTCCGCGACCAGCTTCTCGCGCTCCAATCCACCCGCCCGCGCTGATTCCTACTCTATGTCCGACCTCGCCCAAAAAATTGAAGCCGACCTCAAACAGGCCATGCTCGCACGCGCTGCTGATAAAGTATCCGTCCTGCGCATGTTCAAATCTGCCGTCAAATACGCCGCCATCGAAAAAGGAGGCGCGTCTGCCAGCCCCACCGACGAAGATGTCATCGCCGTGGCCCGCAAGGAAATCAAGAAACGCCAAGATTCTATCCAGAGCTTCACCCAGGCCGGACGCACCGATTTAGCCGACAAAGAGTCTGCCGAGTTGCTGCACTTGCAAGGCTACCTGCCCGCCGCCTTAGACGAGGCCGAGATCGCTCGCCTCGTGGATGAAGCTATCTCCGAAACCGGTGCCACCGGCAAAGCCCAGATGGGCGCTGTCATGAAATCCTTGCAGTCCAAAGTGGCTGGCAGAGCCGATAACAAAACCCTCAGCCAACTGGTTCAGTCCAAGCTGAAATAACCCGACAACAAGAGAGCGAAAGACTACCATGAACGAGCAACAATTCACCCGCAGTGGCGCCACAGGCATCCTGTCGGGCATCTTCGTTGGCAGCATACAGGAACCAGATTGGAACTTGCTGGATGTCTCCCTTCCACACGACTCCCGCATCTTCGAGCGCTACATCCAATTCGAAAAACACTACACCGAAACCCCCGTAGTCCATGTCGGCGTGGCTGGTTTCGATATAGATAATGATGACAACTCGCGCCTCAGGGTCAGGGCCGCCAATATCCAGCGCGACGGGTTCACCCTCCAAATCGAAAGTTGGCTCCATACTCGCATGTGGTCTGTCGAAGTCGTCTGGACCGCCTTTGGCGAGATGGCCTAACCCACCTGCTCATTACAGGTGACACGACCAGCTCTGGCACCTGTTCTACTTCTCCAAGAAAAGATATCTCAAGCCAGAATACTTGGTTGCCGCCCTGTGTTACACTCGCTTGCATTCCCCCCCTTGGAAAGTTGATTATTTTTCGCAACTTTATGCCCTTCCGTTTGCAATCTTCATTTTTTCGCTAATAAACTAAGGGCTCAAACAAATATAAAGCGCACAGCATTGAGACACTAAGGAAGACAGACTATGCCACAGACGAACGAGACTTTTGATAACAGCTACGCCAAACTCTCCTCCATCCCCGACCTCGACCCCCAAGAAACACGCGAGTGGTTGGAGTCTCTCGACTACATCCTCCAAGAGCAAGGTCCTGAACGCGCCGCATGGCTGCTCAACGAGTTGGAGCTTGCCGCCGTCCGCTCTGGCGCGACCCTGACCCACCCTCTCAACACCCCTTACCTCAATACCATCCTACCCCAAAACGAACCTCCCTACCCAGGAGACCGTGAACTGGAAAGGCGCATCAAAAGCCTCGTGCGCTGGAACGCCATGGCTATGGTCGTCCGCGCCAACAAAGACGAAGATGGCTTAGGCGGACACATCTCCACTTACGCCTCCTCAGCCACCCTCCTCGAGGTGGCTTTCAACCATTTCTTCCGTGGCAACGACGCCCCGGGCGGCGGCGATTTCATCTATTTCCAAGGCCACGCTTCCCCCGGAGTTTACGCCCGAGCCTACCTCGAAGGTCGCCTCACCGAATCTCAACTCATCAACTTCCGCCGCGAGATGGCCGAGGGCGGTGGTCTCTCTTCCTACCCCCACCCTTGGCTGATGCCCGATTTCTGGCAGTTCCCCACCGTCTCAATGGGCTTGGGTCCTCTCGGCGCTATCTACAACGCCCGCTTCCTTCGCTATCTCAATTCGCGCGGTCTCCAAGATACCTCCAACCGCCGCGTCTGGGCCTTCCTCGGCGATGGCGAGTGCGACGAACCCGAGACGCTCGGCTGCCTCACCATGGCGGCACGCGAACGCCTCGACAACTTGACCTTCGTGGTGAACTGCAACCTACAGCGCCTCGATGGCCCCGTGCGCGGCAACGGCAAAATCATCCAAGAACTCGAATCCCTCTTCCGGGGCGCAGGCTGGAATGTCATCAAAGTCGTCTGGGGCTCGGAGTGGGATCCCATCTTCGCCATGGACAAAGACGGTCTCCTGGCCAAGCGCATGATGGAAGTCGTGGACGGGCAATACCAAAAATATTCTGTCAGCTCCGGCGACTATGTCCGCCAAGACTTCTTCGGCAAATACCCGGAACTTCTCAAACTCGCCGAGCGACTCTCCGACGAGCAAGTCCAACACATACGCCGCGGTGGTCACGACCCGATCAAAGTTTTCACCGCCTACCACTCTGCCACCAACCACAAAGGCCAACCCACTGTCATCCTGGCCAAGACCATCAAAGGCTACGGCCTCGGCGATGCTGCTGAGGGCAAGAATGTCGCCCACCAGCAGAAAAAACTCCAAGACCAGATCGTCCTCCAGTTCCGCACTCGCTTCGGCATCCCCCTCAACGATGAGGATGCCACCCAACTCCCCTTCTACAAACCCGCTGCCGATAGCCCGGAGATGAAATACCTCGCGGCGCGGCGCAAAGACCTCGGCGGCCCCATTCCCTCACGCAAGCCTTCTACCGAGGTGCTGCCTGTGCCCTCCTTCGAGAACATGGCGGACATCATCAGCAAAATGCAGGGACGCGAAATCTCCACCACCATGGCTTTCGTCTCAGTGCTCACCGCCCTGCTCGCCGATAAAAGCCTTGGCAAATACCTCGTGCCCATTATCCCAGACGAGGCGCGCACCTTCGGCATGGAAGCGCTCTTCCGCAAACACGGCATCTACTCCTCGCACGGCCAGCTCTACGAGCCCGTGGACTCCGACCAACTCCTCTATTACCGCGAGTCCGGCGACGGCCAGATCCTGCAAGAAGGTATCAATGAAGGTGGCTCCATGGCCTCCTTCATCGCAGCCGGCACCTCCTACGCCAACACTGGCACGCCCATGGTGCCCTTCTACACCTTCTACTCGATGTTCGGCTTCCAGCGCGTGGGCGACCTGATCTGGGCCGCTGCTGATATGCGCTGCAAAGGCTTCCTCTGCGGCGGCACTGCCGGCCGCACCACTCTCAATGGCGAAGGTCTTCAGCACCAGGACGGGCACAGTCTGCTGCTCGCCTCCCCCGTGCCAAATCTCCTCTGCTACGATCCCGCGTTTGGCTATGAGATTGCTGCCATCGTCGCTGATGGTCTCCGCCGGATGTTTGTGGACCAGGAGAGCATCTTCTACTACATCACCCTCCAAAACGAAAATTACGAGATGCTGAAAATGCCCGAGAACTCTCTCGAAGGCATCCTCAAAGGCCTCTACAAAGTTCGCCCCTCCTCTGCCGATAAACCCAAGCTACACGCGCAGCTCTTCGGCAGCGGCTCGATCATCCTCCAAGTCTTCCGCGCCCAGGAAATCCTCGCGGAGAAATATGGGGTATCCACCGATGTCTGGAGTGCCACCAGCTACAAAGAACTCCGGCGCGACGCCTTGGAAGCGGCTCGCTGGAACATGCTCCACCCCGAGCAACCCCAGCGCACCTCCTACCTCGCCAGCCTACTTAAAGATACCAAAGGCCCTGTGGTAGCCGCTTCTGATTATGTCCGCCAAGTCCCGGAGCAAATTGCCCCATGGGTGCCCGGCGGCTTGACTGTGCTCGGATGCGACGGATTCGGACGCAGCGAATCCAGAGCCAACCTGCGGCGCCATTTTGAGGTGGATGCTGAACACATCACTGTAGCCACGCTCTACGCGCTCTCGCAGCGCGGCGAGTTACCTCCTGCCACCGTCGCTGCCGCCATCCGCGAGCTAGGCGTCAACCCGGAACAAGCTTTCTCGCTCTACGCCTGAGGCCACTCCTACCCATCTCTACGAAATAAACGGATTACACTACATGAAAGAGGTCATACTACCCGAACTCGGCGAGGGCATTGCCGGAGGCGATATCATCAATGTGCTCGTCAAAACTGGCGACACCATCTCCGAAGGCCAGACACTCTGCGAAATCGAAACGGACAAAGCCGTCGTGGAGATACCCTCTCCCGCCTCTGGCACTGTGGGCGAGGTCAGGATTAAAAAGGGTGAGCAGGCCAAGGTCGGTTCTGTCATCCTCACACTGGAGAGCACCGGCGCTGCGACTCCCGCAGCCAGCCCCGCCCCTACCCCAACCCCGTCTCCCCAGCCTGCTGCCGCTCCTACAACTCCACCACCTGCTGCCCCTGCAGCGCGCCAAGAACTTCCCACGCCCAAAACCGAAATCGCCACGCCACGCAAAGCCGGCTCTCCTCCCAAATCAGTCCCAGCCGGTCCTGCTACACGGCGTTTTGCCCGCGAACTAGGTATCAATCTGTCCGAAGTCATAGGCAGCGCCTCTGGTGGACGCATTGTCATCGAAGATGTCAAACGCCATGTGCGCGAACTGACCTCTCGCCAACATTCGTTCGCTGCCCCCGGCACGCCAGCCCCAGCGCCCCTTCCCGATTTTTCTAAATACGGCCCCATAGACATCCAGCCCCTCCCCTCCCTGCGACGCAAGATTGCCGAGCAGATGGCCTTGGCATGGCAGATCCCTATGGTCACGCACTACGACGAGGCCGACATCACCGACCTCGATGCTTTCCGCCGCCGCTTCGCTGCACGGGTGAAAGATCTCGGCGGCGTGCTCACCGTCACTTCCTTCGCTCTCCAAGCCGTAGCCGATGCTTTGCTCGAGTTCCCCCATTTCAACGCCTCTCTGGATCTAGCTCATGGCACGGTGATTTATAAAAATTACATTCACATCGGCGTGGCTGTGGATACCGAAAGCGGTCTCATAGTTCCTGTCATACGCGATGTGAACAAGAAAAGTCTCAAGGAACTCTGCCACGAGTTGGCTCAGCTCTCACAAAAAGCCCGCGACCGTAAGGTCACTGTGGAAGAGTTGCGCGGCGGCACCTTCGCTATCTCCAACCTCGGCGGCGTAGGTGGCACGGGGTTCACCCCCTTGGTCAACCCCCCGCAAGTGGCTATCCTCGGTCTCGCTCGAGGTGCGATCCGTCCCGTCTGGCGCAACAACGCTTTTGAACCCCGCTTGATGCTGCCCATCTGCCTGAGCTACGACCACCGTCTCATTGATGGAGCTGATGCCGCCAGATTCACCCGCCGCGTAGTGCTCGGTCTCGAAGAGTTCGCGGGAAAACTCCTCTAAGAAAGCACTGGGCACACCCTGTCCTCTACAAAAGACTCCCTTATGTCGAACCCTACCAGCACCTACGAAATCGTTGTGGTCGGAGCCGGACCCGGCGGATACGCCGCTGCATTTATGGCTGCCGATCTCGGTAAAAAAACAGCGCTGGTTGACGCCTCCAAACAACCCGGCGGCGTCTGCCTGCAACGCGGTTGCATCCCCTCGAAAGCTCTCCTGCATTTCGCGAAAATCATCCGCGAGGCTCGAGATGCCGCGGAACACGGTCTTGTGTTCGGTGAGCCCACCCTCGATCTCGACAAAATACGCGCCTTCAAAAACAAGGTCATCGGCAACCTCTGCGGCGGACTGGAAGGTCTCTGCAAATCTCGCGGCATAGACTACATCAACGCCCGCGCTTCCTTCGAAAATTCCACCCAACTCTCCCTCGACAATGGCACCACGCTCGGGTTCTCCCACGCTATTGTCGCCACTGGTTCTCGTCCGGTAATCCCAAAAGCTTTTGACCTCGGCGACCCTCGCATCATGGACTCAACCGCCGCCCTAGAGTTGGCTGACATCCCTGGTAATTTACTCATCGTTGGGGGTGGCTATATCGGTTTGGAGATGGGCACCGTTTACTCCGCACTCGGCAGCAAAGTCACCGTAGTGGAAATGCTCGACGGCATACTCATGGGCGCTGACCGCGACCTAGTGGTTCCATTGAAAAAACGCCTCGATAAAGAGTTCGAAGCTATCCTAGTGAAAACCAAAGTGGCCAAGATGGAACCCCGCCCTGAAGGCATTGCCGTCACTCTGGAAAATGAAGAAGGCTCCAAGACACTCCTCTTTGACAAAGTATTAATCTCCACAGGCCGCCGCCCCAACCACGAGAGTATCGGCCTCGAAAAAACCCGCGTAGTAGTGACGCCCAAAGGTTTCATCGAAGTGGATAACAAAGGCCGCACCTCCGACCCGAACATCCTCGCCATCGGCGACATCGCAGGCGAGCCCATGCTAGCCCACAAAGCCTCCCGCGAAGCCCGTGTCGCTGTCGAAGCCCTTTGCGGTCACCCTGCTGAGTTTGATAACCTCTGCATTCCTGCTGTCGTTTTCACCGACCCTGAAGTCGCCTGGTGCGGCATCACTGAAACACAAGCTTTGGCAGAAAAACGCGATGTCCAAGTGATTAAATTCCCTTGGGCCGCCTCAGGTCGCGCCCAATCACTCGGACGCACAGACGGCCTGACAAAAGTGATCTACGAAACGGGCACCGAGCGCATCTTGGGAGTCGGTATCGTGGGAGACACCGCTGGCGAGATGATCGCCGAGGGTGCTCTGGCCATAGAAAACGCCCTAGTGGCTGGGGATATCGGCGGCACGATTCATGCCCACCCGACTCTCTCGGAAACTTTCATGGAAACCGCGGAAATGCTCCACGGCAACGCGACTCATATTTTCAGAAAAAAGAAGGCCTGAACCAAGCTGCGATCAGTTGCAACCGAACTGAGCACCACTCCCTGCCCCACCCCTGGGCTGAGTGCTGAGACGGCGGGGAGCTAGCACTTCGAACTCCATGCCATGCACCCTAGCCATGCCGCAACGGGTCAGTGCCGCGACAAATGCACTGAGAGTGCCGCCCCACACCACAAGCAGAGCGGCACAAGTCAAGACATGCAAAGTCTCAGGAGTCTCCTGAGAAAGAAGCATCATATTAAGGCTCCAGAAAAAATAGATAGCGGCAGTGCTCCCCAGCCCGACCATCAAGATCGGTGCCACAGCAACAAACCACCCTCTTGGCAGAGGTCGTGTGGTCAGATATCGCCAGTCCATGCTCTGACCTATCGTCCAATGCGCCTAGAAAATGAGAGAAAAATAGTCATCTCAAAATATTTGGCATAACGAAATCCCACAGTTGCACCCGACGGGAATCGCACAAGTCCTGTTCGCAGAAGGAAAAAATGAAGGCCGTCAAGAAGGTCAACAAGAGGGCTTGCACAAGGGTCCTGTCATCGCCTTGCAGTCTTCAGTGGTTGAAGCTCTCGAAGCCAAGTTTGATGTTGTGCCCGAAGGCTTGCATGAAGTGATCGAGGCTATCTCAGAGGAAACCACCCTCTCCGCGACCTGCACAAAGCTGCTGTCAAATCGCCCTCGCTCGAAGATTTCTCAGCCAAGCTGCTGTAATAAGCATCAGTTCATTCCCTCCGCACATACACTGCGCCGAGCACCAGTCTTGTGCTCCATTTTTTCGATTACCCATGCCATCGCATGAGCATTTCTGCATCCAAAATCACCACGGAAAATCTATTCCTGCCGCCTTATGGATAAAGACAAAGTGCTTGACCGAATTCCGAGTGCCTGCAAAGT
>DYRQ01000091.1 GCA_020718645.1 Verrucomicrobium spinosum
AATAAAACAAACCTTCCTCAGTTTCCCCTGTTTTCAATTGCAAAATCTGGGTTTAATGTAACTTCATACTGATACATGATAATGAGCAATGCACCCAAAGAGCCCATGACGCCCGAGCAGATCACTTCGGTGGCCAAGCTGTTTTCGGTATTATCTGAACCCTCCCGTCTTGTTATTCTCCAAAAGCTCATGGTCGGGGAAACCTGTGTGGGGGATCTGGTGCATTCGCTCGACATGAAACAGGCCAATGTCTCCAAACAGCTTGCCTTGCTCTATGATGCCAAGCTCGTTACCCGCCGCCGCAATGGGAACACCATTTTCTACTCCATCTGCGATCCAGTGGTATTCGACCTCTGTTCAACCGTGTGCGGCAAAATCCGCAACGACGCCAGAACCGTGGCGCAGACTCTCGGCGCCTGAACATTCTCCAACGCAAATCCGCTCTCGTCCCAGAGCGTGCCAAGCTTTTTTCTCGGCTTGGCTCATGGGGGTGGTTGTCAAGTTTCTGTGACGCTGCGTGAAAGCGTTTGCATTTTTGAATGCCTGCCCTTTCTTCTCTGCCGACATGGCCGACAACAGTGACTCAGATGATTTTTCAGAAGCAAGGGCGGAGGTGCTTGCGTTCGTCAAAAAACATGAGATGGAGCCGGAGCATGTTCACCATGTCTGCAAGCTGGCGCTTCAAATTTTCGACTCCCTCCAACCAAGACACAATCTTGATGCCCGGGCCAAGTTCGCCCTCGAAGCAGCTTCTCTGATGCACGATGTCGGTTGGAGTAAAGCCACTGGCGGCAAAGAGCATCACAAGCGTTCTTACGAGATGATCTTGGCACATCCTTGGAAAATGATCGCCCCTGACGATGTTTTGATCATCGCTCTCGTAGCTCGTTACCACCGCAAGTCCCTGCCATCTCCCGAACACGATGGTTTTGCGGACTTGGATAAACGCCCACGCGAGACGGTGTGCAAACTGGCTTCTCTCCTCCGCGTTGCCGATGCTCTGGACCGCAGCCACAGGCGCAAGGTCTCTGATGCAGTAGTCAAGGATCTGCACAGGCATGTCCAGATCATGCTCGGCCCCGAGACCTATTGCCAATCCGAGCACGAGGCTGTGGATAAGAAAAAAGATCTTTTTGAGAAAACCTACGGTGTAGAACTCCTCTGTTTGCCTCATTGATAATCTCTGCAAACCTGTCATAGTCTGCACCACCTGTGACATCATCGTCTTCTAGTTCTGCTATCAGTGCCCGGCTCGAGTGCCGTGCAAAATTTTTCTTTGAAGGTGACCGCAAGGTCTATGTCAAGGGGGTGACCTACGGGCCATTCCGCCCGCCCGAGGGTCAGCCCGAACTCTTTTTCAAAGATCGCGAGACCACGCTCCGTGACTTCGCCCAGATGCACGAGATGGGCGCCAACCTGATCCGCGTCTATCACCTGCCGCCCGAGTGGATGCTGGACGACGCCGCGGCTCATGGTCTGCGTGTGCTGGTCACAGTCCCTTGGGAGCAACACATCACCTTTTTGGATTCTGATTCAGTCAAGAAATCCATCCGCGCCAAAGTGCGCCAGACAGCCAAGAGCCTGAAAGGGCACCCGGGCATTTTCGGTCTCCTCGTCGGCAACGAAATTCCCGGTGACATTATTCGCTGGCACGGCGCCGCCCCGATGCGCGATTTTGTGGACAGCCTGATTGCCGAGGCGAAGTCGGTGGATGCCGGGCTGCTCACCGCTTATGCGTGCTATCCTTCCACCGAATACCTCCTGCCCCGCTTCGCAGATTTTTACAGCTACAATGTCTATCTCCACAACAGGACGGAGTTCCGCAACTACCTCGGACGATTGCAGAATCTCGCCGAAGAAAAGCCTCTGATCTTGGGCGAATTTGGGCTCGACACCCTGCGCCACACCGAGGAGGAGCAGGCCCAGATGCTCTCGTGGCACACCGAAACCGTGGCTCGTTCCGGGTTGGCCGGCACGATCTTTTTTGCATGGACCGACGAGTGGTTCACCGGCGGGCACGACATCACCGACTGGGCTTTTGGTTTGGTGAAACAAGATCGCACCCCGAAAAAAGCCTATCACGCGGTGCAAAAATATTGGGCGGGCAACCACTTCCTCGCCCCGCTCCCGCAGTGGCCCAAGGTCAGCGTGGTGGTCTGTTCCTACAACGGTGGCAAGACACTCCTCGGCGCGCTCGAATCGCTCGACCTGATGACTTACCCCGACTTCGAGATCATCCTCGTGGACGATGGTTCGAAGGACAACTCCCAAGAGTTGGTAGCCAAATTTGAGCGGGAACGGGCTGGCATACAGGGACGACCTGAGTTCGTTAATATCGTGCAAAAAAACATGGGCCTCAGCGTCGCGCGCAACCGCGGCATCTGGGAGGCCAAAGGCGATGTCGTCGCGTTCACCGACTCGGATTGTATCGCGGATAAAGACTGGCTCTACTACCTCGTCTCTTCCCTGATCGAAAGCGACTGTGCCGCCGTTGGCGGCCCCAACATCTCCCCGCCAGCGCACGACTGGATCCAGGCCTGCGTCGCCGCTGCACCGGGTTCTCCCAGCCATGTTTTGCTCACTGACACCATTGCGGAACATGTGCCAGGCTGCAACATGGCCTATTGGAAATGGGCTCTCAAAGAGATAGACGGCTTCGACCCCGAATACCGCAAAGCCGGTGACGATGTAGATGTCTGCTGGCGCCTCATGCAGCGCGGCTACCAGATCGCTTTCAGCCCCTCTGCCGTAGTCTGGCACCACCGCCGTTTTACGGTGCAAGCTTACTTCGGACAACAGCGCGGCTATGGCGAAGCTGAGTCCCTGCTGCGTTTCAAGCACCTCGTCTTTTTCGGCCCCACAGGTGGAGCCAAGTGGCGCGGCTCAGTCTATGGCACACCGCGGTTCGAGCATTTCTTTGGCGGACCGATCATCTACCACGGCGCATTTGGTATGGGGCTTTTCCAGTGCATCTACCCCCGCCGCGAATCCGAATGGGCCGGGCTGGCGAGCAGCCTCGAGTGGGTGTTGCTGGCACTCTTTATTTTCCTGATTTCTATTCAAGTGGAGCCACTCCGTCTCGTGCCATTGATCATGTTTGGATTAACTCTCGCCGTTGGTGTCTCGTGGATGGCTCGCGCCAAGATCGAGCCCAAGCACGACTCCGTGCTCGGCCGTATGCTGCTCCTCTACCTGGCCATCGCGCAGCCCCTCGCTCGCGGCTGGGCGCGATACATGACTTGGATCACCCAACGCCGCACCCCTAACCGCGTGCTAGTTTCCTCCGAGAAAACCCGCAACAGTGTCCTCTGGTCCGGCTGGCTCGAGCAGTCGTTCTGGAACGAAAAAGGCACCTGCCGCGACAGCCTACTGCGCGAGATTGTGGACCTGCTCGAAGAGGAGGGGTGGAAATACTCCCTCGACGCAGGTTGGGGAGATTGGGACATCCTCGTCTTCGGCAACCGCTGGTGGCAGCTCCGCCTCCGGACGGCCAACGAATATCACGGTGGCCCCAAAGTGCTCATCCGCGTGGATCACCAGCTTCGTATGACCATGTCCACTGTGCTGGGTGGCGCATCCCTGTTGACCTTGATCCTCGTCGGGATGCTGGCGTTTGGGTCCAAGACCATCTCAGCTTCGGTGGCTCTCCTCCTGATTGCACTTTTCTTGATCTACCGGGGAACCCGTCTGGCACGACGCATCGGCGCCCTCGTCGAGTTGGCCGCAGAAAAATGCGATCTCAAGGCGATGGGAAAATCCAAACCCGAAAAGAAATAGTCTCTCTCATCGGTGTGCATCGGTGGTTCAAATAGTTTTTTGCGAAAATAAATCAGGCGAAGCCTGCGGGTTCACTACAAACTTATTCAAGAGAGTTCACAGTGTTTTTCACTTAACAACACCCATATCTTCCCCTTAAATATGGCGGGTGCCATAGATAAACTGTGCCACCATGCTAGAATAATAAAGTAATGAACAAGATAATAGTCCATGGCAGAAACCCAGTTCGCTGGGTGGTTTGCTTATGCCTGCAGCTTTTTGTCGGCGTCACTCTTTTTGCTAATCCCATCGGTGAGGAAGTCAAACATGGCGATGTGAAATTCATCCGAGACGGCAACAAACTCACCATCACACAGGGCTCCGATAAGGCGATCATCAACTGGAAAGATTTCTCTATCAACAAAGAGGAGTGGACGCAGTTTCTCCAGCCCGGCTCCAATAGCGCCGCGTTGAATCGCGTAGTCGGGGTGCACCCGTCACAGCTCCTTGGACGGCTGGATGCCAACGGCAAGATCTTCCTCGTCAACCCGAATGGTATTTTGGTGGGGCCTGGGGCGCAGATCAACGCCAGCACTTTTGTGGCCTCGACTCTGGATGTGGCCGACGACAATTTCCTGGCAGGTGGCGACTTGAAATTCTTTGGTAACTCCACCGCTGCAGTTCAGAACTACGGCACCATCCAAGCCCAAGGTGGCGATGTTTTTCTGATCGGTCATCAGGTTCAAAATGCAGGCACTATCCTTGCACCCAACGGCACTGTTGGGTTAGCAGCAGGACAGGATGTCGTGCTGAAAGAAGCAGGGCCTGAGCGTCTCGCCGTGCGTGTCGCTGCTGGGCAGCCGAGCGCCTCAGAAGGCGTGACCAACACTGGCATTATCGAGGCGGCTTCGGCTGAACTGCGCGCCGCTGGCGGCAATGTCTATGCTATGGCCATCAACAACAGCGGCACCATCAAAGCCAATAAACTGGTCAACGACGGCGGTCGCATCATCCTTGATGTGGACGGGGGCAACATCACCAATACCGGCAAACTGGAAGCGCTCGGGGGCCAAGTAGCCGTGCAAGCTTATGCGCGCCAGACCACGCCAGTCCTGCGGGATTCGACCATTGTCAACAGTGGCACTATCTCAGTGGCATCCACCGCGGCTGGAACCAAAGGCGGCTCGATTGATCTCTTTGCCGACCGTGTGCAGTTGAACTCCACCTCGGTGCTCGACGCTAGCGGGCAGGCAGGCGGAGGAGCCATCCGCGTGGGCGGCGACTACCAAGGCAGTAATCCCGACGCCTATAATGCAAGGGTGACTCTGGTAAAAGCAGGGGCTCAACTCCGTGCGGACACACTGAGTGCGGACGGTGACGGTGGTAAAGTGATTGTCTGGTCCGATGGCACCACCAAATATTCTGGTGATATATCCGCCAAAGGCGGCAGCCAGTCTGGCAACGGTGGTATGGCTGAGGTGTCGGGCAAAAGTTATTTGGACTTTCAAGGCACAGCCGACTTGACTGCCGCCAACGGTGACAGGGGCACGCTCCTGCTCGATCCCACCAATATCAGTATCCGCACCAGTCTGCCTAACATCAATGGCGACTCCACTACTGGCGATGATATCACCAGCGCGGAGGATCTGGATAATGCGGCTGAAGATCAGCCAGGTGCTACCAGCGTGATTACTGCCGGCGCTGTTACCACCTTGCTGAACTCAGGTAACTTGGTTCTGGCTGCCTCGAATGATATTACCTACGACGGCTCGGGTGGTGGAACCATTGAGCGGACTGCGACGACAGGATTGGCAACACTCACTCTGCAAGCTGGGCGCGACATCACCATTATGAATGGTGTTTTTAATGCGGGTGCGTACACAGAACTGTCCCTGACCTTCAATGCTGATACCGACTCCACTGGTGGCGGGCGTATTGTTATTACCAGCAGCACCATCAATACCAATGGTGGCAGTATTATCATGGGAGGTGGTGCCGACCCTACCGCAACAGCAGCATCCGGTTGGGGTGCAGGGGCTTTGGAAGGTGTTAAAATCAGCGCTTCCACCATCAACTTGTCGGGCGTGTCCACCAATGGCGGTATCTCTATACGCGGGCAAGGATATAATGGATCTTCTACAAGCCAGCATGGCGTATTAATCACAAATAATTCCACTATTACGACTGCTGGTGTCGGTGCTATTTATATCAATGGCTTGGCAGGTGGCACATCGGGTGCAAGTGATAATATTGGTGTGAAAATTGACGGTCTGAACACCGCTTTGAATGCACGTGATGGAAATATCACCATCACGGGTGTTGGTGCTAACTACGGCAGTAATAACTTTGGTGTGCTTCTGACAGGGGGGGCGTATGTCGGTGCCATTGGCACAGGCAACATCAGTATTAATGGCACAGGCGGCGGCAATAATTCGACAGACCTGCGCAACCAAGGTGTGCGGCTGGATGGCTCAGCGGCTGGTATAGATATTGTTGGTGGCACGGGGCAAATCAACATCGTCGGCACGGGTGGTTACGGCACTGCCGCTACTGGCGTGCATAGCGAGGGCACGGTGAATGTCTCCGGTGGCGGTCCCATCGGCTACACAGGTATTGCCAACAATGGCATGGGCTCGCTCACCCATGGTGTTAATTTGATGCACGGTCATAACATTTCGGCCACAAGTGTTGGCACGGTGGGCGTGAATGGCCAGACTGCTAGTCTTGGGGGGTCTGGCGTATTTTTTCAGGGTGACATTGATGTGGTAGGGGGCTTTGTCCAACTCGATTCCACCAATGGTGACCTAGTGCTAGGTAACGGGACTTATGGTGGCAATATCACGAGAACGGGAACGCCTAATAATATCGTGACACTCAGATCTAACACCTCGGTGATTATCAATAATAACACGAAAATTGTATCTACTACAGGCTCGACAAATACCATTATTAATGCGGATGCTGATGGAAATTCCACTGGTGCCATATATATCAGCAGAGCCACTTTTGATACCCATGGCGGTGACTTCATCGCTGGCGGCGGAGCTTATCCATCTACAACATCGGCCACGGGAACCACAGCATTGTCACATGGTATTGAGATAGCCGACACATCCATCACCACAGGTGTCGGCATGGTGTCTCTGAAAGGGCAGGGGGCTTTCGGTAACTCAACATCCACGATCTATACTGGGGTCAAAATAGACTCGAATTCCAGTATTACGACGACTGCTGGTCCAGTGAGTATCAACGGGTCAGGAGGCGGATCTGGGAACTCAACCGTGTCTATGGGTGTTAACATTGCAGGTGACATTACAACCGATAGTGGAACTATTAACATCAGTGCCCAAGCTGGTTCAGGGACCTATGGGGAGGCGATGTTAATAGCGGGTGATATTACAGCAAACACCACTGGCGCCATCCACCTAAATGGATATACGAGTGCAAATCACATAGGTGGTGGTGTTCGTATCACCTCTGGTGGCAGACTGGAGACTAACTCTGGCTCAATCAATGTTACAGGAACAACCAATCTGACAACTACGGCTTCGGGTTACTCTGGTCTTAATGTCCAAGGATCTGTCGAGACACTTTCGGGTGCTATCAACCTGAACGGCTATGTCTATTACGGTGTGAACAGCGCTGGCCTGACCATGGGTGGCACAGTCAAGACGGATACGGGTAATATTGTTTTGACTGGTATGGGGCAGATGGGTGGGGACGGTATCACGGGAACAGAAGTGCTCGGTGGTGCTTCGATCATATCAGCCGGTGGTGGCACGATCACCATGACGGGTAATTCTTCTGGCACTACTGGCAACCAGACTGTCGGTCTCGATTTTCGTGGTTATGCCAGCACCATGAATAATGTGTCACTGACTGGTGGTTCCTTGGCTGTCGGTAACTATAACACAGGTCTCTATGTGGGTGGTCAGATAGCACGCCCTGGTGTGGCACTGACCACGCTGACAGGCTCCGTTAACACGAGCAGCACCAACTCCCTTGGTATTGACAGCTCCTACTCTGGAATCATCGGCGGAGCTACTAACACGGGTAATATTACGGCAACCTCGACTGGTGGAGCGTGGCTGCCACGCCTGCTGACCACTACTGGTAACATCACCATCTCCAACTCGGGCACTGGCGACATTAAGCAGTCTGGTGGGTTCATGGCCACAGGTATTTCTATCAATAACAGTGTCGGAGATGTGTTCCTCGAGTCTGGGAATAGTGTTAATGCCTTGCTGGCGAGTTCTGGTAACGACGAGTTTCATTTTGAGAACAGTGGAGACTTGTCAGTGGTGGGAAGTGTTTCTGCGACGCAGAGCGTTACAGTGGTCGCTATTGGTGGTAACTTGACGGCCAATAATATTTTTAGCACGGCTGCTCTTTCCCTCGGCACAGATGGGATTTTCACCAAGAGTAGCGGCTCATATTCTGTGGATCGCTGGGGTATTTTTGTCACCGACTTGGCTAATATCAACGCTCCCGGCTTGACCCCTGACTGGACGACAGAACTGGTGCTCGGGGTGGCTGGGGTCACGGATGAAGTGCTCCAGTCACTGCCTCAGGTTGGCAACGGCTTTATCAAGTTGGTATTTGCTCCCACCCACACTCTTCCTGACGAGCGCACAATTCAAGAAATCATTAATGATCCCGTCTTCCAGCAGCTCATTCAAGACCCTGCTTTCCGCGAGGAATTTATCGCGCTGGGTGGCACTCTGGCCGATCTAGGATTGCCTGAACTCCCCGGATTTGGTGGAGGTCCTGGCGCTGGTTTCGGTGGCATGGACCCCATGGGACCGATGGGTCCACTCGGCCCCGGCGGATTTGGTAACGGTCCTGATGGTGGACTCTTTGATGGCCCATTGGGCGGCGGTCCTGGCACTGGTCCTCTCGGTGGAGATAATTTTGGCCCGTCACCAGGCGGTCCCGGTTTGCCCGGTGGTGGTCCAGGGCCTCGCAATGGTCTGCCCGGTGGTGATAACGCCAATGAGCCAGGGATGCCCCCCAACGGACAAAATCCGAATGATCCTAATAACCCTAACTCGCAGGGTGACCCCAATAACCCCAATAATCCGGGTGATGGAACCAATGATCCTAACAACCCAAATAACGGGGAGAATACCGAGAATTCGGAGAATGATCCCAACGCGCCAAACAACGCGAACCCGGGCACGAATACGCCGGCCAACGAGCCAAAGCACGATGCAGTGGCGGAGGGAGGACAAGCCTACCAGATTGGACGCAGCGGCCCACCAACAGCCATTGACATCCAAGCCAACCGCTTCCTTCGCAATGCGCTTTCGACCGCTAAGGAACAGGCCATGATGAAGGCGATCCAGAGCCGCTGATGCAAGTGACCTGGCGGAAAACTCCTTTGAAAATAGCAGAAACGGAATCAATCACACGAAGACGCGAAGCTCGCGAAGGACGGAAGTGGAACCGATCTGCTCCCCTCCTGTAAATCCTGTTCATCCTGTCAAAAAATCCGTCTCCCCACCATTTTCATCCATTGTGGTGTTCACAGAACATGGTGACTTTTCTGAAAACTGAATTTGGGGAATAGTCGTCGGAATCTGAGCGGAAAATCTTACGCAGAGATGCGGTGGCGCAGAGGGGGACAATAACTTCCTCTACACCGTGACAGAATCTGCACCCTGAAAGAGTGGATACTTGATTCTCAAAGCCCCATCTGCCAGCCTTTGACCATGGAAATGACCGCTTCTAGCCTCAGACTGCGAGCCAACTCCACGCGGGGTCGGACAGCGGTTTCCTATCAGTTTGCAGCCTTTCCATGACATGAGAACGAACACTTTGGTAGTTATCATTTTGTTGTTAGGCGTATGCCTTCAAGACCAAGAAGCCCCGATTAATAACAATCCCACTACGGATGGCTTGGAAGCGATGTCTGCTAACAAGTCTTTCAATCCACAGGGTATTCTTGAATTCTGGCCGTCTGGATCAACGCACCAGTCGGCACGAGTAGCCCTTCGCGACGGCAAGAAAATGGCAACGGAAGTTTTCCTTCCTCCCGGTGATGGTTCATTTCCCACGCTGTTGATAAGATCTCTTTACGGACGAGGGGCGGCGGCAGATCGTTCAAAAAAATACGCCGATAAAAATATAGCATTTGTCGTCCAAGATCCAAGAGGACGAGGCGATTCTGAAGGAACCATAGACCCCCTCAACAACGAAAATGAAATTGAAGACGCATACGACACCCTGGATTGGATATCAAAACAAGCATGGTGTAATGGTCGTATCGGAATGTTTGGGGGAAGTGGTCATGGTAAATACGCGCGAATGGCCTATCTTTCCAAGCACCTGAATCTCAAAGTCGTGTTCGCCGCAAATACTACTGGCAACACTTACCTTTATTCATTTTACGAAAACGGCGTTCGAAAAAACGGTTGCCATGGGATAACCTTTCGCAATGGAAAACCTCCTAAATCATTTCCAGGAACTGAATCTTACGATTTTAAACCCAGATCTTGCAATAGAGCGCGATGGGCGTAGGTGCGAGGCGCAGGCTCGCCTGTTCTTATGGGTGCCGCTGTAGTAATCTACTG
>DYRQ01000018.1 GCA_020718645.1 Verrucomicrobium spinosum
AGGAGCAGTTGCTAGGGTTCGGTTTTACGGAGGAGCAGATTGCCGTTCATACGGCAGAGGAGCCCGATAGCGGGTTGCTGGCTCTTGCCAATGATGAGAGGCGTGAAGTGTTACTTTTCAAGATGTCGGTAGCCATGGGCTTCGACGCACCGCGTGCCTTTACGCTTGTTTCTATGCGGGCAAGCCGTGATGCAGATTTCGGTGTTCAGCTCGTGGGGCGCATTTTGCGCGTGCATCGCAGGCTTCATGCGCGGGCGAGGGACAAGCGGTTGCCCGAGGAACTCAACTACGGTTATGTCTTCCTCGCCGACCCTGAGACGCAGACCGGATTAGACCTCGCTGGGCAAAAGATTAACCAGATTCAAACCACTTACGCCAAGGCAAGCACCTCGATGGTGGCACTTCGCTACGGCGGTGGGCAGTCTCGTATCGGGCAAGTGGATACGGGCGGGCAAATAGCTTTTGGTTTGGAGTTCGGTGGAGCGGAGACCGGAATGCCTGTGGGCCAAGGCCAGACCGATACGGCTGGTGCGTCTGTTTCAGCCGGGACAGAGGAGTTTGATTTTGGCGTGTTCTTTGGAGGTGGAGAAACGCCCGAGGGCAAACAAGACCATGCGGCCAAAACGAAACAGCCTGTGCAAGTGGTCGGCACGGCAACACTGCATAGCTACCCGCGTCGTCCCGGTGTCCCCAAGGGCTTTAAGACGCAAGAGCGTGGTGAAAACGAGGTCACGGAAGAAGATTGCGCCCAAAGGTTTGTTGTTTCTACGAGGGACTTGTTTGAAGTCGTGCGCAGCACCGTGCCCGTCGAAAAACGGACGCTGGATGTATTCACGAGCCACATACAGCAGGAGTTTAATTTCGCAGCCGCGCTTTCCGAGGCTCAAGCCGCAAAAATGGCGCAAGATGTGTTGCTGAAAAACAAAACCTTCGATGCCCGGGAATTGCGCAAAGCCCTGCTCCGCAAAATGCAGCAAGTCATGAGCGAAGAAACTTTGGCAGAAGCCTCCGACCCGCTCAAAGTGGCCCATTTCTTGAATGTGATATTGGCCACGCATCCGAAGCTCCTTTTTGACGCGCAAAAGGCAGCGCTCGCAGCGCACGCGCAGATAGCGGAAGCCGAGCCGCTGCCTGAAGTGTGGCAGTCGCCCGAACCCTTGCCAATGTCCACGCGCAATATTTACGGTATTTACCCAAGCGGACTTAATTCATGGGAAATGGAATTTGCTGAAATGCTCGATCGCGATTCTAATAAAATCGTGAACTGGTGGCACAGAAACGAGCCGCGCCAACCGTGGTCGGTGAATGTGCTTATGCCGGATGGGCGCGGATTTTACCCCGATTTTATCGTGGGCATTCACGAACGAAAAACCGAAGACGGTGTCTTGCTCGCTGATCCCAAGCTCAATTATCAACTGGAAGACGAAGTGCCAAAACTACTTGCAGAACATAAAATTTACGGGAAGGTGATGATTCTTCACCGCGACGGCGAGGCCCAGTGGGTAATCGCAGGTTATAATGAGAAGGATCGTCGCCCCTTTTTATTGAGGAAATTCAGGTTCTCTGATGCGGCGGGTTTTTGATTCAGAGCTTGTTCTAACATGAAGTTCAGCACCAAGCCCGCCTGTGAAAGCGCCTTGGCTCCGTGTAACCTTTGCAAGGCCCAACCAAAATTAGAGAAACCTAGCCTATTTATTTTGCAATATTTTTAGAGATAGCATATCAGATCAGCATTAATTCGGAAAAGGATAAGATATGAATTGGATGTTTCAAACAGCAGTGTTGCTCAATCAATCTACTACAAATGATCATCTGGCAAGAATTAACGCACAAATGCGAGCGCAGCAGAACGCGCTGCGAGTTGCTCAGAACGAGATGGAAAGATTGCGTTTTAGCAAAGAATTCGTTTTTTCACTAAGAAAAGGTTTCGAAGAGCTATACCCACAAAGAACAAGCCACCCCGCCTATGTTTATTATCAAGCTTCAGTTTACCTGTTGAATGCTGAAAGAAATAACATAACAGTTTCGTCTTTCTCAGATTTTTCTGACAAAGAATACGCATTAAAGGTCTTTGATATAGGCCAAGGCATCAAAAAAATAGCTGCAGACACGCTAACACAAAAACAGGTGGCAGGCCTCGATTATTTTGTTTTGCTGGATTTTTCTTTGCAGCATTATTCGCGGCTCAAGAACTTAGTTTCCATGCAAAAACTGACACCCAAAGATCCAACGCTTGTCGTTTTTCTATCGACGCTTTTTATTGCATATACAATAGCTTCTTTTGAAACTAGCATGAAAGAGCAACTAGGTTTTTATACTGTGTTTGTCGCGGTATTTGTTCCTATGTTTTTACTTATCTTAATAAGTTCTGTGCTTATCAATTGGGTGCGTCGCATGTGCGTTGATAAGAAAATAAAATTTCTTTCTGCAGAGGCTGGAGTGCTGATGGGTAAAGCTATAACCCATAATTGCATTATGCAAACTATTAAGTCCGAGGAAGCCCATCTTCGCTGGTTGGGTTTTGAGCCAGAAAGAAACAGGAATAAATATGCCGCCAAATGCTCCGAGGTGAAGAATAGCATGCGCGGGATTATCCATGATTTAAAACTGCCTCTTGAGATCAAATAATTAACCTCACTCCCCGTGTTTTCCTCGTCCAACAGCATGGGTTTGTGTGATGCAGGTGACTCTCTTCCTGAGTCTTTTGGGTTCCCTCTGATCTGCTGTTGGTTGTTGATTGTCCGACAACAAATTCAAAGAAAATCTTTAAGGCGATTGTTTGCCGCTCTCACAGCCTCTCTCTCGTGGCAATAACATTCAAACGCATACCAAGTCATCGCGTTTGAGAAGATAGGAAAATGTTCCTGATGGCACCACCTGAGCCACAATAGGTGCGTCTCGCAGAAACTCGGGCAATCCGTGTCGAGTATCGTATCTCCCCATGACAGCACGATGTCCAGAGCGCAAAACATTGCAAACGCAGCATTGCAAAAAGGGAGGTCGTTACCGAGATTTTCACTTGTTTTAATGGGGAGTGCAGCCATGACTGTCATCTCTAGCATGGAAGCCATTTTGTGTCTGTCGAGCCTGTGCCCCACATCGCGCATCCGGCTTTCGGTTTGGTCTCTGACCAGCCAATAAAGCTCGTTCAGTAGGTCGGCACTATTAGGCTTAAAACTAACCTTTCCGTAAACATGCACAAACCGGCTGCTAGAAAACTTTTCTATCCATACCCGAAAGTCTTCAAGCCTGACTTTGCGTCTCTCGATAAAATCCACGGGATGCTAGGTTCAACGAGATTCTTTGTGGATCAGCAAACAGCCCGACATGACGGAGGACATGGCCTTGTCCATGATGTGGTCTTGGCGAAAATTCTTGGACTCCGACTCGTCATCGCTGTTCACGAATACCCGAGGGGTTTCTGGTTTCATCTCTTGAAACAGCCTCAGCAAAGCCTTGGCTTCGTCCACCACCTGATCTTTTATCACCGCTTCCATCGTAGCAAATTTACATCGTCTCACCTGAGGGGTCAAGGATTCGTCATTTGAGGTGTCGCCCTGTTGCTGTCCTAGTGGGTCAGGTCCAAGGGCGGCTTAGCTTGCTCTGTTTCTTGTGACTCTGAGTCTGGTGCCAGCCCTATACTCGGAAAATAGTGCCACGCTTTGGGCTTCCCACACCTAGCGCCTCTCTCTACAAACTAGGTGCATGTCACAGACAGAAGGTCAGCACTCCTCAGACCAGCCGCCAGCCGTGATCTTGACGGTCACAGCCGGATCGATCAGTGGCAAAACTTTCGTCATGGACAGTAACACCACCTTTCTCTTTGGCAGGGGGCGCGCCTGCGATGCGAGAATCACAGAGGACGAGCAGGTGTCGAGGCACCATTTCATCATCGAAGCCAATCCGCCCGAGGCAGTGCTGCGCGATCTCGGCAGCCTGAACGGCACTTACCTCAACGACAAGAAACAGGGCGGGCGCGATAAAAACGCTTCGCCCGAAGATGCGGCAACCGTCAAACATCCTGCTGTGCCGATTCGAGACGGAGACCAAATCCGGGTTGGTAAGACCACTATCAGTGTTACAGTGCGCGAAGCCGTTCGGTGCGCCAAATCAAGCAAGGTGGCCGAGCCACTCTTGACCCATGCTACGCTGCCGGAGGAGCAACTTCGTTCCATGCTTTTTTCTGATCCTGGCACCAGTGACGGTTCCAAGATTAGCGTGCCCGGCTGCACGATACTGGAAGAGGTCGGGCGTGGACCCTACGGTTCGGTTTACAAGGCGGCACGCAATAATGAAGCACGGCCAGTGGCAGTGAAAGTGTTGATTGCTCGTGGCGAGGTCAGCGAACGGGCTCGGACTCTGTTTGCTAAAGAGATGGAAATCGCCTCGCGCCTGACCCACCCGAATTTGGTTCGTATCCTCGACTTCGGCATCGCCGAGGCTCTCTTCTTCATCGTATCGGAGTATTGTTCTGGGGGCAGTTTGGCTTCAAAAATGCGGGAGCGAGGAGGCACGCTGTCGTATGGAGATATCCAGCCGTGGATACATCATGGGCTTGAGGCGCTCGCTGACGCGCACCGTCACAAGTTTGTCCACGGCGACATCAAACCCTCCAACATCCTGTTACAACAACGGGCGGGTGGCTTAGTGGCAAAACTCTCTGACATGGGACTCATGCGCGGCTTTCAAAAACTCGGTCTAGCTGGTCTTTCCTTATTGCAAAATGATCCGACTCGGATTCTTTTTCAGCCTCGAGAACTTTTCTGCGGTGATCGCGAAGTGAGCCCGGCTAGTGATGTCTGGAGTTTTGCTGCCACGCTCTATCACGCCCTGACAGGGGCGCACCCTTATCCTTTCGATGGCCAGCGCGAATCTGTGGATGTGGTGCTCGGCGAAGAGCCTATCCCTCTTGAAGCGCGAGGCGTTGCCTTGCCCGCCCACCTCCAATCCATGTTTGCACGAGCCTTAGATCCTGATCCCTCCAAGCGCTTTCATGATGCGGGGGAGATGCTGGACTGTTTTCATACGGAATAAACGCGATGAACCCGAGCCTCCAGCCTCTGAGATCGTCTAGGCACTACTGGTGCCTGGTCCTGTCTGGACTCATCTTTGCCACCGCGCAGGCCGAGCCCAAAAAACAGCCAACTACCGATCCCTCCACCATGGCCACGGGCTCTCCGTTCGAGCAAAAAACCGCCACGCTACCCAAAGAGTCTTCCTTCGGGAACAAGAGTGCCGAACTACAAAAAAAATCATTTGCCACCAAGTCATCCACCTTCGCCAAGCCAGCCCAAGGGCTCGATAAAAATTACTCGCTGCCCTCTTCCTCTTTTGCGGATCGCACCAGCACGCTCGGAGGAAAAAACTCCACGGGCTTTGATCGCGATTTCAAACTGCGGGGCAGTTTTGAACCCACCGACCGCCAGCCTTTCGTTGACGACATGAAGGCGCCGGACGATTTTTTGAAAAAATCAAAACTGGAAAAACCCTATCAAGGCAAACTCCCCGGCGCAGTGGAAAAGTCCAAAAAAGAGATGGCCGATCTCCAAGAAAAAACGACCAAGCAACTCTCCCCCGATGAGGTTCAAGAAATACTGAACAAAAACTGATCGTTCACAACGAACCTCAGCGATCTGGGTGAACTGGAGCAGGGTCAAATATTTGTTCCAACAAGGGTTTCAGCAACAGCGCTCCAGCCACGGTCAAGTGGTTGTCGTCCCAGTATAACAGCTCGCCATTCTCCAAGAATTTCATCCGCTTGCCGTCTGGGGACAAGAAGAGTTGTGTGGAATCCAGCACGGTGATGTTGGGATGCAGTTCGCTGAGGCCCGCATAGATCGAGTCACGGTCTCTTTTCCCCTCGAGGTGGAAGCTCTCTGGCATTTCCAAAGCCAGCGGGTCTTGCCCGTGCCAGACAGCAGAAGCCACTGCGTGGGGAACATGCCACGGATGCTTGGGCACCTCGCGAAAAATCCAGAGGCGCGCCCCTACTTTTTCCAGTTCCTTGGCTGTAGCAATAATCGGGGCACGCAGTTTGTTATCGTGGTAACGGTCCCAGTTGGCGACCACTAACACACGGGATATTTTCTGCGCGATGATGTAATCCAGCACCGCCCTGTTATAGGCTTTGTGATCCTTAAAAGTCTGTTTTGCTTCATACCCAATTAATGGCACGGTCGAGGAACGGGTGGCAGCTTGGCCACGCAGGCCCCGTTCTTTGCAGAGAGCATCCACCGCAGGCAAGAGTGCCATGCCGTGACTGTCGCCCCACACGAAAATATCTGGTTGCTTACTGACATCGCCAGCACCGAGTTCGATCCACTCACCCCGTTGTGCTCGCTGGAGGGTGACCTCGATTCGGAAGGTCTTGTCCACCGTAGTATTGAAGTAGGCCAGAGCCTGGGCCGGGATGCGTGCGGGGATGCCTTGGGCGAAGACAATACACATTCCCGCCACGAGCAAAGACAAGGTGCCTACCCCAGCACACAGGAAAAGAGAGCGGCGATCCCCACATGTTTTTTTCTGCCGGAACGGCCTCTCGACCAACCACCACGACAGGCTTGCCAAGGCTAGACAAACCACAGGAATCAGCGGTTGCTCCTCCTGTGACACCTCAAAATTCCAATACTTGTAAAACACCAACACCGGCCAATGCCAGAGGTAGAGCGAATACGAAATCAAACCCACAAAAACCATCGGTCGCAACGCCAGTAACCACCCGACACAGGTGGCACTGGTGCCGCCCGCCCAGATCACCAGAGCAGCCCCGCCGCACGGCAGTAAAGCTGTGACGCCAGGAAACCGTGTCTCATCGCTGTAATAAAAAATGGCATACGCCACCGCGGCCAGACCCGTCACTGCCGCCAATTCAGCCACCCATCGCGTGCCCCGACGCGCCGGGATCACTGCCAGCAAAGAGCCCATCAACAACTCCCATGCACGGGAGGGCAGTAGATAGAAATTCGAGTCCGGTGCGGACGAGGTCCACCAGACAGAAAGCAAAAATGAAAGGGCAGACAACACTGATAATACGAGCGCCATCGCGCCCGGTTTGCCGCGGCGCACCCACAACAACAGAAGCGGAAAAAGGAGATAAAATTGCTCCTCCACCGCCAGTGACCAAGTGTGCAACAGCGGTTGAAAATCGGCAGCTCTCTCAAAATATCCCGCCTTGGTGCAGAAGTGGAAATTGGAAGACAGCAGCGCCTGCGCACAGAGCGAGGCGCCCATGTCGGCGAAGTCACGGGGGAAAAGTAAAAATGCGCCAGCCACCGTGCTGGCTGCTACCACAAAAATCATCGCCGGAAAAATACGCCGGATACGCCGTTCCCAAAATTGCGCCAAGCTGAACTCCCCTGCCGCCAGATCTTTGAGAATGAGCCCGGTAATCAGATAGCCCGAGATCACAAAAAACACATCCACGCCCACGAAGCCGCCGGGCGCCCCGATACCCGCGTGGTAAAAGAGCACTGACAGCACGGCCACAGCCCTGAGCCCGTCTATATCTTTGCGATAGGAGAGAGAAGAACTCATGGTGTCTGCAATTCCATGCTTCCAACTGAGTTGGTGTGCCGAGTCATCATGTCGTTAATCTTTCTCATATCAGCATTCGCAGGGCGATCATTCTTTCTGCACGCCGTGGTTGGGCGAGCAAGCCGCGCGGGATTTCTGGGCAGATACGCGTCTTTCTCTGCGGGCTAATTCCGAATGCGAAATGTCCAGCAGCGGAAACCCTTCTGCCTCGGCTAAATGATAGTGCCACCACTCGCGGCGATATTCCACAAACCCGTGCGAGCGCATGGCTGTGCGGAGCCGTTCACGGTTGGACGCGGCTTGGGGATGATCGCACGGACTGCCATGCCACGCCTTCGGGGTGAAGTCGTCGTAGTCAGTGGGAAATGGCAGGGCAGTGCCTGTCGGCAATCGCACCAAATCCGCATCCACGGCAATACCGCGATTGTGGTCGGAGCCAAGCCAAGGTGGCGCTAGGTAAGCAGCAAATTTTTTTCCCGACTCTTTCCACATGGTCTCGCTGATGGAGTAAGGCCGGTAACTGTCGTAAAGCCGCAGACCCAGCCCATGCTGGCGCAGGTCTGCCTGAACCCGAGCCAACTTCTCCGCTGCAATTCGTGTCAGAAAGAGCGAGGCATCCGGGTAAAGTGCCCGGCCTAGAAAGTTATCACGCGAAGCGTAGCGCACCTCCGCACGAATATCAGGGATGAGTGAGGGAACTGGCACCAACTCATTAGCCGGATTGTCGCGACACAGTTTTTCGTAAGCTTCGCGCGTTGTGATCACGGTTGTCCGCGTGCCCGGGTCACGAGCCACGCGCTGGGGTGGCGATGCCGTCACAACCGACGCCGCGAGGGCGAGGAAGGCGAGGACAACTAAGGCGCGATTACTTTTTAGGAGCAGCCGCATTCAGCGTGGCGAGGACTGGGTCGGTGAGGTCGTTCTTGTCGTCGGCGTAGAGCACGAGCGGTGCTTGGCGCTTGCTGTTGCCAACGCTGCTGATCACGAGATCGCAGCCTGTTTCATCCGCCATTTTTTTAACGGCAGCTTGGATGTCAGCGGTAACTTCAGCCACGATGGCTGCATAGCGTTTCAGGTAAGTGCCCTCGCGCTCTTCCTTGAGTTTCGTGAGGCGGTCGCGTTCGGCTTCGACCTTGAAGACGATGTCTTTGATCGCCTTGGTTCTGGCCTGCTTTTCCTCGGGGGTCTTGGGTGGGTTCTTGCGCAGATCGTCTTTCATGGAAGACGCCTCTTCGATCAATTTTTTATAGTTCTCCCACTCGGTCGTGAGTTCAGCTTCGCCCTTATCCTTGGACTCCTGAAGTTCTGCAACAGCTTGCTTGGATTTCTCGTAATCTTTCAACAGTTCAGCGTAATCCACCGAACCGATTTTGTGCGGGGCAGCCAAGGCGGGTGTCGCGTTGCAGAACGCGGCGAGAACCAGAGCCAGGGCCATCGTCCGGCGGGTCATAGTTTGACCTCTTCATCGGTGATGGCGTTGCTGATGATGTATTGCTCTTGGAGCAGTTTAGCATCGGGACGGAAGGCGAGCTTGCCTTGGTATTTCCGTTCGAGAGCAATCAGGGCCTCCTCGTCTTCTTTGCGCAGGCGATCTAGGATGCTGGGATGAACAGAGACGCGCAATTCATGCAGGTCGGGGTGCTTGCGCATGATCTTGCCGATGTGTCGCTGGATTTCGAGGCTGAGAGTCTCGGGTGTCTTGACCATGCCACGGCCCGAGCAGTGCGGGCATTTCATGAAGGTAGTTTGGAGCACGCTCTCCTCGGTGCGTTGGCGGGTCATCTCGACAAGACCCAGTTGGGAGATGGGCAAAACATGGGTCTTGGCTTTATCGCGCGAGAGAGCATCCCGCAGTCGCATGTAAACTGCGTTCTGATCCTTGCGGGACTTCATGTCAATAAAGTCAATGATGATAATACCGCCGACATTGCGGAGGCGGAGCTGGCGGGCGACCTCTTCTGCGGCCTCGAGGTTGGTGGCTAGCAAAGTTTCCTCTTTGTCGCCCCCTATTTTGGTTTTGCCTGTATTGACATCAATGGCCACGAGTGCCTCGGTCTCATCTATAACAATCGAAGAGCCGCTCTTGAGATGAATCTGTCTCTGGAACGAGGTCTCGAACTGCTTGTCCACGCCGAACTTTTCGAACAGTGGAACAGCATCCTGAAATAGCTTCACTTTTTTCTCGGAGCGCTTTGAGACGAGGCCAACGAGCTTTTTCACACGCTCATAGGCGTCCTCGTCGTCAATGACGATACGGTCCACCTCGTCGGTCAGGAAGTCGCGCACGGCGCGTTCCGTGAGACCCATTTCCTCGTGGAGAATAGCAGGGGCACTAGCCGTCTGCATTTTCTCGGAGATCTCCTGCCATTGCTCCACCAAATAGGCGAGGTCGCGCACGAAGAAACGGTGGCGCTTGTCCTCGCCAGCGGTGCGGATGATGACGCCGATATTGTCTGGCACATTGAGTTTTTCGAGGATTTTGCGTAGCCGGGAGCGCTCTTTGCTGTCAGAGATTTTCCGGGAAATACCGAACTGGTCGGAGAATGGCGTAATGACGAGGAATCGTCCTGGAAGGCTGAGGTTAGTAGTCACGCGGGCGCCTTTGGTGCCGATGGGACCTTTGGCCACTTGGACGATGACTTCCGAGCCGACAGGGTAGAGGTTGGGGATGTCGGCAACTGTGATGCGCTTTTTCTTACCACCCTTGCCCTTACGGTCGAAAGTTTCGATCTCATCCATCGCGGCAGGTATGGCATCCCAGTAGTGGAGGAAGGCGTTGCGCTCGGCACCGATGTCCACAAACATGGCTTTCAGACCTGGCTCGATGTTCTTGACCCGGCCTTTGAAAATGCTGCCAGCCATGACCATGTCGCGCTGGCGTTCAATCTGGTATTCTTCGAGACGGCCATTTTCGAGCACGGCGAGGCGTTTCTCGATTTTTTCGACGCTGATCAACATTTCCACGAGGGGTTTTTTAGTTTTTCCCATACCCAATAAATCCTTTATTTTTTCTAGTATCATAAACTTTTCCTTACGAAAGCCGGCCCCGGTGGACATGGACACTCTGCATGAGGCCAATGCCGATGAAGCAGGCTAAAATGAATGTGCCACCGTAGCTGATGAATGGCAGCGGAATACCGGTGATCGGCGTCACGCCGATGGTCATGCCGATATTTTCAAACACATGGGCGAAAATCATTCCGACAACGCCCGCACAGAGCAGCATCCCCTCTGTATCCTTGGCTCGGGAGGCAATGCTCAGGCCGGTCAGAAGTAGCAAGGCGTAGCCGATGACCAGTGCGCCGCTGCCCAAAAATCCAAACTCTTCGCCGATGACCGAGAAGATGAAGTCACTGAACGAGACATCGCGGGGGAGGAAGCCAAGCATGTTCTGCGTGCCCTCCATGTAGCCCTTGCCCAGCAAGCCGCCTGAGCCGATGGCGATTTTACTCTGGTTCAGATGGTAACCTGCGCCAGCCAAGTCATGCCCGGGGTTCAGGAAGGTGATCAAGCGCAGCTTCTGATATTCTTTGAGCACGAAAAGAAAGGCCATCACAAACCCGACAACCCCGGTCATCAGGCCAACGATCAGCCAGCGCTTGGACACGCCTGCCACGAACATCATCAGAAAACAGATAGGGGCAAAAACTGCGGCGCTGCCAAGGTCAGGCTGCTTGAGAATGAGGAGCATGAAGGCGCCCATGACTGCGCACGAGACGAAAAAGGTCTGGAATGTTTTTACATCCTTGCCCCGCAATCCGAGATACCACGAGAGGAAAAGTATAAAACAAATCTTGGTGAACTCGGCGGGTTGAAGGCTCATGGGACCGAGATTGATCCAGCTTTTGGCACCGTGGATTTCTTGTCCGATAGCGAGGGTGACGACCAGCAGGGCAAAGCCTATCACCAAGTAGCCCCAGGCGAAGTGCAAGAGCTTTTTGTAATCAATAAGCGAGATCACTAAAGAGGTCGCTGCACCGATACTGACCCACATGGCTTGGCGCTGGAAGGCCATGCGCATCTCGGGGCGATCACTCGTCCAAGTTGCGCTATAGATACAGGCTACGCCGATGAGTGCTGCACTCAAAGCCAGTAAATAGAGGGGCCAGTGAATGCGCATCAGTTTATCCCAGAGCGTGGCTTTTTTGAGCGCGGGAGATTCTGGATCAATGAGTGTCCTCATAGTGTCACCTATTCCCCCGGCCCGGCAATGGTTTCCCAGCGGGCACAGGCATGACAGGTTGCGCAGCAGGCGCGGGAGTATTGTCGTCGTTGGCTTCTGTTGGGGAATCGTTTTGTAATTCAGCCGGCATGGGAACAGCAATACCCTGCACGGCATTAGGCGCCTCTTCTACAATTTCTTGCACGCCGTCGAAATGGCCGCGCACCGGTTGCATATAGGCGAGCTGGTAGGCGCCGCTGGAGCGTTCTAGGTTAAAAATTTGAGTGTAAATCTCACTCACCAGCGGGGCGCAGGTGGAGCCGCCGGACACACCACCCTCGACCATCATACAGATCGCGTAGCGCGGTTCATCGGCTGGTGCGTAGGAGTTGAACCAGGTGCGGGTGTCTTTGACTTGCCGCCCACGGATACGGGTAGGGAACTGGGCCGAACCAGTTTTACCAGCAACTTTGTAGCCTTCGACTGCGGCGCGGCGGCCTGTGCCACCTTCTCCGACTACGGCTTCCATGCCCTTGCGAACCCATTCCATTTTCTCGGGAGGCACCTGCAGCCGCGCTCTTTCGCGAACAGGTTCTTCGCGGACGAGGTTGCCATCACTATCGCGAATTTCCTTGATGAGGCGCGGGTAGTAAGAAATGCCGCCGTTGGCTACAGTGGCAGGGATATTGACAGCCTGCAAAGGGGAGATGGCCACGACACCCTGACCGATCGAGACATTGGCCATGTGACCATTACTGAAACGATCTTTGGGATAGGTTTTTTTCCAGTAGTCGAGAGAGGGAACCAAGCCGTTGGAGGGGTGTGGCAAGGGTATCTCTTGCGGCTCGCCCAGCCCGAGATCTCGGGACATATCGCTGACATGCTGCAACCCTGTGCGGATGCCGACCGTGTAGAAATAGACATTGCACGAGCGCTTGATGCCGCCGATGAGATCTTGGGTGCCGCACCCGCCCTTGTCGAAGCTCCAGCATTTACGAAAACGGTCGGCGATCCACATACCACCACCGCAGGAGGTGGAAAACCTCGAGTCCACGGTGTTGTGTTTGAGTGCGGCAAGCGCCACGACTATTTTGTAAATCGAACCTGGGGCGTAGGGGGAAAGAGCCCGGTTGAGCAGCGGGTGCGCTTCGTTTTTGGAGATGTCTTTCCACCCCTCTTTTGTCACTACGGTATTGGGATCGAAATTGGGCACTGAGACCATGGCTAAGATGTCCCCGGTTTTCACATCTTGCACCACGCAGGCTCCGCGTCCGACACACGCCATCACCCGCTCGACGATCTGCTGCACGCGGAGGTCAATGCTGAGATAGATGGAGTCTCCCAAGGAGGGATTGCGGTGTTCGACTAGGCGCTGGATGTTGCCGTAGTTATTGACCTCTACGGTGCGAAATCCTGGGTTACCCTGGAGATCGTCATCCATCAGGGATTCGATGCCGTCTTTACCCACGGTTTCGAGCTCGATTTTTTTCCCATCGCGGTCAAGCACCTTGGCTTCCTCGGGTTTGCCGACATACCCCAAGATGTGGCACGCTGTGGCACCGTAGGAATAGCTACGCACAGGACGGGGAGTGATGTGAACCCCATGCACCACAGAAATGCGCTCAACGAGCTGTGAGATTTCGTCGAACGAAAGATCGCTCTTGAGCTGGAACGGCACATTCTCACGGATGCGTTGGTGCAGCACGAGCGCGGACGGATCGTAGTCGAGCTTGGTGCCGAGTATCTGTTTGAGCGGGGCAATTTGCTCGTCCACCACACGCACGATGTCCACTTCTTTGACCGCTTGGAGCACGCCGCGCTTGCGAACTTGGTTGGTCATGTAGGGCAACTTGCGGTGGCGCTTGAGGTATTCACTTTTAATTTCGATCAGATAAAGATCCACATCTATACTCGGGCGCAACTCCGCCAAGGGGATGCCCCAGCGGTCATAGATCAGGCCGCGTGCCGGTGGCAACAGTATTTGGCGGGTGCTCTGTTCGCGCACTTTGCTGGTGTATTCTTCACCCCGCCCGACTTGCAAATGATAGAGCGTCACCAGCAGCACACACATGCCCATACAGATCATGGCACCGGCTAAAAAAATGCGGGCGTAAGGGCGGTTGGAGGCATCAAGTATCATACTCGGCCTCCTTGGAAGTCTGAGCCTGCATACAGCCCAGCTCGCAGAAAATAAACGAGAACAGCTTGAACACCAGCGGTGCCATAAGCGCGTTCCATAGCGAGGCCAGCGTCATGAGCTGGTAAACACCCCAGCCCGTGGACCAGATCCACCGTTTCTGGTGCACACAAAATCCCGTGTAGTCGAGGATCAGGAAAAACATCGTGCCCACCAGCACGAGAAACATCTGGAGATACCACCGGCCTTGAGCCTTCTCCGGTTTCTGAGTCTGGATGAGAGCCGTCATGGCAAAGAGGCAGAATGAACCCGTGCCAATGCGCGACTCCGAGAGGAGATCGGTCATCACCCCGAGCAGCACGGCGAAAAACCATGAAGTGAAACGCCCCATGTAAATCGAGGCATACACCACCACCAGCGGAGTGAGCACCCAGTCGGCCCCATAAAACCACGAGGGGGGGTCGAAACATTTTTGAATAACCAAGGCGAGGGCGCCCATAACCAGCAGATAAGTAAACAGCATCATGGCTTACCACTGATGACGACAAAGACATCCTGGATATTCGACAATTCTGCCGAAGGCCGGATCACCACCTCACGGTAGAGCCCGAAGCCGCCAGTATCCCCGATGGGCACCAAGTCCACCACTTCGCCGATCAGCAGACCGGGCGGAAAGACGCCGCCCAAGCCAGAGGTGTAAACTTTCTGCCCGAGGTCTATGGTCGCGGTGCGAGAGATAAAAGTCATGCGGCAGGAGACTTGCCCGGTGGCCGTAGGTTCGCCCTGCACGATACCTTGTTCGTTGGTCCCCTCCAAGGTCGCCGAGATCCGGCAATTCTCATCGCCGAGTAATACCACCTTGGCCGTGCCCGCAGTCACAGAGCCAGGAACCGTCTTGCCAACCAACCCTTTGGGCGTCACCACAGCCTGGTCGCGCGTGCCATCCAGACCATCCTCGGAACCGCGGTCTATGGTGATATACTGCCACCAACTGGACGGCTCACGAGCAATCACCCGTGCGATCAACAGACGGAACGGGCTCGACTTCTGGAATTTCAGTGCCGCCTTCAGATCTTCGTTTTCTTTCTCCAGATTGCGGAAGGTCTGATTCTCCGCGCGAAGCTGCGCAGTCTCTGCCAAAAGTCGCAGGTTCTCTTTCTTGATCTGGTCAATGGTTTTCAGATCGTCGCTCACGCCTTGGAGCTGAAACTTGAACCAGGAAATACCCTTGAAGAACGGGGAGAGGACGGTCAGTGCCTGACCCTTCCAGTGTTCGGACATTTTCTCAGGCATGAGAAAAAGCCCGCCCACTAAGACGAGTATCACGACAAAACCTATTATCTGCCTGTTGCGCATAAACCTCCGGCGGCAGCCTTAATACCTTGCACGGGGCGGCACCATGGGGAAATCCGCCCCGAGAGGGTCAGGGTGCCTTGCCTTCGTAGGACGCCACTTTGCGCAGGAATTTGACCTCCTGCAATACCTTGCCAGTTCCCTCGACGACTGCACTGAGTGGGTCTTCTGCTATGTGAACCGGTAGCGCTGTCTCTTCGGCTACCAAGTGATCCATACCACGCAGCAGGGCACCACCGCCTGCCAGCACAATGCCGCGGTCAATCAGATCCGCAGAGAGTTCAGGAGGGCAACGCTCGAGACTGATGCGTATAGATTCGAGAATCTGCTGCACCGGCTCGAGGAGCGACTCGCGCACTTCCTGCGAGGTGATTGTCAGAGTCTTCGGCAACCCGGCCACCAGATCGCGGCCTTTGACTTCCATGGTCATCTCTTTTTCCAAGGGATGCACCGAGCCAATCTTGATCTTGATCTCCTCGGCTGTGCGTTCGCCAATCATGAGGTTGTAAGCGCGTTTGAGATAGCTGATGATCGCCTCGTCCAGCTCGTCGCCAGCCACGCGCACGCTCCGGCTGAACACGATGCCGCCGAGCGAAATAATGGCCACCTCTGTGGTGCCACCACCGATGTCCACGATCATGTTACCGGCGGCGTCTTGCACGGGCAACCCGACACCGAGCGCGGCTGCCATAGGCTCCTCGATCAGATAAACTTCTCGGGCACCAGCATGGATAGCCGATTCGCGCACTGCGCGTTTCTCCACCTCGGTGATACCGGAGGGGATCGCTATCACCACCATCGGGCTCACCAGCTTGCTGCCGTGATGAACCTTCTTGATGAAATGGCGGAGCATCGCCTCGCAGATGTCGAAGTCGGCTATGACACCGTCTTTGAGCGGACGAACCGCCTCGATGGCCTGGTGTGTGCGCCCCAGCATGCGCTTGGCTTCGTCGCCGACCGCTACCACTTTGCGTGTGCCCTTCTGGATGGCTACCACCGAGGGCTCACGCAGCACGATGCCGCGGTCTTTGACATAAACGAGAGTGTTTGCTGTCCCCAAATCAATGCCAATATCATTTGAGAACAGTCCAAAAAGCTTTCTTAACATATAGGTAAACTAGTTCCTTGAGTGATTATGACTCGGAGGGGTCAAGGTCAACGCCAATCGGTCAGGTTTTTTCTGGAGGAGGTTCATGAGACTCGCAAGTAGCTCAGGTGTGGAGGGTTCACAAGAACTGCCCCACGATGGTTTTAAAGGCGGTGGCGAATTCCCCAGGCCTCTGGCGACAGGCTTCCCGTATCTCGGAAACCTCCCAAAAACGACCCTCAGAAATTTCTTCTGGATTGAGGGTGAAAGGGCCTTCGCTTCGGACACGATACACCCGCATGAACTCTTGGTCGGTAGCGGCAGAGGCTTTCAGCCTCCCGATTTCCACCAGCGCTTCAGGCGCCTCCAAGAGGCCAATCTCCTCGTGCATCTCCCGCACCGCCGCTTTCAGGTAATCCTCTCCCGTGTCCACATGACCACTGGCCGAGGAGTCCCACTTGTCCGGGTGCGAATCTTTTTTCGAAGAGCGCTTTTGCAAAAAAACTCTCCCACGCCCATCGTGCACCAAAATATGCACGGCGCGGTGCAGGAGTTTTGTGCGGTGAACCCAACGCCGTGGAGCACTCCCGATCACGCGGTCGCGCTCGTCCACAACATCGAAAATATCTTCCACCACTTGCAGGTTCTCTATCTGACAACTTTTAGAAGTCGCGGAAATCGCCACGGCTCACCCGCTTCTCACCGGCATGCGCATGGTCAGGCATCGGCAGTTCGGGGATAGTCGGATGCGGCGCATTTTTTTCAGCCAGTGCCACGGTCTTGCCCATCAGAACAGGCGCGGGTGCAGGGACGGAAGATGTCTCAGCAACTGGAGTGCGTTCGAGGATTTTTTCTTCACGAACCTCGTGGTGGAGTGTGGTGGCGTTCGCGAGTCCGAGTAGCTCTTTGAGATCAGATACAGCTCGGGCCAAGCTGGCTGCTTCCTTGCTGAGGTCATCGGCATTGTGCGCTGTCGTTTGCGTGGACTGCTCGATGCTGGTGATCGCTGTGGTGATCTGCTGTGCCCCTGCGCTCTGTTCTTTGCAGGCGGACGCGATCTGATTGATCAGTTGATCCACTTCTTTGGCGCGGCGGCTGATTTCAGAGAAATGTTTCGTCACGCGGGCGCTGACCTCCACGCCCCGCTCGCTGCGGTCAATGGCTTCATCAATTTTTTCTGCCGTGATGCGTGCTGCACTTGCACTGCGCAAAGCGAGGCTGCGCACCTCTTCGGCCACGACGGCGAAACCAGCTCCCGCGTCACCCGCACGGGCGGCTTCCACCGCTGCGTTGAGGGCGAGGATATTGGTCTGGAATGCGATCTCATCAATCGTCTTGATGATTTTGGCAATTTCATCGCTGCTAGATTTGATCCCATCCATAGCCTGCGACATTTCGCGGACATCTTTTTCGCCGCGTTCAGAGGCTTGACGAGTTTCGTTAGTGAGCTGGCTGGCGCTCGAAGCGCTTTCAGCAGTGTGCCGAGTCATGCTGGACATTTCTTGGATCGAAGCACTGGTCTCCTCGACGGAAGCGGCTTGTGTTGAAGCTGTGGCAGAGAGTGAGGCGCTGTCATCCAGACATTTATTGGCGGCACCGTCCACCACATGGCAAATACCCTTCAGATCTCCGGAAATGCTCAGTGAGACCACTGTTCCTACGATCAAAATCACAGCTACGATTCCCATACCAGAATAGAGGTTTTGGGTAATAAAATTCTTGGACGCACTATCCATGCGCACGAGTTCCGCCTGGTTTTCTGCACGGTATTTTTGCATTACAGGCTCGATCAATTCGTAGATTTTTTTTCCGTAGTAACCCAGTTTTCCCTTGTATTGGTCAGGCATCACCCCGCCATTGGCCTCTGCATCGCGAGTGGCAGACCCAACTAACTGAACCCACTCCGCACTCACCTGGCCTACCTCCTCGATTACTCTGAGCGTTTCGGTGTCATCCGTTGCTCCTCGGAGTGTCTCTAAGCTTTTTTGGGCTTCGGCAATATGCCCCATGAATGAATCGAGATACGCTTTTTTTGGGTCAGCGACATACCCCCTAAAATCCGCGCGCGCTTTAAGGATGCACTCATCCACATCTGCTGCTGCTGTGGCCTCGGCGGCATGATGTTGGAGTGCTTGAAAAGCGTTTTTCAGTTCGACGAAACAAGAGTTCGAATGCCATGCCATACCAATTGACATTAAAAGAACCAATCCGAAGCCGAGGATGAGTCTCTGGGAAATAGTGATCTTCATAGTGCTGTGATAATAAGAGGTTATAACGATTTTAACAAGTCTCTTTTTCTTCAACCCCAGTCAATTTTCCGCCTTCTTGTCTATAGATCACATAGATGGCACCGCCTACTAATGGCAACACGAGACCCAGCACAAACATCGCCAGTGAAAATGACATGGCATCCTGCGCCCCCAGCCCTGCCAACTGGAAAAAGAGCACGAGCAATCCCTCGCGCACTCCAAACCCAGAGATCGTAATGGGGATCGAGATGGCCACATTCACCACAGGCAACACGCCTGCCACGAAAGCCAATCCCAACGGGAGTCCCAGAGCCCGAGCTGTGCAGTAGCCGATCATGACCGCACACAGGTGGACCCCCACGGACAGCAGCAAGCACCCCAAACAAATCTTCCAGCTTCCCATATAAGCCCGCACCGATTCCCGCGCTTTGCCGATCATGTTTTGAAAAGGCAATCGCTCGATCCACCCGGCCAACTTCTGGTGCGGTCCCGGCGTCTCGAGCAGTATCGGCGGCACCAGCCCCACCACCGCACCGCCCAAGGCCAAGGCCACCGTCCACACCACCGCGCCCGTGCGGGGGTTGGAGGTGATCAACCCCCATTGCAGTGGAATCGTCACCGCTGCCAGCACCACCAGCCCGAGCAACCCGATCAGGCGATCCACAAATATGCTCAGCACCGTCGCGTGCTTCTTGCCCGGCTGCAGCCGCACCGCATAAAAAATCCGCGCCACATCCTGCCCCACCACCCCCACCGACAAAGCCCCAAAAAACCCACCGATCAAACTGATGCAGACGACATCTTTCCAAGGAATTTTCACATCCTCGGCCTTGAGCAAGAACCCCCACCGCACGAACCCGAACACCTGCATCATCACCACAAAAAACAGAGCGCCACATAACCACCGCAGATCACTGCGCACCCACCGCTCTCCGATGTCCCGCCAGCTCACATCAAAGGAGTGGAACAACCACCACAACAACCCTGCGGTCAAGACCAGTTTCACGGTGGTTGCCGCATGTTTTTTGATGTCTGTGTTCATGTGAATTCGCAAAAAGCTCTTACAGTATCGCCGTAGTTGGGGTGAATGAAAAAATCGTGTGTGCCAGCTCTGCACTCGCCTGCACCGCCTCGGCACTCGTGCGGGGGCTGAGCTCCAACACCAGCGGCACGCCCGAGGGCACAGCCCTGGACAAAACGCTGTAGTCCACAGTCCCACCCCGAGCGTTCAAAGGCTGATGATCTCGGTCGGGAAAAATTGTCTGGTGAACATGCGCGCCGAGTAACCGCGACGACTTGGCCGAGAGCTCCTGCCAATGGTTGCCGAGCGAGATATTCTCTTTGCGCTGCATGTGTCCAAAATCGTGCCAATAGCCAGCGGCGTCGGATGGGTAGCGCTCCAAGAGCGCAGAAAACTCGTGTTCCATCGGAAATTCCAAGGCCGAGGAGCGGCACTCGAACCCGACGCGCACGCCCTTCTTGCGGGCATGGTCCACGATGGGGTCGAGACACGAGGTGATCCGAGCCAGATAACCTGCCGCTACTTTCTCTCGCCGTGCGAGCGCCTCGATGCGGGCTCGCACACCGTCGTTGCTCAAGAGCGTCTGGTCTCGCGCCCGCCGCGCCAACTTGCGTTCGAAATCTTTGTGCGGCATCGAGCCAAGGTGCAACACCACCACAGGCGCCCCCACACGCACCGCGCAGTCTATGGTCTCGCACGACATCTTCACCGCACGGGTGCGGTGCATCGGATCGTAGTGGGTAAACTCGAGGCAGTCGGGCGAATCTCCCATCACCTCCACCGGCTGCGGACAGTAGTTGTGAACGCTGCTGATTTTTACTTTCCCAGTTTTGAGATAGTCGAGGATGCCCGGCAGCATGGTCACGCGCAGCCCGTGGCTCAGTTCGGCGTAGTGAAAACCCAGCTCCTCGATCTCGCGCAGCATCGGGCACCCGTCTGTGTAGCGGCGGGAGTTCCAGCAGGTGGAGAGGGCTAAGATCATGCGCTCGATGGGCTTTATGTTTTGGTTGGTTTCGGAATAAGAACTCGGGCGACAGCATAAAAAAACGCGCCGCCCTGGTCAAGAGCGGCGCGTTGGCAAAACGCTGGAAACAGGTCTTACTTGCCCAAAGCGGCGCGAACGCTGTCGAGCTGGCCGGAGCTGCCCAAGAAGTCGTTGCGGCTGGCGATGAACTTCGCGTATTCCTGAATGAAAATTTTGCCCGGGGGACGGAAGTCGAACTCAGAAGGTTTAGCGTGGAAGAACTCACGGTGGACGCGGGTCCAGACCAAGCGGCCATCGGTGTCAATGTTCACCTTAGTCACACCCAGTTTGGCAGCGGGCAGGTATTCGTTCGGGTCCACGCCCATCGAATCTTGGATAGTGCCACCGGCGGCGTTGATGCGAGCCACTTCGTCTTGGGGCACCGAGCTGGAGCCGTGCATGACCAGTGGGTAGTTGGGCATCTTGGCTTTGATTTTTTCGAGCACATCGAAGTGCAGGGACTGTTTGCCCTTGAACTTGAAGGCGCCGTGCGAGGTGCCGATGGCGCAGGCCAGCGAGTCGCAGCCTGTCTGTTTGACAAACTCGGCAGCTTCCTCGGGATCGGTCAGGCAGGCGTGACCTTCTTCTACCACGATGTCTTCCTCGACACCGCCCAACATGCCCAGCTCGGCTTCGACCGAGATGCCTTTGGCATGGGCGCGTTCGACTACGCGTTTGGTGATCTCGACATTTTTCTCGAAAGGATCGTGCGAGGCGTCAATCATGACGGAGCTGAAGAACCCGGAGTCAATGCACTCGTAGCAGGTCTGCTCGTCGCCGTGATCCAGATGCACTGCGAAGATGGAGTCCGGGAAAATCTCGTCTGCAGCGCGGATCATGGCTTCGATCATCCTCTTGTCCGTGTAGGCGCGAGCGCCCTTGGAAAGCTGGATGATGAAGGGGGCCTTGGAGTCCATGCAGCCTTTGAAAAGGCCCATGGTCTGCTCTGCATTGTTGATGTTGTAGGCGCCGATGGCGTATTTGCCGTAGGCGACCTTGAAGAGTTGGTCGGTGGTGACAATCATGGTAGAACTGCTTTTGAACGAGAATGGCTAGAGAAGACAAGCTTATTGATGCGAGGACGAAGGATTTTACTCTTCCGCCGCATTTCGCCGTGGCTGTATCGGGCGGTGTGGACTCGGTCTCGCTCCTGCATTGGCTGGTCTCACTCGGACATAAACCCTTGGTAGCCCACTACAACCACCGCTGGCTGCCACGCGAGGATGGCGATGCGATCCGGTGTCAAACGCTGGCTCATGATTACGGGCTCGCTTTTGTCACAGCCGCCTCACCTCACGAGGGTATCGGCACCGAACACGCAGCTCGCGAGGAGCGTTACCAGTTTCTCTTTCGCACGCTCAAAGAGCGGGGATGGGACACACTCGTGACAGCCCACAATGCCGGCGACCAAGCCGAGACTGTGCTGATGCGGCTTTTGCGGGGCACAGGCTCTCGGGGATTAGCTGGTATGCGTGTGGTTTCGTGCAGAGACGGTGTTCGTATCGTGAGGCCGTGGCTGCGGGTCACCCGCCTCGAGATCGAAGCCTATGCCCGCCACCACCAACTTTCGTGGGAGGAAGATCCCTGCAATCGCGATTTTTCCAAAATGCGCGCCCAAGTGCGTTACCGGATGCTGCCTGACTTGGAAAAATATTTTGGGCGCACCGTGGCTCCCTCCCTCTGCCGCACTGCGGAGTTGCTCGCAGCGGAGGACGATTACCTCACCCAGCAAGCGGCACAACTGTTGCAAGAATGCCGCGACCGCACCCATCCAGAACGGCTCGTGCTCCCGCGCTTGGCAGCCGCCCACGAGGCACTCGTCCGCCGCGTGTTGAGGCGGTGGATGGAATCCGCTGGCGTGCCCGACCTCTCATTTGAAGACATCGAATCTGCGCGGGCGTTATTTGATATAACCACACCCGCAGCCACCAATCTGGCTGGAGGCTGGATTCTCCGACGCAGAGAGAAACGGCTGCTTCTCGTCCAAGACTCTCTGCCGTGAATCCTGCACCGTCCTCTGTTGAAGTGGTTGTGGCCCGCTGCGGGGAGGATGTGCGGTGGACAAACAATCTGCCTGCTGCTGCACGAGTGACACTCTACGACAAAAGTCTGCACCCGGTCGAAGGTGTCCAGCGCTTGCCGAATATCGGACGCGAGGCGCACACTTATCTCCACCACATCGTCACCCGCTATGATTCGCTGGCACCATGGACGGTGTTTTGCCAAGGACACCCCTTTGACCATGCGCCCGATCTGAGCCGACGCGTGCGGGAATGGTGCGATAAGGGTGCCCCGCACGGGTTTGTCTGGTTGGGATTCATCCTCGATACCGACGACGGCGAAGGCTCGCTGCTTTTCCAAAACTGGTCCAAGAACCCGGCGCGAGAACCTCTGCATCTGGCTCGTTTTTACCGTGAAATTTTTGGGCAAGAAGCGCCGTTGTTATACCCATTTTTCCCTGGAGGACAGTTTGCGGTGGATGCAGCGACTATTTGCACTCGAACCGTAGAGTTTTATCGTGCGGCACTGGAAATGGCAGTCTCGTTCCCTTATGGAGCGCACTGTTTCGAAAGGCTTTGGGGAACGGTCTTCGGCGATCCTGATCATGCTGCACGACTCTTGGGTGGAGAACGCTGCCGCTATTTGAAACAAGTCAAAAAACACGGTGTAGTCGCTGATAAGTATGACAGTCAGAGGTTAGCATAGGGCTCTTTCATAATCTGGGATAAATCTGGTTTTCTCTCTCAGGATCTTGCAAATATATTGCATGGACAGCGAGGAACAACGGATACAGCAAGCCTTGGCCGAGGATATCGGTGCGGGTGATGTCACCACAGAATTTTTTATCCCAGCCGACTCCCGATCCAGCGGTAGGATATTCGCCAAAGAGCCTTGTATCGTGTCTGGTCTCACCGTGGCGCAGCGTGTGTTTGCCGCCGTGGATACCTCGGTGCAAGTGACCCTGCGCTGTTCCGATGGAGATCGTCTTGAAGCTGGCCAGACCGTGCTCGATCTCAGCGGCCCGACGCGGGGTATCCTCACCGCCGAACGCACGGCTCTCAACTTCTTGCAATATCTGAGCGGTATCGCCACTGCCACACGCAGCTATGTGGAGGCTGTGGCTGGCACCCACGCCCGCATCCTCGACACGCGCAAAACACTCCCCGGCTGGCGTGCGCTTGCAAAAAAAGCTGTGGCCGATGGCGGTGGCACCAACCATCGCATGGGTCTCTACGATCGCGTGCTCGTCAAAGATAACCACCTCGCCGCGGCTGGACTAGGTGCCGATGCAGAAGCCGTGCGGGCTCTGGTGGCAGATATCCGCCGCCGCCAACCCGGGTTAGCCATTCAGTTTGAGGCGGACACACTCGATCAAGTGGCGGTGTTTGCTGCTTCGGGCGCTGATTTCATCCTGCTGGATAACATGCCACCCGCCGTGCTGTGCCAGGCGGTTGCCTTAGTGGCTGGCCGGTGCCGGACCGAGGCTTCGGGGGGGATCACTCTTGAAACTATTCGCTCGGTGGCTGAGACGGGTGTGGATTTTATCTCGGTCGGAGCCCTGACCCACAGCGTGCGTGCCGTGGATCTGAGTTTGGAGATTTTCACTGCATGACATCCGCGGCGCTGGAGCAACTCTTCCGCCGCCTGTTGGCGGGCCCCGCCTCTCTTGCGGAAATCGTGGATCTCTGCGGCTGCCCACTGCACGAAATCGAGAACGAAATCTCAGTTTTATCCGATATGGGTTATCGCTTTGAACGAGGCGAGACACTTTCCCTCGTGCAGAGACCGAACCTGCTGGTAGCGGAGGAAATTCTGGCAGGTGCGCGAAGGACCTCGGACATGGAATGTCCGTGGCGGGTGCTAGTCTTTCGCGAGACTGCCTCGTCCAGCGATGTTGTGGCCCGTGAGGCGGCAGCCGGTGCGGCACCTTGGTTGGCCGTATTTGCCGAAAGCCAGACGGCTGGTCGTGGTCGTCATGGGCGAGTGTGGCAATCGCGTCCCGGGATTGGGCTCTGGTTTTCGGTGCTCTTAGATGCTGGCTTGATGGGGGATGGCCCGGCAAAAATAACCGCCTCAGTGGCTGTGGCTGTGGCTGAAGCCATAGAGTCCTTGTGTCCTGTGCATTGTGGAATTAAGTGGCCGAATGACCTGTGGATCCGGGAAAAAAAAGTGTGTGGCATACTCACAGAAGCCACGGCATCCGGCGGGCGCGTGCAGTCGGTGGTAGCCGGGATCGGAGTCAATGTCGGGCATGGTGCAGAGGATTTTGAAGGTGAGGTGAACGCCACCGCCACCTCATTGCGTCTGGAGTGTGGAGGGGGAGAACCTCCGCGACGAGCTGAGCTAGCCTCAGCCATCCTCACACGGCTATGCTTCTGTCTGGCCGAGCCATTTGAGTCCGTGCGTCAGCGTTGGGAAGAACGCTGTTTGACCTTGGGACGCGCTGTGACCATCGAGACAGCTACGGGTTTTATCCACGGCACCGTCGAGGCGATGGATGAGGAAGGATGCCTGATCGTGCGCGACGACTACGGTTTGCCGCGAGTCGTGCGGGCAGGCGAAGTGCTCCACGCGCCTGTGTGAGGAACATAAATTGGATGAGCCAGCGTCTGATAAGCATCGTTTGTCTGTTGACTTCTCGGAGCGTTTTTTTATGGTGAAAACACATCCCCCGGTAAGCTTTGGCGAGCCGGCGCAGAGCCGCCTTAACGGCGGCTCTTGCATTTAATAGGATGCTTAAGCCGACACGAGGTATGAAAACTTTTCTCTACATTGACGGTTTCAACCTTTACTATAGCTCCTTAAAAAACACTCCTCTTCGCTGGTTGAATCCACTGGCACTTGTTGCCCGAGTATTTCCTCGCAACAGCATTGCAGCCATGAAGTATTTTACAGCTCGGGTGGAAGCCCGACCTACTGACCCAGATCAACCTAATCGCCAAGCCCTTTACTGGAGAGCACTGCGGACACTTCCGTGTTGTGAAATCATAGAAGGTCACTTTCGAGTCCGCCAAGTCCAGGCTGCACTCGTCAATCCACCACCGCCCTTTGTGAGGGTTTTCAAAACTGAGGAGAAAGGCTCTGATGTGAATTTAGCCTCACACCTTCTCATGGATGGATTTCTCGGACACTACGAATGTGCAATTGTCATCTCAGGTGATTCTGACTTGATTACCCCAATACGCATGGTCAAAGAGGTTTTTAAAAAACCTGTGGGCGTCTTGAATCCCCAACGGCTTTCAGGTCCCGACAAGCGTCCCCTTCGCCAAAAAGCGGGATTGCCACAAGCCGCTGCATTTTATAAAGACGGAGTAACTTGGAACCAACTCCTCCAATCCCAATTCCCCGATACACTCACCGATGATAAAGGCACATTTTATCGTCCACCATCATGGACGGATTCTTGATAAACACCTATTCCTACGACCAACTTAAACGATAAAAATGAGTGAGGCCAACCCAACCATCCAGCGATTGCTGTCATTCTCACAAAAGCAGGAATCGCACGATTCATTCTATTTGCACAGGTCACGCTCCCTCCACAAAATGCCACCGCAAGCTAGCCATGAAATCTCCTAAAAAAAATAGCTGCTGGCTGATAGATGTCAGCAATTCGTTCACGAAGGTCACCACCTTCAGCGATGGGCAAATTGGCCGGGTGCGGCGTGTGCCAACGCCAAGCTGGACGCCCGAGCGGTGCGCTGCGGTTTTCGGGCGTTCTGATCGCCCAGCCGTGTTGTGCTGCGTGGTGCCCAAGGCGGCCTCGATCCTAGGACAGCATTTTTCCCAAGCTCACTTTCTCTCGGCAACGAGCCCGCTGGAAGTGGGAGTGCGCTACCCGAAACCAGCGACAATCGGTGCTGACCGTTTGGCTAATGCCTCGGCTGCTGCTCATGAGTATGGGACGCCGGCCATTGTGGTAGATTTCGGGACAGCAGTGACTTTTGATGTGGTCAGCCGCGACGGTTATTACGAGGGCGGCGTGATTGCTCCCGGGGTGCAATCCTTGACCAGCTACCTGCATGAACGCACGGCATTGCTGCCCAAAATCACCTTGGAAGCCCCAGCCAGAGTCATCGGGAAGTCCACGCGCGAAGCGATGTTGGCCGGCGCGGTCATCGGTTATGCGGGACTGATTGATGCGATATTTGGAGCTGTGCTGGACGAACTGGGTTGCAGGACCGCCAAGCTTATAGCAACAGGGGGCGACGCTGCCACGGTGATAGCCAAGCTCACGCGCCCTGTTGTCACCGATTCGTTGCTGACACTCAAGGGCCTCGCCCTGTTAGCTCAGAAAATATTCCCAAAAACTTCGTCCCCAGCCCGTTGACAAACAGGCCGTGCTGGTGAAGGTTGAGGGTGTTATGAATTCCACCTCCGTGCTGAGAGACCTCGGAAGTATGCCCGTCAACATCAGCGTCTCCGCCAGTGCCGATTTCCCCCCCGGCGCGGTGTCTCTGAAAAACAATGGCATCCATCTCAAATCAAAATGGCCGGCATCCATTGGCGAGGAATACGAACTGAAACTCGAAGTCCCTGGCAGGAGGCTGGAACTCAACGGCGTCGTAGTCGGGTGCGAGGAGGACGAATGGCGTCCTGGTGTCTATGATCTTTCGGTCTATTTTATTGGCCTCAACGCGACCCAACAAAAACAGGTGCACACACTCGCACGGCTGCTCGACTAAATCTGTAGGGCTGGTATAGTCCTCACCACGATGACCCTCAAGATATTGGCCACCATGGCCTATCTGTTCTGCTTAATACTATCAGGTTCCAGCGTATGGGCCGAAGATCTTGCGACGCTCGACGGACGCAATTTCTCCAACATCCGCGTGACCAAAGTGGAAGCGGATGGAATCCGGGTGCTCCATGATACGGGCGGCTCAAAGATTTTACTTAAAGACCTGCCCCCTGAGTGGAGGTCGCGCTACGCGGGCGAAGTCCGCAGGGCTGCCGAACAGGCTGCCGCGGCTGCCGAACAAATATCCATTATCCCGACCATCTCAGCGGATCACCCGAAGCTCAAGGAAATCGAAAAAGGGCGTGTCTGGCTCATTGGCACCGTTACGGAAATTCGCGCTGATGGCCTGATGCTCTATTGCCGTCAGCCAGAGATATGGGATTCTTTTGAACCCGCCCCCAAAGGACTCGACAAAGTGCGAGCTGATTACCCCGAAGCCACTCCTGCAACTGCTCGAGTGAAACTGTGCGAAAAATGGGTGCGTTCCGGAGCCGATCTGCTCCAGTATTTTTCCTATCTCAGCCTGATTCAGAGGCGCGACAGCGAGTGCGAACGGTTGTTGCCGAAGCGTGTGGCAGGGTCGCTTTTTGTGAAAAATCATCCTGACCAATCCAAGCTCTATCCTGACAATCTCGTCTGTGTGTTCGCCTATCCTGATGGAGTGCTCACAGTCGAATCAGCGTTGGGCACTCAACCCCTGCCAGCTTACAACTACCGCGTGCCGGAGAGCATACTCAAAGCAGAGATACAGCCCGAGCCATAAGAACAGGCGAGCCTGCGCCTCGCACCTAACCCGTCGCACGCAACTGCGGGAATTAGAATAATCCTAGCAAAGCTTGACTATCAAACTACCAGGAAACAGAATACTGACCTTCTCGCATGAGCGAAAAAACTTCTAAACTAACGGCTCACATCACTAGGGTGCTCGTGGCTGGCATAAGCTTGAGTCTTGTGGCCAGCACCGTTCTGTGGTCTCTCGACAGCTACCGGCGTTACACTACGGAAGCCGCCCGGCTCCGTGCCACGCATCTGGAACAGCAAAAAGAGCTGGTGCGCTCCGAGGTTCAGCGGGTCTTGAGCTATATCGAGCACCAGAAACGGCGTGTGATCGAGGTGGCTCAAGCACAGACCCGTGACGATGTAGAAGATTTGCACGCCGCTCTCGTGGAGTTGCACGCACAGAAAAGCCACTTACTCACACCCGCCCAACTCGATTCAGAAATGGTGGCGCTTGTCACCGAACTCGACCGGATACGAGGCGACCGCTTCTTTTTCCTGCTTCGCACCAACGGCGACATTTTGTGCAGTCCGGTGAATCCTGACATCAAAAATATCGAGCAGATTATTGATAGCACCGGAAACCCCTTAGGAACACAGATTCTCTCCTTGATCCGTGGTTCGGGCGAGGGGTTCACCCGCTATCGTTGTAAGAAAAAAATTGAGGATCCGGCAGACTACGAGAAATTGAGTTACATCAAGGTGGTCAACTCATGTGGTATCGCTGTGGGATCTGGGATCTATTTGGACGAAGTCGAGCAGGGCATCCGCAAGGACATCCTCGATTGGGTCGGAAAAATTCGCTACGGCAAAAACGGTTATATCTTCATTGACGATTGGACTGGGCTCGTGCTCGTGCACGGGGCGCAACCCGAACTCAATGGCACCAACATCTGGGGTTTCGAGGATTCGCGTGGCACTAAAGTCGTGCAAGACCTGATCGCCGCAGCCAAGACCGAGACTGGCGATTTTGTGTATTACTGGTGGCGCAAACCGGACACCCAGATCGAGCGCCCAAAGGTCTCCTACGCCCAAGGCGTTCACGACTGGCAATGGATGATCGGTGCGGGAGTTTACACCGACGATATTGAGGAAGTTATAGAAGCAAACTATCTCGCCCTCCAAAAAAATATCCGTTCGAATTTGATCAGCACTTTTCTCATTTTCGCTGCGCTTGTAGCCGTTTTCAGTTTTTGGTTTGCATCGAGCATCTCCCGAAAACTCAATAAAACGCTAAGTTCCTTCTTTCAGTTTTTCGAGCGTGCAGCCACCGAATACAAACCGATAGATACCAGCACTATTGCATTCGACGAATTTTGCCCCCTCGCTCAGGCGGCCAATAAGATGATCGAAGATCGTGAGAAAAACATGAACACGATCTTGCACGCACAAGAAGAACTCCGCGAAAAAGAGCAGGAAGCTCGCTTGCTCATGACCCGCGCCGAAACCGCGCAACACGAAGCTGAAGAGGCCAACCGTCTCAAGAGCCAATTTTTGGCCAATATCAGCCACGAAATACGAACCCCGATGAATGCTATCATCGGCTTCGCTCAAGTCATCCGATTCAGCGAGATCAGCGAGGAGAACATGGGGCACCTGACCATAATAGAAAAAGCCGGGGAAAACCTACTCTCTATCATCAACGATATTCTGGATGTATCCAAGATGGAGGCGGGGCGCCTGTTGATCCAAAAACGGCCATCATCTTTAGCCGCTATCATGGAGGAGACCGCCAAACTTTTCGAACACAAGATCCGAGAAAAGAATCTCTCGTTCAGATGCTCCGTGCCCCCAAACATGCCGACGCTGCTCGATCTCGATGAGCTCCGTGTCAAGCAGGTGCTATTTAACCTGCTCGGCAACGCTATCAAATTTACCCACAAGGGGCGCGTCGCCCTAGAACTCGATTTGCAGCCTGTCACCACGGCCGTGTTCGATGTCGCCATCCGCGTTATTGATACTGGCATAGGGATTCCCGCCGACCAATTCGAGTCTATCTTCGAGCCATTTGTCCAGCGCGACAAGCAAGATACAGCCATCTACGGAGGCACTGGTCTTGGCCTCACGATATGCAGACGGTTGGCTAGACTCATGGGTGGCGATGTCACGCTGGCCAGCACTCTGGGCGAAGGCTCCGAATTCACACTCAAGCTGCCCAGGATTTCTGTGTCCGCCGCCTCTACACCGACCGTCCAGCCCACACCCCCTCCCGAGCCTAAATTCCTCCCGGCCACGATCCTGATCGTTGACGACGAACCGCTCAATCGCGTAGTGCTCCGCACTTTCCTCAAACGCCATCCGTTTGAAATCATCGAAGCTGGCAATGGCCTCGATGCGGTGGAGTTTGCCCGGCGACGACAGCCAAACTTGGTCATTATGGATCTCAAAATGCCGATCATGGATGGAGCCGATGCCATCCGGGCACTCAAAAAAGATTCGGGGACTGCGAATATCCCTATCTTGGTCGCCAGCGCCGCCACGCAAATCGAACGCTACCAAAATTTCATCCAAGAAATGGACATCGAAAATGAAGTCCTCAGTAAACCGATCAGTTACACGGCACTGCTGGACGCCTTGGCTGCACGCCTCCCTGTGCGACCTAAATTCTGAACTGGGAAATGATTTATCCCAGATTTTGCATTAGACACCATGTTTTCTACTGATGCAGAGCTAA
>DYRQ01000019.1 GCA_020718645.1 Verrucomicrobium spinosum
TTAAACCAACACCAACAGAGCTCATGGCCTACTGATGATCTGGTCTCTTACGATCTTCTTCTTCGATTTCGTCGAGGAGTTGCACCATCTGTGTCGCTTTCTCTGTGGTGTGATCGAGTTTGAAGTGGAGTCTGGGGGTGAATTTCATGGGCACCCGCTTGCCTATCATGGCCTGGATGTCAGATCGCGCCGAGAAAATTTTTCCCATGACAAAAGCTTCGTCTGCCGGGGTGGCTCCTAGGATACTCAGATAAACATCCGCATGTTTGAGATCCGCAGAAACAGTCACATCCACTACAGTGACGATAAGATCGAGGAGCTGGAGCCGCTTGGGCAGTAGGGTGCCCAACTCGCGACGCAAGACTTCGTTAACTCTATCCAAACGGTTGACTGCCATGCTCTGTGGTATAGCACAGCTTCAGCCGGGAGGGAAGCAAAACGCCAAGGGTTTGTTTGAGCCACCCTCACCGCAGCCACGGACGCCACCACGGGATTCCCGCGATGATCAGTGCGAGAGAAAGCAGAGTGCCATACAAAGCTGTTTTGTGTGCTGCCATAGCTTGGGTAGCCCGTCTGGCTCGGACGAGTCCAATATGCGCAGCGGCCACAGCTAGCAGCATGAGGAGCAGATGCTCCACCGTGAAGAATCGCAGCTCTTTGGTTTTCATCGTGGCACCCATGTCAGACAGAGCCGTCCTGATGACAGGGCTACACGCGGCGAGCGCGAGTCCGAGGGTTACTTGAACATCCAACAACACGACATAGATCCTTGCCGCCTTCCCTCCCAGAGAGGAGAAGTCCCACCCCTTTCTCCAAGCGATCACCAGCGCCACGAGAGCCCCAACCGCAGCGAGTAAAACCAGCCAGCGGCTCCATCCGTGAATCAATAAAAGCCAAGAGTAAAGAGTATCCATGGGAGAGTTCCTAGAGCTATTCCAGCATTGTGCAACTCTTGGCTCTGCCAGTTCAGCGCCAAACTGCCACAGCGATTGCAGCCATGAGCAACAAGGCTCCTGAAGCGCGTGGCCAGAGGTAACTCGCCGCATCGGGATTGCCAGCCCATTTATCCACGACCACGGATCAGATTGAACGCGTTGAATAGACTATATTCACCAGAGTGGCCTGTCCCGTCAGGTCTATGGTCAATATCATGAGCGATGTCTGAAAACCCATGGTGCACGAGCCCCACGCCAAGGGGGGGAGCCCCCGTGCAGGAATAGGATTTCTCACCAGCAACGGTGTGAGCAAAGCCGTAGTTCCGAAAAGGATTGGCTGAAACCAGCCCACTCCCATCTGCCTGGCAAAGGTCTGGGTCAAGACATCTGTCCCGGCAAACAGGAGACTGGCCAAGAGCGCGTAAAGCACTGCCGAGCGCCGGACACCACGAGTCTCGGCAGGCCCCCTCTGCAGCAGTGCTACAGCCAAGCTAGTCATCGCAGCCGCTACGAGCAATCTCCAAGAAATGTGCCCTGATTTGAAAATGAGAGAAAGGAAGGCCACGAGAATCGTCTTGGCCGCAAGGATGGGGGTCACCAGCGAGAGGTCTCCCGTTTGCAGGGCTTTCACCGAAAAAATACGGCCTAAAAACAATGCCACTCCAGCACCTGCTGCTCCGGCCAGAGCTGACCCATCATATCTGCCGGGCAAGAAGAACAGTAACGGCAGTGACCAAGCCACCATGGCATAGTTAGAGAAGGCGTTGGTCTTGGCTTCCTCGACTCCTGAGTCCATCGCTTTTTTGAGGCCGAGTGAACCCAGCGCATAAAGCGCAGCAGCCACAGCAGGCGCTAGCAAATACACAGGAAAACCCATAACTGATCACGGACTTTGGCGCAATGTATGCGTTTCACCGGAACAGCCCGTAAATCAGTTCTCCCGCCTTGCAGTAGAGCGGTATCCCGATCAGCACATTGAATGAAAAAGTAATGCCGATAGTAGGCACCAAACTATTGGAGGGAGATGCCTCCGGCAACGCTACCCGAATCGCGGCTGGAGCCGCTATATGCGAGGCACTCGAGGCGAGCACCCCGAGCAAGATTCCACCACCGAGTTCCAAGCCGCAGAGCCTGCCTACCACAATACCAGTGACGCCAGCCACCCAAGGCAACCAAATAGCAAACGCCACCAAGAACCAACCCGCCGTGCGCAGGGAGCGCAAGTTCTCGGCGGCTAGAGAGCCCATGCCCAGCATGTAAAGCGCCAACGCTCCCTTGAATGCCCCCACGAAAAGCAAATCTACCGACGGGATGCGGCCAAGCCCGTTCACCCAACCAATGGCCATGCCACCGAGCAAGAGCAACAGCCCCTTGCCCAGCAACACTTCGCGGAGAGCAGCCCAGACATGGATATTCTCGGTCGCATGCTCCAGCCTAGCCACCCCCAGCCCGGCAGAGATCGCCACGGCTCCTAACAGGATCATGAGCACGGGCATGAAAGGCTCGCTCACCACTCCCAGTCTTTCTAAAACATGCTGTGCCACGGCAAAAGTGACCGCGCTCACCGACCCATAATGCACTGCGATAGCCGCCGAATCCACCCCGGAGAAACCGCCCCACTTGTGCAGAAGATGATAGGAGGCATAGGGAACCACCAGACCCAGCGCTATGACACCAAGCGATGGCATGCCAAAACCCTCCATCCCTCCCCCGCGCAGACCAATACCCGACTGCACTCCGAGAGCCAGCAACAAGTAGAGGCTCAACAGCTCGGTCGCTTCTCGTGGAAACTTCAAGTCCGTCTTGGCCAGCCCCGAGATAAGGCCGAGAAAAAACAACAATACAACAGGGTCTAAAATTCCATTTTCCATGCGTCAAATTTTGCGTGTCTCCGTGCATTTCCATTGCGGCACAGCAACACAGGCGGGACGACTTTACATATTCCTACCAATAATCAACAGCTCCCTTTGGCACAGCAATGGCCGCGGGGCTCCCAGCCTCTCCTGCCCCGACAAATACTCCCCCGGCGGGCGCCGGACGGTAACGCGGCATCAGCTTGCCATCTGCATCGAGAAACTGCGCCCGCCACTTTTTATAATCCTCCAAGATCTCCTCGAACTGAGTCAGGCTGACTAGTGTGTGAATGCGGCGGTTGAACTCGTGAGTCGGCCCGAGCATGCGCACAAACCACGGAGCAATTTTTCGGAACTGTAGACACCCAGCCTGCTCTCCGAACACCTCTGCCATCAGATGCAAGTGCCGCCGCATAGCCCCAAAACGATCCTCATCCGAAGGTGCCTGACGGACAACCCCTCGAGCCATCCAATCGGCTATTTCCAAAAAAATCCACGGGTTATAAAAAGCCCCGCGCCCTATACTGACTCCTGCGCACCCTGTCTGTTCGAGCATGGTGGCTGCCGCCAGCGCAGTCGTTACATCACCGTTGCCGATGACGGGCAAGCTAGGCACAGCCTCGACCACAGCACGGATACCCTCGAGGTTAACCCCTCCTGCAAAGCCTTGATCCCTCGTGCGCCCATGCACACAAATCGCCGAGACTCCCACATCAGCTAAAGCTTTGGCCAAGTCGGGAGCCGTTATATTGGACGCATCCCAGCCCAAGCGCATCTTGCAGGTCACAGGTATCGAGACCGCTTCAACCACTCCCTGGACTAGAGCCGCTGTGGCGGCGGTGTCCTTCATCATCGCCGATCCACCCCCTACCTTGCAGACCTTGGGCACAGGGCAGCCCATATTGATATCCACCGCAGCAAATCCTCCGGCCTCGATGACCTTGGCCGCCTCGCGCATTTCCTCAGGTTTGCTGCCAAAGATTTGCACTGCCAGCGGCGTGTCCTGCGGCCTCGTTTCCACCAGTTTCAACGCCTTGCGATTTTTCTCCAGCAGCGATCTGGCGTTCACCAGATCCGTCGTGCACAGACCCACCCCGCCTATCTCTCGCACCAGCAACCGGAAGGGCAGCGTGGTATAACCCGCCAAAGGCGAGAGAAAAAGATTCGACTCCAAGAACAGATTTCCTATAGTCACAGAACTCTGGTATGGCTGTGTGCCTTGCATGGAGTCACTATCTAGCTTCACCGCCCTTGAGACAAGAGGATAGAACAGCATTTGACCGATGTCATTTTTGCAGTAAAAAGAACCCAAGGAGCCCAGTCTCCAACCAAAACACGATGGATACCAACGCCGCTAGTAAACAGCGAGACCAGATCATGGCGAGCGCCTTCATCGTTGGCTGCTTTCTCGTCGCTTCCTCTTCGATCTTGGCTATCATACTCGGCGGCACACCTCCCCCGTGGATTTTTGTTCTCGCTCTCTTGGGTTGCGTCCTATCTGCTCCGCTGGCTTTTTCCCTCGTTCTCAAAAGCCGGGAAACAGCCCCACCCTACCATCCCAAACTGATCAACGCCATCTCCAAGGGCATCCTCATCCTAGACAGACAGACACGCCATATCCTCCACGCCAATCAAATAGCCCTGCAAATCATGGAGCGCCCATTGGATCAACTCAGAGGACATAATGTCTGCAGTTTTTTCACTACACCCACTGGGGATCCCTGCTGCACAGGAGGTCTCCACCCGAGTGCTTCAGGAACCGTGCTCCATCTCAAAATGCCCGACGGCTCGCACCGCTGCGTGAAACGGGACACCTCCTCCGTGATGTTGGACAACACCGAATATCTCCTCGACTGCATCGAAGATGTCACCAGTGAAATCGCCTCCCTACAACACCTCCGCCAACTCTCCGAGGTCGTCAAACAGTGTGCCACGACTGTGGTGATTACCGACAAAGAAGGGGTCATCGAATATGTGAACCCCCGTTTCACTGAGGTCACCGGATTTACCCCAGAGGAGATCCTTGGTAAAAAACCAAACTTGCTGCGTTCAGGCAACACACCAAAAAGTTATTACGAAGACCTCTGGAAAACTCTGATAGAGGGCAAGCCTTGGAAAGGGGAATTCGAGAATCGCAAAAAAAATGGCTCCATCTTCTGGGAGATGGCCTCGATCACTCCCATGTTTAATAATCGCGGCCACATCACGCATTTCGTGGCCGTCAAGGAGGACATCACCCCACGCAAACGGATGGAAGAAGAACTCCACCAAGCCCACGCTGAACTGCAAGAAATCAACTCCTCGCTCATGGAAACCGTGGCCGAAAAAAATGAGATTCTCTCCATTGTCGCCCACGATCTGCGCAACCCCCTGTGCAGTGTTCTCGGCCTCGCCGAATTGATCGCCAATGGCATGGCTCGCGATAAAGCCGTGGACTTCGCGGAACGCATCGTCGCCTCCACCAACCACGCCGTCGGTCTCCTCAACAACCTCCTCAGCATCCAGGTCATTGAGAGCGGTAAAGCCTCCCTGACCACCACGCCCATACCACTCATTGATGTGATCAAATACACCTTGGAAATCATGACGCCGAAAGCCCAAGCCAAGAGCATCCGCATCAAACACAATTTCAGAGATTCCTGCTATGTCACAGGCGACCTCATGGCACTACGCCAAGTGTTCGAGAACCTCGTTTCCAACGCGATCAAGTTCTCCCCGCTGGGTTCGGAAATCTCTTTGGAAAACTACAGGCACGAGGGGAAAGCCATCGTGTCTGTGGCAGACCGGGGTCCAGGTATCGGCCCTGACGACCAAGCCAAACTCTTCAAAAAATTCGCCCGCCTCAGCGCCCGACCCACGAATAACGAATCCTCCACCGGCCTCGGACTGGCCATCGTCAAACGCTATGTGGACGCCATGGGAGGAGAAATCTCCTGCGATAGCACGCTCGGCGATGGCACCACCTTCACCGTCTCTTTCCCCGAACTCTCCGACCCCGTCAAGCTCTCGTAATCTCCGGCACCCTTGACACTGCTTTGTGTCAAAACAGTAAAGACAAGTTTTTTTGAATAAGTCTTGCGAAGTATTTTTGTATCTCCATTGTTTTTGCCCATGTCGCAATTCACTCTTTTAGAAGATCCTATCGCTAAAATCAGGGAAAATGTTTTGATGATGGGATCGCTCGCGGATCGAAACTTGGCTTTCGCCATGAGGGCTCTCGCCGATCGCGACGACAAGGCCGCCGACTATGTCGAGGCCGAGGACTCCGAGCTGGATCACCTAGAAAAAGTTGTGGATGAAAGCGTCGTTGTCTTCCTCGCCCGCCACCGGCCCGTCGCCCAAGATCTCCGCCTCGCCCTCATGGCCACCAAAATCGCGGGTAACCTCGAACGCATCGGCGACCTCTCCGTCTCTATCTCCCGCATCGCCCGCAATCTCAACGGGGAACCCTATTTCGTGCCACTCCAAGATTTCCAGCAGATGGCCAACCTCGCCCTCACCATGCTGCGCGAGGCCTTAAAAAGTTTCGTCTCCAGCTCCTGCGAAACCCTGAGGGAACTCATCGCCAGCGACAAGGCCGTAGATGCCATGAACAAGGAAATCTTCGCCCGCATCGCCGAAAAAATCTCCAACAACCCCGACCGCGTCACCGCCGGTATCCAGCTCATCCTCGTCGCCCGCAACCTCGAGCGCATCGCCGACCACGCCAAAGACATCGCCCACGAAGTCTATTTCCTCGCCAAAGCCGAAGACATTCGCCACGGGCAGAACACGCTCGGCGAACAGATTTGACTCTGATGCGAAAGGGGCTTGATCGCTAAGCTCTCTCCCTGCAAACAGGGCGTCATCTATGAACCTCGAGACTCTTTGCGAAAACCTCATCGCCTGCGGCCTCCGCTCCTGGGCTGTCTGGCTACTCCCATTTTTCGCTGAGAAACAGGGCTATAAACCCGGTCGCCCCACCGTGCTCTGCCTCTCCCGTTCCCACTTCTTCCGCGACATCGCCCAACTGCGCCGCTTGACAAATATCAACTGGATCGAGATCCGCAGCAAATACATCAGCATCATGCAGTCTGACCTCGTGGACATGAAAAAATTGCCCATCGAAAAAGCCCAGACTTTCTACTGCGCCAGCCAGCACCCCGATGTAGTCGCAGCACGCAAACTCACCGATGCATGGGGTGCAAAGATGTTAGCGCGCCTGCGCTCGGCTATCCGTTTCGACGCGGTCATGACCGCCAACACGGATTACGCCCTCGAAGACGGGATCAAGAATGCCTGTGTCCACGCCGGAGTCCCCTTCCTCGTTCTCTCCAAAGAACACTATGTCAGCGGCTGGCTCAAAGATCTCCGGGTCGGCGACTACACGCGGGCCGGGTTCAAATTCAACGGCGACGGCGTAGCTCTGTTCGGGGATTACACCATCCCCACTCTCACGGAAACCGGCGCGTGTCCGAGAGAAAAAATCGTGGTCACCGGTCCGCCGCGCCTCGATGTCTGGCGAGATGTGAAACTCGCCGAGCACGGGCGCAACTACATCACGCTCATCTCTTTTTCCAAAGGCTATGTCGTGGAAAGCTCTTTCACCGAGACCCTGCACGCCTTCGCCCGCGCCTCCGCAGCCAACACCAATCCCGAGGTGGAGTTCATCGTGAAATGCAAAAACGGCGATGACAAAAAACAGGTCGTCCGCGCACTCCAAGACACCCCCCAACACCGCCTCAAAATTGTCATCGGCACCCCCCTGCACGAAATCCTCGCCCAATCCCGCTTGGTCATGGGTCTCAACTCGCTCGCTCTCCTCGAAGCCCTCCTCAGCGGTGCCAAGCTCTGCCTCCCGCACTGGGGCGATGCCCGTCGCGATTCGCATGATCTGGTCCTCGACCCTGCCGACCCGAGCGTAGCCGCCTGTGCTACCTTCGTCCCGAGCCCACAGGAGTTCGAACGCCTGCTACTTGACTACAGCCTCAAGGCCGATCCGCTGCCTGACCCTCAACCGCGCTGGGATATCCTGCGCCGCTTTTTTCACCTCCCAAAAGAGACTTCCTGCAGTGCCGAGGTGGAACGCTGGGTGCTTTCGCACCTGAGCCAACGCACCCGCTAAACGCGCAGCCTCCCCGAGAAAAAACTCCCTCGCACTCATGCCGCTCCTGTGGCATAGTGTCTCTGTATGAAATCGTGTGCGACCTTCGCCGCAGTCTGCCTCCTGAGCACCCTTGCCGCCATCTCCCCTGCCCAAACCCCCCAGAAAAATAGCGCTTCCAGCCCGCTAGCCGCCTCCGTCCAGCGCCCGTGGACCAATTCCCTTGGCATGCCCATGGTGCCCGTGGCGGAAACCACGACTCTCTTCTGCATCTGGGAAACCCGCGTTCAAGATTTCGGCACATTCGTTACCGAGAAAAAACTCGACTGGTATCTGCCCGAGTTCGAACAGACCACCGTCCACCCGGCAGTCAATGTGAGCTGGTTCTTGGCGGCAGAATTTTGCGAATGGCTCACAGCCAAAGAACGGGCCAAAGGCCTGATTTCTTCCAAACAAACCTATCGCCTCCCCACAGACGAGGAATGGAGCAAAGCGTGTGGGCTCATGGACGAACAAGGCTCGACCCCAGAGAAAAAATTTCACCAGTTCATTTACATTTTTCCTTGGGGCTCTGGCTGGCCCCCGCCCAAAAATAAACTCTACGGCAACTACTGCGACGAGAGCGTGCTGCGCGTCCACGAAGACTGGACGATCATCGAAAAATATGAAGATGGCTTCCCGCATACCGCTCCCGTGGGCAGCTTCCCTCCCAACCCCTACGGCATCTACGACCTGAGCGGCAATGTATGGGAATGGACCTCTGACTGGATCGCTCCCAAAAAACCAGAGCGCGTTGCCCGAGGTGCCTGCTGGCTCAATAGCGACATGGGCATCATCGCCCTCACCAACCGCGGCCTCTACAAACCGGAAACCTCCGGCCACCAGCTCGGGTTCCGGGTCGTGCTCGACCTACAGGTGCCCATACGCTAGTTTTTCCTAAATTTTTTCCGCGACTTCATTCCCAACAGATGCGCAGGATTTACTGTGCCTCATTGACCAACACACATGCTGAGGCTGGCGGGAGGGTAAACTTGAATTTCTTGGAAAAACCATTTTTGTTAGCTTCGGCGATGGAGACTTGGAGTGAGTCACGATTGGTCACTCGGGGATCAGCATGGCTCAAGAGATATTCAGTATATTCACTCTTGGGCGTGTAGGGCAGAGTGATCTCCACTTCCTGCGATTCAGCAAAACTTCTGTTGAGAGCCATGTAGCTATACTGGCGTCCCTCTCGGAAAACATAGAGTCGCACGAGAGGACAGTCTGGGATAGCCTGAAGCCTGTTTGTGCTCCTGTTTCCTTTGTTATCGAGACCGACTGCCTGAACCTCCGGGACATCCACAGAGGCACGAACGCCTTCAGCCACCTGTAGCAAACTCCCGCGACAGTATTTGTTGCGGAGCGACAGTGCCAACCAAGTCGTGTGGGGATCCATGCCGAGTGAGTGCGATGCCCAGTTGTTACCCCGCGTGTAGAGGAAGTAGTTGGAGTTTCCGCGATTGGCTATCACAAACAGGAAGTTATCCAAGGTCGCTATAGCCAGCGCCAAACTCTTGCCAACCTTCTCCTCCTCTTCTCGGAACGGTTTATCTGGGCTGGGCAAGGAATACCCCGGCCCCGCTTCGTATTTGATGATCTCAAACTCTCTCCCTTGGTTTGCCCGGATATCAGCTCTCAGATCCTCAATCTCCTGCAACTTTGGCTCAAAGACCTGAGCCGGGTAAAGTAGATTACTCTGAAATAGCTCCGAATCACTCCCGCCAACGGCAGTCTGACCGTCCCATCCGCCAATGTAGCCGCTCGGAGCTGTAGCCAGTGCGTCCATGCTCGAGCAAACCTTGGCACACCTGTAGGTCCAGAGTTGCGCATCGTCTTTGTAGAGACCGGTAGTTTTGTCTTTGTGCTTGTAAATGGAGTGCGCCCACCCAGGAGCCATACCCAGGATGTTTTTCCGCGCGTTGTAAGGACTTTCCTTGAGTCGCTGGAAAACATAATTGCTCAGCTTTCCACACAGCTCGGGATCGCCGGGAAAAGCCTGCGGGGCAAAGATTCCGTTCCACATTTCATTGGCTACCTCGACATAGATTTTATCAAAAACCTCGGTCCACGGCTGTGTCTGGCCATGGGCTGCACGGAGCTTGCCATACCCAACATCCGCGGGGGCACCCAAGTATTCCACCAAGTGATCCAGCTCCTCTGACGAGGGCAGCACATAAGTCATGAGCCACGGTGATGCCGCTGATTTTTTGCATAACTCTAAGTGTGTTTTGAGCCCGATACCCCCACCTTGATTGAGCCCCTCTCTGGCACTCCAGATAAGCTTGCGATTATAACCCTCGGTCAACTGCACATCCAAATGCATGAGAAAACGCCCGTTCATCGAGCGGATGATCCCAGGGTGCCAATCCACCAGCGGTTGCTCCCAGCTAGGATAGAGCGCAAAGGGAGGCACCTCTTTTTCATACACGACCAAGTTATCCACCCAGAGAGTGCCCGCGGATCGGGAACCAATAAATAGTGAGGGAACCTTGGCGGTAATGGGCGTCGTATTATCGAGTTCGAGAGTGAACTTCGCCCATCCCGTTCCAACTGAAAACTCCCGAGCACCGCGATCCCCTATCTGCACCAATACTGGAGCTGTCAGACCCGATTGTTTGAGCCAGACTTCGCACACATACTCTTTGCCCTGATTGAAAGCGATCTCTTTGCCACCAAAGCGAAGATATTGGTGTCCTACGCCACGGGGACTCCCTTTTTCGTCGGCACCGGGTAATGTCAATTTGAGGCTGGCTGTGCTTCCATTTTCAGGAGCAAAGGTCTCGCGATCTATCACCCAGGGTATATCCACTCCTGTATCATTGTAGGCCTTCTCGGTCGTTCCATTATCCAAAGGACCACTAGCTAGTTTGCGCACCTTCGGATTCAGTGAACCGGTCGGGATGTCCCCCCTTTCCATCGTGAGAACATAGAGGTCGCCTTTTTCAATCGGCTCTCCCTGCTGATCCAAGTAGATCTTTTGCTCGGACTCTTTGCCTCCGCAAAATTGTTTCACCTTTTCGCGGCGCAGTAATCGAACTGAATCCTTCGTCTCACGATAAATAGCTATTTCCGCTCCGTTCCAAAAACCGTCCCACATGAGATCCCAGTAACCGCTGCCAGGAGACTTGCTTTTGTCGAGTGGGTTCAAAGCGCAAAGTTCTCCACTCTTGTCCTCCAAATAATCTACCCCACCCCCAGTCGCCCTCCCGTTGTGGCGAAAAAGGATGGGCTCCATGGAGTAACCATCGTTCCAGATATTTTGAAACCGAGAGCTGGTCCAAGGCGTAAATCCAGGAGACTCAAAGTTAACTCCAAAGTTTTGTGGTTTTTCGACCCGTATCGTCTCTGTCACTGTATAGCTGCTCACAGGCGCGGCCTGAACACCTGCCACGAATACGCACACCACTAACCCAGCTACCAAAACCAGCACGGCACAAACACTTTTTTTCATAATTCTATTCTCCAAACTGTAGCTCCGAAAGACCTACCCAATCAACACTAACGGATATTTACTATCTGCCAAAATGCTTTTGACCCATCTCTTTTTTCACCCACACCTCATTTTTGTGTTGTCACCCTCTGCAATTCCTGCAACCTGCGCAGCCCATGGCCGATGCCGTAGAAGTCCAAGCTAAAGTAGTCGAAGTGCTCCCCGCGACCATGTTTCGCGTGCAGTTGGAGAACGGCAATGTGCTGCTCGCCCACCTCTCTGGGCGCATGCGTAAACACTTCATTAAAATCATGACCGGCGATACCGTCACAGTGGATATCAGTCCCTACGATCTCACCAAAGCCCGTATCACCTACCGCCACTCTGCCAACAGTCTGGCTCAGCTCGCCCATGTAGCCGCAGGCGGCGTCGGGCCAGCTCCCTCGATCACGCCCACCACCGTCACCCACAGCCGACCCAACCACCGCCGTCGCCGCTGAACGAGTTCCGCGTCCTAAGAACGCGCTTCCCCCCCCTCTGAACGCCTGTTTTTGCTTTGCTTCTTCAATAGTGCAGGCAGGTTGTTGCCACCATGCAGACGATTGAACAATTGGTAAACCCGCAGCTCCGTGACCTCGAAGTTTACGAGACCGGAAAACCGATCGAAGAAACCGCCCGTGAACTCGGACTCGATCCAGGCTCCATCATCAAGCTCGCTTCCAACGAGAACCCTCTCGGCCCCTCCCCGCGCGCGCTCGAGGCGATGCGGGGCGCCCTAGCCTCAGTCCACCTCTACCCGGACGGCGGCGGCTATTACCTGCGCGAGGCCATCTCCAAGAAGTCTGGCATGCCCGCTTCCTCCATCGTGCTAGGCAACGGCTCCAACGAAATCATCGAGTTCCTCGGCCACTCTTTCTTGCACCCCGGTGCCGAGGTCGTCGTGGCCGACCACGCTTTCGTGGTGTATAAACTCATGGCCAACCTCTTTGGCGCCCGCTGCGTGGAGGTGCCCGACCCAGGCTTTGTCCATGATCTGCCTGCCATGCTCGCCGCGATCACCGACAAGACCCGCCTGGTCTTTGTGGCCAACCCGAACAACCCCACAGGCACTGTAGTCTCCTCCGATCAGATCGCCTCATTTGTCGAGGCGTTGCCACCTCAGGTCATCGCGGTCTTTGACGAGGCCTATTATGAATTCGTGGACAACCCCGCCGACACACTTCGCTATGTGCGAGAGGAGAAAAATGTGGTGGTCATGCGCACTTTCTCCAAAGCCCAAGGCCTCGCTGGTCTGCGTATCGGCTACGGGTTTGCCCCACCGCATATCGCCCAATGGCTCCAGCGTAGCCGCCAACCTTTTAATGCCAACGCGCTCGCCCAAGCTGCGGCGGTAGCTGGTGTGCTGGACGACGAGCACCAGGCTCGCACCAAGAAAACAGTGGATGAGGGGCGCGCTTATTTGCAGGGGGAATTCGCCCGGCTCGGCCTCGAATTCGTCCCATCCCACGCCAATTTCGTCCTCGTGCGCGTCGGCGCCGGGCGCGAGAAGTTCAAAAAATTCCTCGCCTCTGGCATCATCGTCCGCGCGATGGACGGCTACAAACTCCCCGAGTGGATCCGCGTCTCGGTCGGCACTCTGGGCCAGAACCGCCGCTTCATCGAAGTGTTGCAGTCCTTGCTCTAAGTGCTGTCCTCCGACATGAACGAGCGAAGCTGGCGGTGGCTCTGGGCGGCTCCCGCTGCTGCGTGCGTGCTGGCTCCCCACGCCTTCCAGCTCTGCCATCACGGACCACTGCAACCATGGCTCTCCGGCCAGTCTTTTGACGATGTCTGGAACTTGATTTTTCTCGTGTCCGGCCTGGCTATTTCCGCATGGGTCGCCACCGGCAAAGGTTACTCAACACCAGAGGCGTGGGGTATCACAGCTTTGCATCACAACCGCACCAGCTACGCGAGTAACGCCGCGCTCGGACTCGGCATCGTCGTGGCACTCCTCACGATACAATTCTGGATCGGCGCACGGGAATGGCAGTCGCCACTACGCTCTCAACGCCTTATTTCCGCACTGCTCTCGGCGCTGGTGGTGCCGCTTTTTGAAGAACCACTCTTCCGGGGTGTCTTGATACGCGAACTGCGCCTGAAAATACCCGTGACCACCGCTGTGATCTTGCAGGCTTTCGTATTTGCCTCCCTGCATTTCACCCATCCACCGGGCTACGATAAACTGGTCGAGGCAGGGTCCTGGACAGGCTTCGAGTTCGCCCGCGATGCCGTCTCATATGCCTTCACGCTCGATACCACCGGCAGGCGCTGGGCGATGCTCACGGTGCTCGGCACACTGCTCGGCGTGATGTCACAGCGTCAGGGACATGTGTGGGGATGCATGGGGCTACATGCAGGATTAGTCTTGGGCATGTTGGCTTACCCCGCTATCTTGGATTATGACAAAGGGGCTTGGACCCCATGGATGCCCAAGGATTTCACCCTCGGTCTAGATGCTCTCGCCGTCCTGATGACTCTACTATTTTTTCATCTATACCATGTTCTCCGCCAAAAAAATTCTCGGTAATCTGCTCGATCTGGTGCTGCCTCCCGAGCCGCCCACCACGCAAACGCGACTGTTGCAAGAGCCCTTCTGCCAGCGCTGCGCCCAACCTGTCGGCGGGGTGGCAGAGGGCGAGTGGACCTGCTCGAATTGCGGTGGTCTGACCCTCTACTACGATATGGCCCGGGCTTTTTATTCCAGCCAAGGTGGCGTGCAGGAGGTCATCCACCGCTTCAAGTATGGCAAGGAATACCACCTGCGCCACCGATTGGCGGACTGGCTCAACGAGGGTTGGCTCCAATACTTTTCCACCAGCGCCCACGCTGCACTCGTGCCTGTGCCTCTGCACACATCGCGTAAACGCTGGCGGGAATTCAACCAATCCGCCGAACTCGCTCACCTGCTCTCGCGGCGAACAGGCGTCCCAGTCTGGGACTGCCTCAGGCGTGATCGGGCCACGCAGGCGCAGGCCAAGCTCCACCGGGAGGATCGCCGTTCCAATGTCCGGGGTGCTTTTGTCTTGGCAAAGGGCCATGCTCTCGGCGACACTGCCCTCCTCATGGTGGACGATGTATTCACGACCGGCAGCACGATCAACGAGTGCGCTAGGGTATTGAAACAAGCTGGCGCGCGCCGCGTGGACGCGCTCTGTGTGGCGAGGGCCTGACACCTTCTGACAGGATGATCGAGTATGGGACTTTTTAGAAAAAAACCGGCTTTTGGCACCCCAGCAGGTGACCGTCATCGCAAGATGGAAATTCCCGAGGGACTCTGGAGCAAGTGCCCCGCCTGCGGTGAGACCATCTACAACCAGCAGCTCGAGGAAAACCTCCGCGTCTGCCCGAAATGCAGCTACCACTTTCCCCTGAGCGCCCGCGCCCGTCTGGCGCTGGTATTGGACGAAGGCACTTTTGCCGAGACCGAAACCTCCATGCAGGCCGTGGACAGACTCAACTTCCCAGGCTACGGGGATCGCCTCAAAAAAATGCGAGCCACCAAAGGCTCTGCCGAATCGGTGATCAGCGGCACTGGTGCCATCGAAGGCATTCGGGTCTCGGTCTCCGTCATGGATTTCTCTTACCTCGGCGGCAGCCTCGGCGTAGTGGCAGGCGAAAAAATCACCCGCTCCCTCGAACTGGCTCGCAAGAACAAGACCCCAGCCATCGTCTTCTCTTCCTCGGGCGGTGCGCGCATGCATGAGGGTGCTTTCAGCCTCATGCAGATGGCTAAAATCAGCGGCTCTCTCGCCTCGCTCACCGAGGCCGGGCTACCCTATATTTCCGTGCTGCTCGACCCAACTACAGGCGGCGTCTCCGCCAGCTATGCGACCCTCGGCGATTTGATCGTGGCCGAGCCCGGCGCCATGATCGGCTTCGCCGGCCCCCGCGTTATCAAGGAGACCACCCACCAAGATTTGCCCAAGGGTTTCCAGACGGCTGAATTTCTATTAGAGCGCGGTCTGCTCGATAAGATCGTGCCTCGCCACCAGCTAAAAAAGAGCTTGGCCTCTTTCCTCCGTTACCTGCACGCCCCAGCACGATAGAGCTGCCGGAACCCCCTCAAGCCCTCCACATGTCCGCGGACAGAGACGCTATACTGGCTGAGCTGTTTTCTCTGCGGCGTTTCGGCATGCGCCCTGGACTCGACACCATGCGCGAGTTCTCTGCCCGCTTGGGTAACCCAGAGCGTGCTTTGCGCTTTGTTCACTTGGCTGGCACCAACGGCAAAGGCTCCACCGCCTCCATGATCGAGTCCGTGCTGCGACACGCGGGCTATAAAACAGGTCTCTACACCTCGCCCCACCTCGTGGATTTCGGTGAACGCATACAGGTGAAACGCCGCCCTATCTCCCCCGAACGACAAGTTGAGTTGGCACAACGCCTCATGCCCACTATGCGCGAAATGACCCTCGCGGGGATCCAGCCCACCTTCTTCGAGGCCGCCACGGCCATGGCGCTGTTGGAATTTCAAGAAGCGCACACCGACATCGTCGTATGGGAAACCGGGATGGGCGGACGACTCGACGCAACCAATATCGTTTCGCCCGAGGTCGCAGTGATCACCCCCATCTCCTACGACCACAGCGAATGGCTCGGCCCCACCTTGTCCGACATCGCCACCGAAAAAGCGGGCATCCTGAAAAATGCCCCATCCGTTTTTGCCCCGCAACAGCCCGAGGCCGAAGCCATACTCCTCCACCAAGCCGCAATAGCAGGCAGCACTCCACGCCGCGTGAACCTAGCACTCCTAAAACGCACCGAGATTGGGAGACTAGGACAAACAGTGTCCTACACTGGCGACTCTTTCCGCATCCACTTCGCCGGCTCGCACCAAGCCACCAACGCCGCCACCGCATGGGAAACGCTGCGGGCACTATCGGATGCCGGATGGACCATTCCGCACTCGGCACGCCAGCGAGGGATGGCCGAAGCACAGTGGACTGGACGCTTCCAAGTATTCGAACGCAACGCTCAAACGATCGTGGTGGATGGCGCCCACAATCTGGCAGGAGCCCAAGCGCTGACCGATACTTGGCGCGAATGTTTTGGCAGCACAAAAGCTGAAATCATTTTCTGCATGCTCTCTGACAAGGATGCGACGGCTGTCGTGGACACCCTGGCGATCATAGCTTCAGGTTTCCGCATCGTTCCGGTGCTCAGCTCCCGGGGACGAGAGTGCGGAGAGTTGCTGGCGCTGTGCAGAAACCAAGCCCCGCATTTGCCTTCACTCGCCTTCCCCTCTATTGCCTCGGCTCTGGAAACCCCTGCACCCAACCCGTTCTTGGTAGCCGGCTCTCTCTATCTCGTTGGGGAAACACTTCCCATCCTCGATCCAGCACTTATCTCATTGTAGTATTATTTTCTTTTTAATGGATTTACTCAGCCCCGACTGATATTTTCTCGAGGTCAATTTCAATAAATTAGAGAGAGTAATGATATTATGGGTCAGCGTGTTACACTCAGAATGATCGCTCAAGAGGCTGGGGTTTCCGTCACTGTCGTCTCCATGGCTTTGCGGGGTTTCCGTAGAGTCAACGCTCAGACACGGCAACGCATTGAAAGTATTGCCGAAAATCTTGGATATCGTCCTAATCCCCTCATGGCTTCCCTCGGCGCCCGTAGATACAAAAACTCTGTCTCAGGTCTCTGCAACTTGGCATTCATTTTTCACGATTGCGAATACTGGCAGCACCTCAACTCCGAACTGTCTGCCTTACTCCTCGAACGCACTGCTCCCAAAGGATATCAGCTCTTCCCGCTCCGCAGAGAGGATTACGCTCATAACGAGCAGTTGCAAGACGCCCTCAATGAACAGGGTGCGCATGGAGTGTTTATTGGCCCCACCCCTTTTGAATAAACGCTCACTTCCATGGACTGGTCGGATTACAGCGTGGTCGGCATCGGCGGCGGAGTTCTCTACCCGTGGCACCATGTCCACCCCGATGTTGTCTTGTCTCTCAGAATGGCATGGCAGCAGGTCAAGGCCAAGGGTTATACTAGGATCGGCATAGCCCCCTTCCGCCACAACAGCCCTCTCGAAGACGATATTCGCCGCTTCCACACTGCCTGTGGACTCATCACCGAACTACCCGAGCCCGACCGCATTCCACCACTCCTCTGCACCATGGATGACGACCAAGCTTTCCTCGGCTGGGTCAAGGAATACCGGCCTGACGCCGTCATCGCTTTCCATGACGGCCCCCACTGGTGGCTGACCCATGCAGGCTATAGCATACCGCAGGATATCGGTTATGCGAGATTGGCCGGCTACTCTATTCGCCCGGGTTCTCAAGGAACCAGATCCGGCGTGAAAGAGCACCTCGACAAAGTCTGCGACAGCGCAGTCGAACTCATGGACATGCTAGTGCGCCACCAAGAAAAAGGGCTCCCAGAAACACCGTGGAAAGTGCAGCTCAAACCAGAATGGCAAGAGGGCGATAGCCTCCGAAGCACCACCTAGCTCACCTGCACGGCACGCCCTCCGCACCACCATCTCACGACAACCATAACAAGCCCCAAACCCAGTATGACTTGGCAGGCCAGCGAGAATAGCCATCCACCTAGGACATAGAATGTCCTAGGTGGGTCTAACCGGATTTCCGCAGAAGCCGCCAAGAAGCCTTCTGCCCCGATCACTTTTCCACCGGCATCTACCAGCACTTCCCGCATCCGCCCGTAGCGGTCTATCTGGCAGGTCACCCCCGTATTCGTGCACCGGATCAGCGGCAACCCCGTCTCCACCGCCCGAAACACCGCGTGCCGTGCGTGTTGCCATGCCGCCGGAGAGTCTCGGAACCATCCATCGTTCGTGAGATTCACCAGAACCAGAGCCCCAGAGAGCGCCCTCTGACGCGCCCGCTCGGCGAATAGATCTTCAAAACAGATGAGCACCCCAACCGGCACCGGCCTGCCTTCCACCACCAAGGGCAGGAGCCCCTCGCCAGCAGATCCCGCTTGGTAGTCGAGCGGCAATGGAAAAAATCTCGCAAGCCACGGAGCCAGCGCACGGCCTGGTAAAAACTCGCCGAACGGGATGAGCCGCTGTTTGTGGTAAGTGGTATAACCCGTTTCTTTCGGGCCAAAGAGCATCGCGGCATTGTAATAGGATTCTCCATCGTAATCCACCACCCCGAGGAGAAGAGAATACCCCGCCTCCCGACTCAGCTCAGCTATGGTCTGCGTGAAAACCCGGTCTTGGAACATCGTGGCACCCGTGGCGGTCTCGGGCCAGAGAATCAGACTCGGCTTGGCTTCGGCTGCAAACCGGGTCATGCCAGCGTATTTATCCAACGCCGCCTGCGATGCCGCAAAGTCGAACTTTTCATCCTGCGGTATATTCCCTTGTAAAGCCGCAAAGCGCAGCTCTGCCTTGGGCTCCGTAGCCTCCACCTTCTCCCACACGCGCCCGACTCCAAAGAGAAAAGCTCCGCCGAGCAATGCCATGGTCAGGCTGAAATCCAGATGCGGCTTGAGTTTTTGGGCGTTAGATATTTCGCGCCAGAGCCGCACGAGGCTCAGGGCTACTATGCCATTGACGAATACCATGAGCCACGACACCAGCGCCGTGCCGCCCAGAGAGGCTAGCTGCAAAATAGCCAGATTCTCCGTCTGCGATACCGCAACCGGATTCCACGGCAGACCACCAAAAATCCACTGGCACACGCCTTCCACTCCTACCCACAGCGTAGCCAGTGCGGCAGACACCGCGATATTATCCCGCGACCGGGTGCTGGGTGCCATGCGCAGCACGGGCTGCGCTACCACGAACCACAAGACCCAAGTGCCACCCATCATCACCAAGAGCAAGGCCGCTCCCACCGGTGTGACATAACCAAGCCACCACATGGATCCACCCCACACCACAGCTCCGCCCAACCATGCTGTGCGCCAACCTACAAAACCTGCGCGCATCGCCAGCAGGAGGGGAACGAGAAATAACCAGCCCAGTGAACTAGCGCCCACGGGATAATACGAAGACAGAAACAGTAACGCGCTCACCATGGCGGCTGCCGGGCCAAGCCAGTGAGCCGACTGGCTCCATACTACTCTCATCGGTTTTGTCTCACGGGGCAACCTTGTGCAGGAATACAACTGCTTCCGTCAAGCCTTTGCCATGGGCAAAACCTGCATGCTTTGGTTAGGGTGTCCGCTTGTCAGACAGCGGGGGGTCGCGGTGGAAATGATCTTCTAAACTGACCGTCGCCGAGCCCTGCTTGCGTTTGATGGTGCGTTGGAAAAAGAAATTGTTCGGCACCAGCGCCGTCTCTCCCGGCTCCGTTTCGAGCGTCACGAAGAGCAGGCTCAGATCCACCACCGTGCCCTTGACTCCATCAGCACCAGATACCTCCACCTGGTCCCCCACCGAAAACGGCTTGAATATCACCAGCACGAATGCGCACAGCAGATTGCTCAACAAACTCCAGAAGGCCATAAAGGCAACCGCTAAAACCCCCAACACGGTTCCGATTATGGACAACACGGCGTCTAACCCAAATCCCCACAGCTCCAGCAATACCACCAACGCAAAAAACAGTATGGAATAACGGATCACCAACCTGACCGGCGTCAGAGCCAACACGGGCAGCTTGATCCACTGCGCCACTATTTTTATTGTGCCGCGCGACCCAAAAAAGAGGGAGAGTGCCACCGCAAGAACCACTCCGCTCTTGATCACCTTCTCTACCGTTGCTTGATCCATATAGTCCATAGGCTCTCAGAGTGAAGGACCAAACCAACGATTGAAATTCCAAAATACATATCCACCCAATCCGAGGGCAGCCACCGCGGCCATGCCGTAGAGCCACGCTTCCCAACCATCCTCTTCACGAACGCTGATCACGCCCGCTTGAAACCTCTCGCTGCGAGCCTGCTCCAGCCCATCCGTCCCACGCAATGAGATAGCAAAGGTATATCCCCAATCAGGCCGCAAACGATCCACCGCAAATTCGTATAGTCCATCGCTCCTCTTGGTGCAGACGACATCCGGCACCTCTTCCCAATACTCCTCCAATAACGCTGTGCCAGTAGAGGCAGGTCGGGTCTTGCGGGTCATGAGGTGAAACCGCGAGGGATCATGCAGTTCAACCGGACGCCACCGCACGGCGGCAGTCTGGCGGCGATGATCGGGTTCCACGCGAAAAAATGGCAGACGCAGTTGGCCGGTGTCGTTTGGGGGGAATGACTCGACTACGAGCTTTTCTTGCTCGTGCTTCGGCACGGCCTGCGGTGATTCCACCACTCTGCTAGGAACCGGTTTTGATACCTCCGGTTTTAGCACCTCATGGGCAGGGTGCGCGTCTGCACTCAGCGAAATTTTCAGCGCATCTCCGAGCAGCACCGCTCCATCACAAGTGCCCGCTTGAACAGGGCGACACACAACCTCGAGCCACACCGCTGCACCAGGTGCAATTTCCAGTTCACGGCGAGCCACAACAAACGACCCCTCCACCCGCACAGCACCCGACCACGCTGTCTCCCCGCTATTCCGTATTTCCATGCCCCGCACGCTTTCTACCCCACCGATTCGACATGATCCAAACTCGAGGAACGGGGCTCCCGCGACCTCCAGTTTTGCCGGGCCTGGCGGACGCTCTCGCACCACCGCCAGCAGCTCTACTGGCGAGCGTATCCCAGCGGCTTCGAGTTCAAGCTGTCCACGGATTTCCCCAGTCTGCGGTGGCACGCACGACACCGGGATAGCACTCACGGAGGAAGGCATCACCATCAGCGTCTCCTGCCTCACGGCAAAGGGGGGCGACGCCTTCGCCGTCACCTTGAGCGTGCTCTTGGTGCGGTTCTGTATCTCCACCATTTTATCCTGCCTCTGCCCGGAGATAGCGCGGTCAAAGACAAGTTTGCCAGGTGACACATAGTAGGGTCTCGCACTTGCAGCCACCAGCTTGAGCGAAGCTTGCACCGAACCTCCAAACCACAATGTCCCTTCGGCGATCCCCTCCCCCAACGGCACTGCGAGCACGGGTATCTCTTTGGACTCCCCGGGGGCGAGAGCGAGCAACCCTTGACCCAGCAGTTCGAACGGCCCTTCCACGCTCACCCGCGCGCTCAGCAAGGCGTTGCCGCGGTTGGTTGCACGGACCGTGGCTCTCCCGCGAGTCCCAGAATAGACCTCGCCAAAATCCACCAGCACTTCGGGTCTTAGCTCCAGCTTGGGACGCAGTATCGTGATGTGCATCGTGCCCGTCACTGTCGCATGACTCCCCCGCTCCCGCGCCTCAAACTCAAACTGATCTTCCACCGCTGTCGTATGCGGATCTACCGAATAGACGGCCATAGCCTCATCCACCCGCTCCGTGCGCGACATCTGTTGCAACGATTCTATCCGGCCAGCCAATGGCTGTTGCACGATGGAAAAATCAAATTCTTTCTTGCCGCCAAACACCCCTTTTTTCCTCTCATCTAAAAGCTGGAGGGTCACCGTCGTCGTCCCTCCGGGCTCGACGGACACCGCCCCACTCACTGCTGCAAGTGCCAGATCTTTCGGAGGCGTCCGCAACTCGGCACCAGCCTGCGGCGGATCCAGTGCCACGAGCGCACTCGCCAGCAAAAGCCAATAAGTTCGAGCGTTCGCCATGCGGTCAGGGTTGTTTCTGCACAGCCGCATACGAACGCACTGCTTGGATCGGCACGCCCAATTCGCTGAGAGGATAGAGTCCGCGTGCCCCACGCAATCCCGGATCGCACACCAAATATTCATACCCCTTCTTCCCGGCCACTACGACAAAATGGGTCAACCGATGTCCCTTGAGCCGCACCCGCACGATAATAGGGTGACCCCGGAGCAGATTGGTGTCCATGAACCCATAATTCGCCGGACCCTCGTAGAGATGGCGTATTTTCCCACCAGTCACTTCTGCCGCCTTGTGCCAGTGCAACCAGCCACGCTGCGTAAACCCACCATTCTCTTGGAGCACAGCATTGAGTTTCCCCGGATCAATCTCGCACCCCAGCGCTGTCAATGACATGGCAGCAGAGGCGACGGCGCACCCTTCTGCCGCCAGAGGAGCCCCTGTCGGCCCAAGCAAATCCAACCCCCAACGCGCATCTGCCTGCGCGTAAATCGGCACGGGCAACCGGACGGCTTCAGCAAAATAAGTTCCACCCGAGGGTGCCCGCTCCCGCTGCCAAAGAGCGCCCACACCGTCTGCACCCAACCACGCCAAAGCCAGAGCCACCCCAGCAAGGGCGACTGATTTGATCACCTGTTTGATCTCGTTCATACTCTCGCTTGTCCTAGAATTTTCTGCCATATTTCTCGCTTACTTTCTACCCGATCTTGAGCAGGCTTCAACCTGGATTATGCAACACGCACCGACGCCACGCCATCCTATATCCCCCCGCTAAACAGCCGCAAAATTATCTGTGGCTTCCTAGACTCGAGCCAGTTAAAATACCACTCATGAAATCTGCCTACGAAATCGCTATGGAGAAATTCGGCGGTGCCGCCCCGAAAATTTCCGACGCCAAAAAAGCCGAACTCGCCGAACTCGATTCCCTCTACCAATCCAAGATCGCCGAGCGCCGCACCCTGATCGAACCACAAATCCGTTTAGCTCAAATGGCTCGGGACACCGATACCGCCGACGCTCTCAAAGCCCAGCTCGCCAACAATGTCGCCGTCCTGACCGAGGAGATGGAGGAGAAAAAGGAGAAGGCGCGCAACCGGGCTGAGTGACCCCCCCCTCAAAAGCGTTGCACCCGCCAAAATCCCCGCTATCTATCCATTCATGGTTGTTGCCCGACCCAATTTATCGCTGGCCGAGAAGCTCTTTTTTCCAGCTCTGCTGACTGGAATCAGGATCACTTGGAAATATTTTAGCCGCACCCTCGTGGCCGTCATCACGGGCAACCGCGACAAGCGCGTCACCCTCTATTTCCCAGAGGAAAAATGGGAGGTCAAAGACGGCTACCGCGGAGCGCCCACTCTGGTCAAAGACGAGGATGGCCGCGAGAAATGCGTCTCCTGCCAGCTCTGTGAATTCGTCTGCCCGCCGAAGGCCATCCGCATCACACCCGGTTCCATCGCCCCCGACAGCTCCAATGCGAAAATCGAAAAAGCCCCACGCGAGTTCAAAATTGACATGATCCGCTGCATCTACTGCGGCATGTGCGAGGAGGTCTGCCCCGAGGAAGCCATTTTCTTGCGCAAAGATTACCTGTTCACCGGCCTCACCCGCGCCGAGATGGTTCACGACAAAAAACGGCTCTACGAATTGGGTGGCGTGATGCAGCGCCCGATCAAAAAGTGGGCCAATAAATAACTACTGGTTCTCAACCCCTCGCCACCCACCTCAGTTTGCTGGTGGAGGCGTGTTCTCGATCACTATCGCTTGGGTGGTGCTCAATCCAGCGGCTTCGGATTCTCCAGTTGCTGGAGCAGAAGACCGAATCCGTTTCAGCGTAGCTTCGAAATAGGCTGTCGCTTGGGTCATATCCATTACTGCCGAGCGGTCTTGTAGCTCGATCCTTTCGAAGTAATCCGTGAAATCCACGCGGACTTTTCCACAGGTCAACAGCTCTACCGTAACCGGCAACACATAAATCGGGTCTATGAGTTCTAGATAGTCCCGCATCTTGTCCTCGAGCATCATGTGCTGGGGTCGGCTCAACATCGGCCTGTTGTAATCGCCTCTCTGCACCCAAACTGATATGGACTGAAATGGTTCCATCGTCGCCTCTGCTTAGTCGAGAGTCTCTGATTTGACCAGAAAAAGCTGTGACACTGGACAGGGCTCCCCTCTCTTTTCTGGATTGATCTCCAATAAATATCCTGCCAGAGTGCCTCAAGACATGGATGCGCCACGCCACATATTGAGACATCTGCTCTTAGGGATCACCCTCTGCTGCGCGACGGGATGGAACGCCCAGGCTCAAACCCCTGCCCTCAACGCCCCGGTGCCGACAGATCTCAAGAGCGCCGCACCTTTTGTCACCCTCGACGGACGCAGCTTCGAGGCTTGCACCGTGACCCGCATCACGCCCGAAGGCATCGTGGTGATGACCAGTTCGGGCACCTCCAAGATTCCCTACGACCAACTCCCCGAATCCATGCGTGTCGCCTACGAGGCGCTCAAACCCGCCACTCCCCCCTCACGGGAAGAGCCTGCCACCTCCCCTGAAGATATAGCCCGCAAACAGCAGGAGGAAATGGACCGCCTAGCTCAAGAAAAAGCCGCCGATCTCGCTCGTAAATGCTCAGAGGCTCTCGCCGCCATCTCCTCCGAGAGCGACCCTGAGAGACTCCTCGAAAAAATAGCGCTCGCCGCTGCCTCGCCTGAAGAATTTGCCACCACTCCCGAGTTCAAAAAAATGCTCTCCGCCGCTGCTGCCAATGCTGCTCGGGCCGCCAAAGATAAGCACAGCATGGAGTCTGCGAATAAGGCTCTCTTAACTGCCTACGCCCTCCGGCCCGACAATCCCGACATCAAAGAGGTGTTTGCCGAAAACCTGAAACATATCGGCGTGGAAATCCTCGCCCACGATTTCTCCACTGCTAGCGAATGCCTAGCCTTCACGCGTGAGATCTCCCAAAAATTGTTCCTCGAAGAATTCACTCTCCAAACTGCGTCCAACTGGGCCGTGGACATCGCTTTCAACGACCTCAAAGCCATGCGCTTCAAAAACACTTACCAAGCCTTCCAATTCGCAGCCTCCGTCTGGCCCGATAACCCGAGGCTCAATGACTACCGCATCACCGCTGGCGGCCTCCTCGCCGGTATGGCTGTGCTGCTTTTCATCGTAGTAGGCTCTCTCTGCCTCAATTTTTACACCGCCCGTAAAACAGGCTGACCCCCACCCACGCCTCTCGTCCGCGTTCGTTTTTTTGAAATTTGCGCATTTTTCGTGCCCTACCCTCTTTTTTTCGCATAGTCTCACGAGATGATGAACAAGACAGTCAGAGAGCTTGCCGAGCTGGTGCAGGGCGAGGTCGAGGGTAATGCTGACACCCCCATCACCGGGGTCGCAGGCCTTCAGGATGCTGCACCGGAACATCTCTCCTTTCTCGCCAACTCCAAGTATGCCCGGCAGGCGGCAGATTCTAAAGCGGGTGCCATCATCGTCACCTCTACCCAACCCAGGCCCAACCCCGACTGTTCCCTGATCCGCGTGCAGAACCCGGATGTAGCCTTTGCTACGATTTGTTCTCTTTTTGCTCCCGCCCCACTCCGCTATGCCGATGGAATCCACCCCACCGCTGTCATCGGCGAGGGGGTCTCCATGGGTTCCGGTGTCTCCATCGGTGCCCACGCCGTAGTCGAATCTGGCGCCATCATCGGCGATGGCTCCCGGCTCATGCCCCAAGTCTATGTCGGACACGAAGCCCGGATCGGTGCCCGCTGCCTGCTCTACCCCGGAGTGGTCGTGCGCGACCGTTGCCTCATCGGCAACGATGTGATCCTCCACCCCGGCGCTATCATCGGCGCTGACGGTTTCGGCTTCGACATCACTTCCGAAAACGCTCAAAAAATCCCGCAGACTGGCATTGTCCGCATTGACGACCGTGTCGAAATCGGCGCCAATACCACCGTGGACCGCGCCCGCTTTGGCCAGACTTGGATCCAAGAAGGGGTCAAAATTGATAACCTCGTCCAGATCGCCCACAATGTCGTGGTCGGACGCAACACTCTCATCGCCTCGCAGGTTGGCATCAGCGGCAGCACCCGTATCGGTCAACGCGTAATCGTAGCTGGACAAGTCGGCGCTGTCGGACACATCAGCATCGGCGACGGCGCTATCCTCTGCGCCCAAGCCGGCGTTTCCAAAGATGTCCCCTCCCGCGCCATGGTCGCTGGCTACCACGCCCGCCCCATCCGCGAGGAGCAGCGCACCGAGGTTTATATGCGAAAACTCCCCGAGCTTTTCGAAGATGTCAAACAACTCAAAAAACAATCTCAACCCCAAGAATAACACCGACTATGGATATGCTCAATTTTTCCACCAAGGCTCAGGAAGCCGCCCGCATGGCTGGCCAAGAACTCCGCAATGCCTACGGCAACGACCACATTGTGGATGATGCCTGCGACCATGACATCAAGCTCCGTCTCGACCGCGAGTGCCAAGAGCTGATCACCGCCCATCTTCTCCAAGCTTTTCCCTCCCACTCCGTCTTCGGTGAAGAAGGCGGTGCTCCCTACGGTTCCACCGAATTCCAGTGGATCGTGGATCCGATTGATGGCACCGTGAATTTCTACTACGGCTTCCCCCACTTCTGCACCACGCTCGCCCTGCAATATCAGCAGAAGACGATCCTCGGCGTCACCTATGACCCCGTCCGCGATGAGCTGTTTTACGCCGACTCCTCTGGAGCTGTTACTCTCAACGGCAAACCCATCCGCGTCAGCACCCGCACCACTTTGGCCGACGCGATGATCTCCACCGGCTTCGCTAAATCCAAAGAGATTGTGGACGAATCCATCGGCCATGTAAAACAGATGGCCCTCGGCGCACGCAAAGTGCGCATGAACGGCTGCGCAGCCCTCGATATGGCCTATGTCGCCTGCGGCCGTCTCGACGCCTATTTCGAAAGGGGTATCCGCCTCTGGGACATCGCCGCAGGTCATCTCATGATCGAAAATGCCGGTGGTGCAGTGAAACTCGAATCCCGTCTCGGAACGGAATTCGCCTATAAAATGATCGCGTGGAGCGGCAATTTCCCTGCGGAAGACTCGTTCTAATTTCTCTCCGGAATGGCTAAACAAAATAAACAGCAATCTACGCACCCGGTGGGTCGTGGTGCCGCAGGGATCGCCCTCGTCATCGTGGCTCTGCTCTTGCAGCTTTCGCTGTGGAGCTACTCTCCCCAAGAGGTGTCCATCATTCAGAGCCCAGCCGAGACTTGTTCCAACTGGGTTGGCCCCGCTGGGCTTTACGCTGCATGGGCTATCTTCTCGCTCTTCGGCGCCGCTGCGCAAATGATCCCGATCCTCTTAGCCGCAGCTGGCTGCATGGCGCTCTGGTCGTTGGATTTTACTTTCACGAGAGCTGCCATCTTTTTCTCGCTCCTCACGGTCACGGCTTCGCAGCTCCTCGACTTGCCCAACCATTTCGGCAACCCCAAACTCTTTCTCGACGCGTGGAAACACTCCCTTTTGCTACCCTATGTCGGCGGCCATGTCGGCGGTTTTCTCAATGAGTTTGTTTTTGTCAAACTCCTCGGCCCCGTCGGTGCTGCCATCATCCTCTCCGTGCTTTATCTCTCCGCCCTGACCCTCTTTCTGCGCATCCACCCAGTCCTTCTCGTGCGAGAGGAAATCCCGGCCCTCATAGACCGCTTCTGGGAATGGCGCATGGCACGCGCCGAAGCTAAGGCGTCCGCCGCCAAACAGCTCGAAATCCAACAACTGCGACTCCAGCGCGAGCAACGCAAAATCGAGAAGGAACTCCGCAAAAGGGGGGTCACTCCACCTGCACCTCCCACGCTGGATCTAGATGATTTCGACGACGATTCCACTGGGGACGATCTGCCCGAAGCTCCCCACCCAGCGCCCAAAATCGTGGACACCACCCAAGCTCTTCGCCAGTCGGACAGCGACGAGGACGATGATGTGTCTGCCACTTCACCCATTGCCCGCGCCACCACACGCTCTGCGGAAGATGAGGGCGATCTTACGCCTGAGGACGAAGATGAGCCGCTCCCTCCTCGCACCTCCTCGCGCCGTCCCTCTGCGAAGACCCCCGCTGTCTCTCCGCTCCAGCCCGGCATCCGCCTCTTCCCAGACTACGAGATGCCCCCGCTGGATCTCCTCGCCCCACCCACGGTTTCTCCGCGTAACACAGGCATTGAGGAGGAACTCCAAGGCATGGAACAGACGCTCATCCGCCTCTTCCGCGACCACGGCGTCAAGCTCGAACCTCGCGAGACCGAGATCACCCGTGGCGCCACTGTCACCCGCTTTGAAGTTTACCCGGCTCCCGGCGTCCGCGTGGATCGCATCACCAGCCTCGACCGGGATATAGCCCGCGTGCTCAAAGTCGAAAGCGTCAACATCCTCGCCCCTGTCCCCGGCAAAGACAGCGTCGCTGTCGAGGTGCCCAACAAAAGCAAAACCCCAGTCGTCTTGCGCGATATTTTCGACCACCCCGCATGGGCCAACACCAAGGCTAAAATCCCTCTGGCTCTCGGCAAAGACATCTACGGTCAACCCGTCATCGCCGACCTAGCTGTCATGCCGCACCTGCTCGTCGCTGGCACCACCGGCTCGGGCAAATCCGTCTGCGTGAATGACCTCCTCCTGAGCATGCTCTACCGTTTCAGCCCGGACGATTTGCGCCTCATTCTCGTGGATCCGAAACAAGTGGAAATGACCCACTACAACGGCCTACCCCACTTGGTCACCCCTGTCGTCACCGATTCTAAAAAAGTTCTCGCCGCACTCCGCTGGGTCATCAACGAGATGGAAAAACGCTACGAGATGCTCTCCCGCGCCAGCGTGCGCAACATCACCGGCTTCAATAGTCGTCCCAAAGAAAAACCCAAGACCGCCCCCGATCCGAACGATCCCTCCTCCGAAGGCGACGAAGCCCCCGACAATACCCCCGCGGTGCCTCCTGCCCAAGGCATGCTCGATCTCGGATCCCAAGAACCCTTGCCCGACAAACTCTCTTACATCGTCGTGGTCATAGACGAGTTGGCGGACCTCATGCAGACCGCCCCAAAAGATGTCGAGGCCGCCATCGCCCGTCTCGCCGCCAAAGCGCGTGCCGCCGGCATCCATCTCATCATCTGCACGCAGACCCCCCGCGCCCAAGTCATCACTGGCGTTATCAAAGCCAATATCCCCAGCCGCATCGCTCTCAAAGTCTCCTCGGGCCTCGACTCGCGCGTCATCCTGGACACAGGCGGCGCCGAAAACCTCGTCGGCAATGGCGACATGCTCTTCCTCGCCCCCGGCACCTCCCGCCTCGTCCGCGCCCAAGGCGCTTATCAAAGTGACGAGGAACTCATGGGCGTGCTCGAATACATCAAAAAGAAATACCCGGCACCACCCGTCAGTCCCGAACTCAAACAAGGTCTCGGCAGCAGCGGCGGTGACTCGGAAGAAGACGATGAGGATTACGAGATTCTCGCCAAATGTTTCGAGGTTCTCCGCGATCAGAAACGCAAAAGCAAAAACGCCTCTACCTCAGTGCTCCAGCGCATGATCGGCCTCGGCTACACCCGCGCCGCCCGCGTGATAGACATCTTCTACTCCCGCGGATTTGTGGGCGACGAAGGCGGCGCCAAAGGCCGCGAAATCCTGATCGAACTCGACGAGGAAAACCCTTACCACACCGACGACGGGGAGTTCTGAACAGCATGGCTCTGATGTCTGAGCCATACAGATCATCTAATGACGAGCTTTCTCGAGCCACCTACCTCTGGGGTAAATATTTTCTTACTGCGACTTTGCTGGATACCGAGAGGCTGCTACTTCAGGTGCCACTTGTGTCAGCATATATTTTTCGATTGCCATCATGCGCCTCGTCCATCGCTGTCCGATGATAAAAGCAGGCTCTCCCATGGGACGATCTTTGCGCACGATCCCTTTCTTCGGCTGCTGCGGTTCGCCAGAGTCGCTTTCCTTGGATGACACCACCATATCCGACAACTGGACATCGGGCGGAGAAACGCTCTCGCCAGCCTGCTTGAAAGCCACAAATCTGTCCACACCATCATCTCCCAGTAAAAACACCCCTTTTACCTCGGGTTGCATGACTGCGTTTTTTACCCACGCGCCCACTAAATCTTTCGCTTGGCTAAACCCAACTACATAGAGTGGTAGGGTGGGGTTTTTGCTAGCAAGAGCGGTTGCCACTACCGAGATTTCTCCCGGAGTCATGTCCGAGATGTTGCGGCGCTGCAAGGCGTAGGCATGAAAACCACGCTCCGCCAGATAATACATATTTTCCTCCATGTCGTATTTTGCTGCGTCCCCATACTCTTGGCACCAGAGCACTGCACCCAAAGGATCAAACGCTTGAACGGTTGAAACCTGTTCACTCTTCCCTGCTGCCGTCAGGGTCTCTGTCCGGATTTCGCCGGGGATACGGAGCCATAGTTTGGCGAATGTGGTCGAGGGGAAATAGATCAAGCCTTCCTTCCCGCCAGTTTCCGGCAGACCGCAGGCCACCGGATTGCGCTCGATGGCTCGTGGGCTATCCCAAGAAGCACGGTAAGGCCAATCGTGCTCAGGAGAAAACCCTGGCTTGTCCTCTCGCCACCGGGCTACATCAACCACGAACTGCCTCATCAACTCGGTGGACATCCAGCTCGGGGAGT
>DYRQ01000092.1 GCA_020718645.1 Verrucomicrobium spinosum
GCAAACGCTGCTGGACTACGCTGGGGGCGAGTGGAACGAGCTTACCGAGGAGCAGATGGCGCGTGAGCCGAGGCCTGCCGCCCAGGTGAAAGTCTTGAACAATCACTACTCTACCGATAGTGTATGAATCTAACGATGCAGCCCCAAGCCAATTTCTCTCAAGACAGGCGCAGGATTTACCTATGGCACTACACCCGTGTCAACGGCGCCACCAAGACACAGGCTGTCACCGAATCCACTATTGCCGATCAATACAGCTCCTACTTGGCTGATGGTGTGCCACGGGCAGATGCAGATATTATTTTTGGCCGGCTCGTGGTGGACGGCAAAGTCCAAGTGGATCGGGGCGGGGGCACTGACCGTCTAGAGCTGGCGGACAACCCGGCTCCGATGATGACCACCCAGAGGCTGAAACTAGTTATTCCTACCAATCCACGACGGTCATCACAACTATAAAAAACCTCTGGCATCTACCAAAAAGAGTCTTACGATTGCGATTCCCATGAGATCCCATACTAGGCTGATCCTCTCGCTCTTCACTTTTCTCTCTATTTTACTCTCCCCGTTGGCTGGGTCGGCTTCCCCCTACTCGGCAACTTGGACCCCCACTGCACCAGCGGAGGATTTACCTTCTTGGATCACCCCTTACAATGACTCGCTTCTCATCTCAGGTTTCATTGGTTTCAGCATCACTCCTCCAGAAGATCAGAGTCATTTTGCCTTGGCTATCACCATCTGTTTTGAAGACGGGAATGGAGGCGCTCTGCGAGTGCTCTGGAAAAACCCTCGCGCCGATGTGCTGCTCTGCCCCGACCTGCTCGAGGGAATTAAAACTTCCAACCAGCGCACGCTGCTACTGGATGCCTCGCTCGTTGGCACCGGCGGGCTCCTCACCATAGAATCCACAGATACAGCGCCGCCTGTTACCAAAGTTCGCTGTGCCTGGGTCGTCAACGAGAATACCTTGCTCGAGGTGGGCGGACCCATACCGCCTCTCATCATCGCCGGTGAAAAAACGGTCTCTGCTTCAGAATTCAATGGCGATCGCTTTGCCCCATCCAGCGACGAAGTTGCAGGCCGTGTGGTGCGTGCCTTGCTCTCCGAAAACATCGAGATTCTCTCCACTGCAGGGCTTGAATTTCAGACCGCCATCGAGACGGCACCCGCCTTCGCACGGCTGGAATTTTTAGTCTCCGCGCCCTCGCTTGTTCAGCCACCTGCGTTGGTGTGTAACGGCACCCCTCTCGGTGCAGTGTCCATCACATGGCCCCCGCTGTCTGACCCGGGTTGGATCAGCGGCGATGATGGGACTTGGCGTTACTCGGGCTGGCTCAAAGCCTCGGCCATCCTTCCCACGGGTCTGTTGATCACAGGGGATAACTCAATTCTGCTTGGTGGCGACACGCTCGAGAGCCAAAATTTGCCCGCGCTGAAAAACCCTGTCCTGGAACTACTTTTCCCCGCACGCGAATCCTCTGAGGCGGAGGATGAAGAAATCCCCGTTGCTGAAAAATTATGATCTCGATCCACACACGCTCTCCATTATTCCCGTCCCGCCGCCCCACCCGCGGTGCGAGCGCCGGGTTCACTATGTTCGAACTGATGATGGTGCTCGGCATCATCGCGGTTTTGGCTGGCGCAAGCATTTACTGGCTCACAGGTAACTTGGATGTAGCCAAGGTGCAGAGGGTCGAGACGGACATCCAAACCATTACCACCCAACTCCGCACTTACGAGATGCTCAACTACACCATGCCTTCGACCGAGCAGGGGATCAAAGCTCTGGTCTCCAAACCTGGGGGCGAGCCCCAACCCCGCCGCTGGCGCCAACTGATGCAGGCCGAACCGCTCGACCCATGGGGTAAACCTTATGCCTACCGCAATCCGGGTAAGAAAAATCCGCAAGGTTTCGACATCTACTCCCTCGGCCCCGACCGCCAAGAAAGCGATGACGACATTGGCAATTGGCAGAGCCACTAACCCCCTTGCAAGAGGTGGGTTTGCTCCGGCAGGAGCTTTCACCTTGATCGAGGTGGGCATCTGCATGGCTGTCATCTCCATCCTCTCCCTTGCCGCCATGCCTTTCATCGGCGCACAGGTCACGGAACACGCTTTGCGAGAATCTGCCGGGCTCCTGCAACAACGCATCAATACCGCGCGGACAGTCGTTTTGAAACAGCGCAGCCCAGCCACCTTCGTATTCAACAGCCACTCTTTCACCTGCGCCTATCCCGAATACGACCCCGATAGAGGAACGCTCGCCAACCGCGGTGAAGAGATCCGGCTACCCGCCCGCGTGGTGCTACAAATCATGCCCTGGGGCGAGTCCGAATATTCCCGTCCCGAGGATCACGAATGGATCATTCCTGTCGGTGGCCTCTCGAGGCCAACCCGTTTCAAATGGATCTTGGGCGACTCCTACCTCGAAGCAGATTTTCATCCACTCACCGGCATGATGCGCGAAATCGGGTTTTCTATCCGATGAACATGAGAGACTCCCAGAGCCGGGCTTTTACTCTCTTTGAGGTCATGATCGCCCTCGGCATTTTCATGTTGGTGGCGGTGGGCAGCATGAACGCCCTCGGTGCTCTTGTGGATTCTGTTCGTCTATCACGCCAGCTCAGCTCTGCGAGGAACCGTATAGACCAAGTGCTCTCCGAGGCTCGTGTGATCCGCCTGCCCACAGGACGCACCGTGCTGGACGACGAGGGCGATGGCTTCAAAATTACGCGCGAGGTGGCACCTCTTTTGTTGGCAAACGATGATCAGGAGTCTCTACAAAACATGTTTAAAATCACGGTGCTATGCGCCTGGAAACAAGGCGAGGAGGAGCGGCATGAAGAAGCCGAAATCTGGATTTATCAACCCTGATGGTCCTGCTGCTTTCACGCTCTTTGAGGTGATTGTAGCCATGGCTGTCCTCGCCGTCATGGCGGGTGGCCTTTTTGCTTCGGTGCGCGCGGCTGTCCAGACTTCGGAAGGGCTCAGAGAAGAAATGGTGAGGCAGAGGGATGTGGCTGCCTTCGACCGTTGGTGCGACGATTTTTTTGCATCAGTCCCAGCCACCTCCAGATTGCGGGCTCGTGTTCGCCAAGACCCTGGCGAGGACAGCTATTTTGCCATCACGGTTAGTGGCATCTCCTGCGGTTTGCAGAATCACGCCCTTCTTAATCCGCAGCACAACAGGATAGATATCGCCGTGCGCAAACAGCCCAATGGGCTCACTTCGCTCTGCGTTCGAGAACTCGGACGGCGCGGTTCTGGCGGATCGGCCACCCGCACGGATGCGACAGGGTGGGTGGAACTCCTGCCCGATCTCGATGAGGTTACTTGGAAATTTTATGACATCCAATCTGGTAAATGGTATGAGGATTGGAGAAATCCCCGAACGAAGCCAGGCGTCATTGAGCTGACTTACCATGACCGAATCGGTGAACAGTCACACCGTTCCGTATTTTGGGTAGCCTCCCTCAGTTCTCCCACCAAGCCTTCCCCCGCTTCCAAAGAAAGTGAAGCCGCCACCACTGCCACTGATACCGAATCTTCTACGACAGAAGAAACTCCAGCCACAGACAGCACACCGACATCGGAGACGCCCACCCCATGATTTTCTCCCGTGCTCACCTCAGAAAACAGCAGGGTGCAGCCCTAGCACTCGCTCTATTTGCCACGGCAGCACTCGGAGCCGCGTTGATGGTGGTGCTAGCGATGGCCGAAGCATTTTTAGCCGATTCCTCATGGGAAGACCAACGCGCTGTAGCCAAGCGAGTGGCTCTCTCGGGAATCGCCATTGGCAGTAACCCTAGTGTGATGAGAGGCGATGCACTCCTGCGTTCTCCTTTTGCCAACGGGCAGAATCTCGATGTGTCAGTGCTTTCTGAAAACGCCCGGCTCGGTATCAACTCGGCTCTGGAGTCCGGGTGGCTCCGTGAATTGGAGCGTCTTTTTATCGCGCTCGGCCTCGACTCCCAGAGGGCATCGTCCCTGGCCGACTGCCTCGCCGACTGGGTGGATTCCAACGACGAAGAGCGCCTGAACGGTGCGGAAAACGAAGCTTACAGGAACAATGGTTTTACCAATTATCCATCCAACGCCTCCTTCAAAACCTTGGACGAAATGGCCCTAGTGCAAGGCATGGACGCCCTCGAGAAAGTGCGCCCCAACTGGCGCGACTATTTCAGCGTGCTAGCGACCGGTGGCATTAACCCGAACGATGCCGAGCCCGAGCTGATCGCCGCCATTTGCGGGCTCGAGCTCTCGCAGCTCACACCTCTGCTCCAAGTGCGCTCCGACCGCATGGCACAACAAGGCGCAGCGGCGGCTTTCAAAGACCTCGAAGAAGTGCGCAGGCTACTCGGTATTTCCGAAGATGCTTTCCAAAAGATTTCCGAGAAACTAGCGTTGGACACCTCACTACGGAGGATCCGGAGCATCGGACGCGCCGGTAAAACGGAATCCACGATCGAGGCCGTCGTCCAGACCAGTGGCGGATCTCAGAAAATGCTCTTATGGCAACAAAGGTAAAACGGGTCGAGAAACAGAAGGCACCTGCGCCACCACGCAGCAGCCCTGCACGATCGCGCCCCAGCCTTCATTCTGCGACCATGACCGCTGTCTGGTTTCCTGCCGAACAGCCGGGTCTGTGGCACAAGATTTCGGGCGATGGAGACTCCCTGAAAGCTCCCATCTCGCAGCCCAAACCCAGTTCGGCTCACTGCGTGGCTCTCCCTTGCTCCTGCTTCATCTCGATCCCGCTCTGGCTCCCCGTGGGCGCTGACCACCTCATCCGCGAACTCGTTTCTGCACAGCTCGAAAAAATTGGGGTTTGGGCACGCGACTCCACGGATACCGTCTGGGATTGGCGCTCCCTCCGCAAAGATGGCGAGCGCCAACTCGTGACCGCATGGGTGCTCAAAGACCAGCCGGCTGCCATCGCCGGCCTCGAAGACGCCGGCAGCTTCATCCCCTCTGCTGCTCTGGTGCCTTCCGAGGACAAGGCGTGGACTTTTTGGAGAGAGCACGGGCACCTTTCCGTCGCATGGAAGGATTCTGGTAGTATTCTCTACTTCCAACGCCTTTCTGCCGAACGCCTGACACCCGAGGTGGTGACCGAAGCCATCTGCACTGCGCTGGCTCTACAAATGGAGCAAGTCGCCGACACTGCGGGTGGCGCACTGCTGGCAGGCGATTTTGCTCCAGAAGAAATGGAGGCTGCCAAAACTGGTTTTGGTGAAGTTCGCCTCGTCGCCAGAGATATTGCCCACGACTCTGCACACCGCCTCCCTACTTTGCTTCCCCCTCGCCTAAAAGCTCTCAAGGACTCGCGCCAACACCGCGCCCATCTCGGGAGGGTCGCCGCCGCCCTCGGGTCGCTCTATCTGCTGAGCCTCTTGGCCTGGTGCGGGTGGGTCTGGTGGGAACTGCGCGAATCCAGCGCTGCCACTGCCAACGCTGCTGAGCTGAATCGCATAGCCGAGCCATTGCGCCAAGTGGCCCAAGCATGGGATGAGATGGAAGGCGCACTCGACTTCCACAAACAACCTGCCGAACTCTTGCTGACCTGCGCAAAGATTTTGCCCGCGCAAACCTCAAGGCTCACCGCTTTTGAAATCGAGAAAAACGGGACAGCCATCCGACTCTCAGGAGAAACCACAGACGGCCAATCCGCTTTTCATTATCTTGAAGCTCTGAAAGCCACACCCGAAACTGCCCTTTACCGTTGGGAGATGCAACAACCCCGCTCGCTCCCTAGCGGCCGTTGGCAATTCCAGATATCCGGAGGAAACCCCCGTGGCACTCAGTAAGCGAGAACAACGCTTGGCATGGGCTATGTTCAGCGCGGCTCTTCTCGCCGCCAACCTCCTGCTCTGTCATTGGCTGATCACTACGGCAGAGACCTCCCGCCTATCCAAAGTCCGCGCTGCCAACCAAGTGCTCGAGGCTCAAGGCTGGTTGTCTGAGCACGAAGACTGGAATCAAAAAGGGAATTGGATTCGCACCTCTTTGCCAAAATATGACACGCGAGGTGATGCCAGTTCGCACCTGCTCAATCGCGTGCAAGAAGTAGCCAAAGAATCAGAAATCAAACTCACCGACCAACGATTTATCGAAGAAAGTCTCACAGGCTCCCGACCTTCCGTGACCCTGCGAGTCATCGCTACGGGCAAACTCGAATCCATCGTCAAGTGGCTCGTCACCCTCCAGTCGCCAGACCAGTTTATCGCAGTGCCTGCCCTCACTCTGAAACCCAGTGAGGACTCCATGAAGTGCGAAATCACTTTCATCCATTTTTATGAAATCAACCGCTAAACTCCCTCGCTCCTTTTTCCCAGTTCCCGGTTTGATACGCCGCGCCGTTCCTGCCCTCGCGCTCTGCATGACCTCCGTATTTTTCGCCTCGCCACTCGCCGCTGAACATGCGCCGGAAACACCGCCAGAAATCGCCAATGACTCCTCCACCCTCTGGCAGCCCGAGATCGTCGAGCCCTCACGCTACGAGTCGCTATTTAAAAAATCCCCTTTCGTCATGGCTACCACCGAGGCGGCAAGCACGACTTATGCCCTCGGGGGTTACTTCAAAATCGGTGATAGCTACAGCGCCACGCTCATCCGCAAGGACAACAAAGTGCGCATCCTGATTTCACAAGATGACCCCCCAGGCGGGGAATTCCAGCTCATCAGTATCAAAGAGAATGACGATATGAAGCTGGTCGAAGCTGTCGTGCGCGTAGGATCTACCCCTCTGTTCATCAAATACGACCCAACACTGCTCGCACAACCCAATGATCCCGCTCAAGCGCAGCAGCTAAAACAGGCTCAAGCCACCGCCCAAAAGAAACCAGCACCACCCAGCCAACCGCCGCAAGGACCTACCACACAGGCCCAGCAACAGCCTCCCGTGGTGCGACGCAGAGCCATCATTGTCGAACCCAAAAAATAATAGCCCGCTCTTCCGCAGTGCGCGGTCACTCTCCGCCTTCGATGGCTTCTATCTCATTTTGAGACATGCGCGTCACTCGCACACGGCGCGGCCCTTGGATCCCCGCCTCGGCTGCCGTGGCATAAAATTCTCCGATGCGGTAGGTGGCTCCCTTCTTCGGTGTGCCACCCGCATGGCGAGCCAGCCATGTGGCTACAGTCTCCTTACCCTGAAGTTCGATATTCCATCCAGTCTCCGCCCGCAAATCCCGGACCGGGAGTGTCGCGTCCACCAGAATACTGTTGTCGGTCATGTCGTAGATAGGACCTTTTTCAATATCCAGTTCATCGCGGATTTCTCCTACGATTTCCTCCAGCACATCTTCGATGGTCAACATACCAGCGATGCAACCTTGCTCGTCAATAATCACCGCCAAATGACTGCGAGATGAACGGAAAAACTCGAGCAGCGCCGGCAGCGGCGTGCGTGTCGTGAAGGTGAGCACGGGGCGGAGGATCGGCTTAAATGGTTGGTCTCCCCCGAGCACTTGGATTTGCCAGAGCCACTCTTTCACCAGCACCATGCCCACAATGTTATCTATGGTGCCATCGCAGACGGGAAAACGGCTATGGCCGCTGGACTGCGCAATGCGGATATTTTCCTCCAACGGATGGTCGAGCCACAGACAGGTCATTTGATCCCTTGGCAACATGACTTGGGCCGCGCGCGTCTCGCGCAAACGCAGGGAGCGGATCATGATTTTATTGATCAAAATATCAGTGGAGTGGGTGTGCCGCGAATGGGTGAGCACATCGTCCAACTCGTCGGCCGAGAGGTTGTGCTCGCTTCCACCTGAGACATCAAGCCCAGCCAGATGGATCACTCGGTTCGATGTCGTATTCAAAAACCAGATGAAGGGCTTGAAAATGGCTTGGATTAAATCCAGCGGGATAGCCACCCACAACGACACGGAACGGGCACGCTGGATCGCAACCAGTTTGGGAACCAACTCGCCAAACACAATCAGCACAAAAGGAACTGCAACAAAAGCCGCTAGGATGGAGACGATATGGATAACGGCGGTATTGGTGATGCCGATAGCGTGGAACAAGGGCTCGATCCAACCGCGCACGAATGGCTCGGCTATCCAGCCAATTGCTAAATTGGCCAGCGTAATGCCAATCTGTGTGGCCGAGAGGGCTGCGTCCAGATTGCCGATGATCTTGAGCGTGACCCTCACCCTCCGGTCGCCGCTCTTGAGCATGGGTCGCAGTTGGCTTGCCCGGATGCGCACGAGTGCAAATTCGGCAGCCACGAAAAATGCGCTCGCTGCCACGAGCATCAGCACCACCATCAATTGCCAGATAAAATCAAACATAGTTTTGTAGTATCAGCTACTACCAGAGGTGGAGGTCATGAGTGAATCGAACGCCCATCCACCGCCAGCGCCGCTTCCTTGAGCGCTTCGCTCATGGTGGGGTGGGCGTGGATCGTGCGCGCCAAGTCTTCGCTGCTACCTCCAAACTCCATGAGCAGCACGCAGGTGGCGATGAGTTCCGATGCCACCGAGGAGACGATATGGCACCCGATCACACGGTCGGTCTTGGCATCAGCCAAGATTTTGACAAAGCCCTCGTTCATGCCGGAGGCCAAAGCGCGGCCGTGGGAAAAGAATCGGTAGAAACCTTTTTTGTATTCGATGCCACCCGAGCGAGCTTGCTCTTCCGTAAGTCCACACGAAGCCGCTTCTGGCGCAGTGTAAACCACGCTCGGACAGACGGCGTAGTTCACATGACCAGGCTTGCCTACCATGCGTTCCACGACTGCGACTCCCTCGTCCTCGGCTTTGTGAGCGAGCATGGGACCATCCACGACATCACCAATGGCATAGACCGAGGAGACGGATGTCTTCCAGTGATGATCCACCGCGATGCGCCCTTTGTCGGTGAGCTGTAATCCAGATTTCTCAATGCCGAGGGACGCCGTGTTGGGTCGGCGTCCGACGGCGACGAGCACTTTTTCTGCTTCCAATTCTGTAGTCGTCTCGCCTCGATCCACAGAGAGGCGAATCCTGCCACCTTCCACAGATCCAGAGACAACCTTGGTTTCGGTGAGAAAGGTGATACCCTGTTTTTCTAAACTGCGCTGGAGATGGGTAGAAATCTCCTCATCGCAAAAAGCAGCGATCTTTGGCAGGAATTCAACTACGGTAACTTTCGAGCCGAGACGGTTCCAGACGGAGCCTAATTCTAGACCGATGGCACCACCGCCGATCACGATGAGACTCTCGGGCACTTGATCAAAAGAGATGCCTTGGTCACTGGAGACAACGGCTTGTCCATCGAATGGGAGGAAAGGCAAGGCGACTGGTGTGCTGCCACTAGCTATGAGTATGCGGTCGGTCTCCACCGGTGATTCGCTGCCGTCAGCGGTGCGGACGGATATTTTGCCAGGGGCAGTAAAGAAGGCCTCGCCTCGGATCAGGTCTATCTTATTTTTTTTGAGAAGAAATTCGACCCCTTTGGCGAGTTGGTTCACGACCTTGTTTTTCCGCGCCATCATGGTGGCGAGGTCGAGAGTCACGCCTTGGACTTGGACACCGTAGGAGGCGAGTTCCTGCTGTGCGAAGTGGTAGTGTTCGGAGGCAGCGAGCAGAGCCTTGCTCGGGATGCAACCCACATTGAGACAGGTGCCACCGAGGTTGGCGTTTTTTTCCACCAGCGCCGTGCGAAAACCAAGCTGGGCAGCGCGGATAGCTGCCACATAGCCGCCCGGTCCGCCGCCAATAACCACGAGATGATAGGGGGAATCTGCCATGGGATAACCCTAGCCTAAGAGGGGAAAATCGAAAGCTTAAAGTGAAAACGCTACACACCATCATTTCAGCTATCCTAACATCAACCCAGATTTTGCAATAGAGCGCGATGGGTGCAGATGCGAGGCGCAGGCTCGCCTG
>DYRQ01000093.1 GCA_020718645.1 Verrucomicrobium spinosum
CTAAGGCAGGATGGAGGGCTCGCGTCAAGCCGTCTCTCTCGTAGGGCAATAAAAAACCCCTCCATGGCTGGAGGGGCTTGCTAGGCTAAGCCTGAGTGGAGCGCCGTTTAGCGGAGCAGAGCCAAGACAGCCTGCTGAGAGGCATTGGCTTGGGCGAGCATCGCGGTGCTGGCCTGGAGAAGAATGTTGTTCTTCGACAGGTTGGTGGACTCGGAGGCGATGTCCAAGTCTTTGATGCGCGAGTTGGCTGCTTCCACATTGATGCGTTCTGTGCGGATGTTCTGGATGTGGAAGTTGAACTTGGAGATGTCCGAGTTCACTTCGGCGCGGCGGGTGGTGATGGTGGACAGAGCCGAGCTGACGGCGCTGATGGCGCTTCCAGCGGAGTCCAGGGTGTTGATCGAGATGCTGTCAAGACCCAAGCTGATGGCCTTCGTGGCGAAGGTGTCAATTGAGGCTTCGGCATTGATGGCGACCGTGATCGAATTGGCGGAGAACAGGGAGGTGCCATTGAAGGTGGCGTTGCTGGCGATCGAGGCGATCTGGGACTTGAGGATGTCGAACTCGGTAGCGTAGTTGGCGCGGTCGGAGGAGCCGAAGGCACCGTTGGTGGCGCGTTGAGCGAGTTCACTCATACGGGTGAGCTGCTGTTGGAGGGTCTGCAAGAAACCGTCCGTGGTCTGTGCAAATGAAACGAGGTTCTGCGAACCTTCGGCAGCGGCCATGAGGCGTTTGACCGAGGCATCGAGTTTGCCGCTCACAGCCACACCAGCGGCGTCGTCTGTAGGATCCGCTAAGCGGGAGCCGGCAGAGAGCTTTTTGATGTTCTTGGTGAGAGACTCGTTGTTGAGGGTGAGGTAGAAGGAGGCGTTCAGCGCTCCGATATTTGTTCCGATTGTAGCCATAATTTTCTCCTAGCTGATACAGCCACATCCTGTGGCCGGCCGAATCCTTCGGCACCCAGTTTTTTTAAGGTTCTGGAAACCTTCCCGACCAAATCCTTTGGGCGATACTAGCTAATTCGGCGGGGTCCCAAATTTATTTAGGAATTTTTTTCTTTGGGGTAATTTTTTCCCATCCTTTCTGCTTTTGCAGATATTTAGAGCCTAATTTTTCAGAGGAAAAAATAGTAGGCAAACAGATGTTCCCACTTGAGACATGGTTGTAGGATGAGTGTAAGAAGCCTGATCTGATTTACTCAATGTCGATGGGACGGATGTAGAACCCAGATTATGCAATGGAAAACACGGGGAATTGAGGAAGGTTTGTTTTATTAGGCAGTTGAGTAGAAAGCGAGGCAAAATCCAGATCACCAAAATAGTGCGCCAATAACTGCGACAAAACGAGCAGAGTTTTCAATCTTATCGGATAGCTGGGCAGCCTCGGCTGTTTACTAGGCACATCTGCTTGGCAGCTCGGAGTTGGCAGTAGATGACAACAGCGGCACCTATAAGAACAGGCGGCCTAGCACCTCGCACCTGCTCCTTCGCGTGCTAATGCATAATCTGGGTTGAACCTGGTAATTAGGTTCAACTCAACGAGACTGGGGGCAGAGAAGTAGGATTAGAGGGTGATAGTGCGCTGCTCTTTGACGGAACGGTAGGCGGCATCGAGTATGCGAACCGCGTCGTAGCCTACCTCGGCATCAGCCAAGGGGAGTTTGCGTGTTTTGACGGAGTCGAGGAAAGCGGTCAGCTCGGCGCGGAGCGGCTCCTCGGGGGTGGATTCAATCTGATGGACGGTGCCTTCGATGGCGGCGGCATCCAGACCTTTGACCTCGTGCCGGTTTTCGCTCGCCTTGATTTTGTATTGGGAGGCATTGAAATCGCACTCGGCAGTGAGTTTTTCGCCGACGACAACGACGGAGCGGTGTTTGCCAGGGATGAAATAGTTGCTTTCAACGACAGCTTGGACATGGCCGGCAGGGAGGTCGTAGTCCAGCACGACAACAGCCGAATCTTCCATCCCGCGACCGAGGCCATCCATCAGGTGAGCCGAGACGCGGTTGGGGTTGGCATGGAGGAAGTAATTGCACAAATCCACGAAGTGGATGGCGTCAGCCAGCATGACACCGGTATCGTTGCGTGGGCGTTTGAAGCCGCTGAAATCAGCGCGGATCATGCGCACGGCACCAAAATCACCCCGGGCAATGGCCTCGCTGATCCAAGTGGAGGCAGGGTCGAAACGGAAGATGTGGCCAACTTGGACGATGCGGCTGAGGAGCTTGGCTTTATCAGAGAGTTGGCGTGCTTCAGTGGGGTCAATGGTGAGAGGTTTTTCCACGAAAACATCTTTGCCGGCATCAAGGAGGTCATTGCAGATGGCGAAGTGGGATTGGGCAGGCGTGACGACGACTGCCGCGTCCACGCTATCGCGGAATTGTCGGTAGTCTGAGGCAGCTCGCTCTGGAAGAATCCCAGCTTTCACGGCATCAGCGAGGCGTTTGGGATCAGTGTCCGCGACATAAAGATCTATAGGGAGGGAGAGCAGGAGGCGCAAGTGGTTGTATCCCCACCTGCCGAGGCCGATAAGCATGATTTTCATGGGCAGACTCAGTGTGGAATTACTTGGATTGCAAGAGCGTGGTTTTGACCGATTTTTTAATTTCGATCAGCATGATGTTCTCAGCGGCGAGGCGTTCGATCCCCTTCACGAATGGAATGTAGGGTGTGAGCACATAGTCACCGCGCCAGACGAGGGTGAACTGCTTGTCCATGTAGGTGACGGGCCACAATTCGTAGAGGATGAGGGAGGTGTAATATTTGGAAGTGACAAAGTATTGGAGTTCGACAGCGCGGTAGCCGTGCGGAGTGCTCTCCTCAAAGAAGGCGCCGAGGTTGAAGGTGGTATCTCCTTGGATGCGTTGCCGCTCCCAGAAATAGAGGGGTTTGGCGGACTTCTGGGCTTCTGCGTTGCCCGAGAAGGCGACTTGGAGCAGCGAAGCGAAGCGGGAGGAGACAGGGGCGCGGCTCTGTAGCATTTCGTTGAGTCCCGCGTCCACTCTTATCGGTGGGTTTTGATTGTCGTAGCCTGCGAGTGCAGCCACTCCTCCCCTCTGATAAGAACCAGATTCTCCGGCGAGTATCTCTTGCCATACTTGAGCCAAGGCTGGGGCACCATTTTTCATGGGGTCGTTGTTGGCAGAGGCTAGGCTCTTATAGGAAGCGCCCAGTTTATCGGCCTCGGCTTTCGAGAGGTTTATCTCGTTTTTGAGAGGGAGGGCCGAGGTTTTTTTGATGAGAGATTTGTCGGGACCTTTTTTGGGATCTAGGGAGAGCTTCGAGAAGTTAGCGACGGAAGATGGGGCTCCGAAGAAGTAGCGCCCTTCGCGCCCGAGGGTCTCGCTGGATTCGGAGGCGGCACCGTCGTCCTCGCGCATCTTTGCCAGTGTTTGTTTTGTGGTCATGGGCACGAGGTAGAGGGTTTCTACACTCATGCCGTATTTGCTCGAGGGGGCAGGAACGCGGTTACCTGCCACCTCGCCAGCGACGAGTTTGTCGAGTTCGATTTTATTGAAACAGGAAAAAGTGGAAACCTCTTGCCACGGCTCGGCAGCGTGGAGTAGGGGCGTGCTGACTAGGATGCCAACAATGGAGCAAAGAGAGATGATATTCTTCATAACAGTCGGGAATAGATAAAGCAACAGCGGCTGGGTTCAACCCAAAAAATGAGGGGCCAACTCAAGAGTTATTGGCTTTGATGTTCGTGGCGATCCGTTCCGCTTCAATTTCTGCAAATGCAAATTTCTGTGGATCCAGATGCATTTTGAGAGAGTCAATTTTCCTGTGAGAAGTTGCATTGCCGAACTTGGAGCTGACCAAATACCATTTGGCGGCTTCGAAAGGGTCGGCCATGATGTTGCAGGGATCTTCGAACAGGGCGCCGAGGGAGAAAAGGGCTTTGCCGCTGCCCCGGCGGGCGGCTATTTCATACCAGTGCTGTGCGGCGCTTTTGTTGGGGGCTACGCCGAGTCCATATTCGAGAGCGCGAGCTAGGCTGAGCTGGGCGTCGAGGTAGTTTAACTCTGCGGCCTGCTCAAACCATTGGATGGCCAATCCCGAGTAGCATTCCCCGCCGCGCCCTGATTCGTAGAGGAGTCCCAGACGGTGCTGGGCGGCGGTGTGGCCGGTGGAGGCCGAGGCTGTGAGCCAGTAAACAGCTTCGGTGTTGTCTTGGAGCACCATATCACCGCGGTCATAGAGCACGCCGATACGATATCTGGCTTCCATGTCTCCTTGGGTGGCGGAGGTGAGCAGGTAGGCCGATTCGTAATTATCTTTTTTGATGCCTTGGTGGACGAGCCCCGACCAATACTTGGCGTCCTTGCAGCCTATACGGCTGGCGTTGGTAAGCCAAGTATCAGCTTCCATCCAAGATATGTCTTTTTCCGAGGCACATTTTCCCAGAGCTAAGAGCCCGAGCTGCGTGTGAGCCCGGGGGTGGTTGAGCTTGGCCGCTTGCACCAGCCAGTTGTGTGCAGTCACAGGGTCGCACTCGAAGCCATCGCCTCGGAGCATGGCCATGCCGACGCTAAATTGGGCGCTGGATTTCCCTTGTTTGGCAGCAAGCAGCAAGTCGCGTCGGGCGCTTTCGGCTGCCAAGGCTGGACTCGGGGTGATGCGCGGGGCAAGTTGCTCAACTTTGATCGGTTGAGTTTTCCTGACGATGATGGAGGGGATTGCGCCAGATTCGATCGCTTGGGTTTCGATCCTGCGAATGGCAATTCGGACCTTCTCTAAAGAGGCGTCTATCTCTTCGAGAAAGAGTTTGAGATGTGCTGCTGTTCGACTGTGGTCGTAGTTGGATTTGAGCGATTCAAATATTTCTTGAAATTGATGGGTGCCCAGCAGTTTCACGCCATCGGACATGACAGCAATGCCCATGGAGGCATCAGTGTCATTACTGTTGGCGGCATCGAGGGCGCTCGAAGCCATCTGCCGGAGATCTTGGAGCACGGTCTCATACTCCTCCGCCGTGATGCGGAGTTCTTGGATAGCTCCTGCATGGTGGCGGAGATAGGCTCGTAGATGAGGCACCATTTTCCGGATTTCAATCCGGACTTTATCTGGGGTGACCGGTTTGAGCAGAAAGTTGCGGCAGCCGACTTTGGCTGCTTGTAGCACCATGTCGCGATCGGCTTGTCCGCTGATCAGGGCCGTCGGTAGATCAGAGAGTTTTTCGTGACTGCGGATGCTGCGAAACAGATCAAGACCGGTCATGCCAGGCATGACAACATCGCTGATCACCATGTCATAGCCACCGCCGTCGTCCCCCAGTTTGGTCAACGCTTCACTCCCGCTCATGGCCCATACGGTGTCTATGCCCTCGTTATTGAGGATGAACTCTAATAACGAGCCGCAGGCTTGGCTATCATCTACGATCAGTGCTTTCATGTGCGTTTGTATTGCGGAGGAATGACATCTTTGTTGCATAATTTGTAGATAGCACGGCGGCTGGGTTTCATTATTGTTACGATCTAGGCGGAACTTGCTGGGCTTGTTGCTTTTCTCCGATTGCAGACTTGTCAAGGGTTGTTACTCGGTTTACGGCTGCTTCATGGACCACCTGAATGAGCCGCTCAATACAGAGTTGAATCTCTTTTTACGGGAACTTGCTGCAGCGAGTGGAGAACTCATCAAAGGTCACTACTTCAGGCCGGATCTCCATGTGGATATCAAGAGCGATCTCTCGCCTGTCACGCAAGCTGATACCGGCGCAGAGCGTCTGATGCGCGACATGATCGCTCAGAAGTATCCCCAACACGGCGTGCTAGGTGAAGAGTTTGAGAATACGAATACCGATGCAGAGTTTGTATGGGTGCTGGATCCGATTGATGGCACAGTATCCTTTACCACAGGCTGCCCTCTTTTCGGCACGCTGATCGGACTCTTGTATCAGGGTGAACCTTACCTCGGCTGCATCCATCAGCCTATCGTGGGTCAACTCTGCACCGGTGACAACCAGTCTGCGCACATGAACGGAACGCCGATCCGTGTCCGGGAACCCCGCACTCTCGATGCCGCCACCCTGCTAACCACGGATATCAAGCTCGTGGACAGGTTTGCTAATCGCCGCGGTTTTGATGCCCTCGTCGCTGCGACAAAAACTTTTCGCACCTGGGGCGATTGTTATGGCTATCTGCTGCTCTCCTCGGGTTTTGCAGATATCATGGTGGATCCCATGCTGAAAGCATTTGATGTCCTGCCTCTCATCCCAGTGGTCAGAGGCGCAGGGGCGATGATCACCGATTGGGCAGGGGAACCTGCTGGTGCCGACAGGTCTTGTGTGGCCTCGCACCCAGCTTTGCATGCCCAAGTGCTCGCACTCCTAGGGAGTTAGTCCTTTTTCTTACCTGAGCGTATCTCATTTGACAGGTGAGCGACTCGAATTAGTGTAGTTCCCAGTATGAGCAAGTTTCTGGTCGAACACCCATCGTGTCAGGCACTGAAGTCCTTTCCCACCGTTGGTAAAGGTTTTTGGGACGGGATCGCCTCTGATGCAGAATGGAATGACTGGCACTGGCAGCTCCGCAACAAAATCAGCACCTTGGCGGCACTCGAGAACAGGATCAAACTCTCCCCTCAAGAAAAATCTGGCATCACACTCACTGGCTCCAAGCTTGCCATGGGTATCACCCCCTATTTTTTCAACCTGATCTCTCCAGATAATCCCGACTGTCCGCTGCGTCGCCAAGTAGTTCCACGGATTGAAGAAACTTGGATCTCCCGCTCCGACATGCTGGATCCCTGCGGCGAAGATGAGCGCATGCCCGTGCGCGGCTTGGTGCATCGTTACCCGGATCGCGTTCTATTTCTCGTCACCGACCGGTGCGCTTCCTATTGCCGATACTGCACCCGTAGTCGCGTGGTCAGCGGTGTAGGGGATCAGCATCTGGATGCCGACCACAAGGCGGCTCTCGAATATATCGCCCAGCATTCTGAAATTCGCGATGTCCTCCTTTCCGGCGGAGATCCACTGTTGCTGTCGGATGATAAACTGGAATCGCTCCTGCTTCGCCTCCGCGCCATCCCGCATGTCGAGTTCATACGCATCGGTTCCCGCATACCGATCTTCATGCCCCAGCGCATCACACCCGCACTCGTGGAAATGCTCGCTCGCTTCCATCCTCTCTGGATCAGCATCCATACGAATCATCCTCACGAACTCACTGCGGAAAGCCGTGCTGCCATCGAGCGTCTGGCCAATGCCGGTATTCCGCTGGGCAACCAAGCCGTCCTTCTCAAAGGGGTCAATAACTCCGCCCCTGTCCTCAAGGCTCTCTTCCAGAAGCTGCTTCTCTGCCGCGTGCGGCCCTATTACCTCTACCAGTGCGATCTGATCCAAGGATCTTCACACCTGCGCACCACCATTTCCGAAGGCGTGTCGCTCATGAATGAAATCCGAGGCTACACCACTGGCTACGCCGTGCCCCAATATGTCGTGGACGGACCCGGCGGCGGCGGCAAGATCCCGCTCAATCCCAACTATGTTCTCGGACACGATGGCGATCGTCTAGTCTTGCGCAATTACAAAGGCGATATCTACGAATATCCTGAACACTCTGCACAGCCAGTGCGCAAGCAGATCCATCATCACGATGAAGTAGCTTTGCTCGGTCTGGACTAGTTCGCCATTGTTGATCTCGTAGAAAACAGCGGGGCTCATGCCCTCAATTTCAACCCAGATTATGCAATAGCACGCGAAGGATGCCAGATGCGAGGCGCAGGCTCGCCTGTTCTTATGGGGTGCCGTTGTAGTCATCTACTGCCAACCCCGAGCAACCAAGCAGATGTGCCTAGTAAATAGCCGAGGCTGCCCGCCTATCCGTTAGGATTGAAAACTTTGCTCGTTTTGCCGCTAGATTTCGTTCACCACTTTGGTGATCTGGATTTCAGCTCGTTTTCTCCTCAACCACCTAATAAAGCAGACTTTCCTTAGTTCCCCATGTTTTCAATTGCATAATCTGGGTTCAACCACAACCCAACCCCAGTCAACCCCACTAAGCCCGCAAGAGAGAGGCAGAAAACCAACGGAACGCAAACCCGTGAAAGTGCTGGCCGTGACCGCAGAAATTCACGGCTGGCATCTCGCCATCCTTCGCAAGGAAATCGCCCCGCAATATCTGCTCGGCTCTACCAACCACCTTGCCAAGGACCTGCCGCAGGCTCCCAGGGAACTCATTCTTTCCTCCTACTTGCCTTGATAAGGTAGGTTTAATGGTGTGTAGTGATGGTGTGTCAACAATGACTCATAGAACAACCTTCGCCTTGGATGAAGCTACAGCTCAGCGCCTCAAACGCCTAGCCGCTCGCTGGAAAGTCTCGCAGGCCGAAGTGGTGCGCCGCTCCGTAGAGCAAGCAGAAAACCTTAAAAAAGCCGAGGTTCCTGACCCAGCCGCCATCCTGCAAGCACTATTCGCCTCAGGGGGTGGGCTTGATCTTGAAAAGGGAAATGCCTACATCGCTGAAGTTTATGAAGACAGGAAGCATTGGAGGGGAGAATGATTTGCCTCGATGCGAACTTTCTGATTGGCGGAGTGATCGAAGCTCGTCCGGAATCCCGTCACCTTCTCGCTTGGGCCGCGGCAGGGGAGACATTTTGCACGGCAGCTCCCGCTTGGTATGAATTTCTTTGCGCCCCGGTCACGCCCGCTCAGATTGATGCCATGCAAGCTTTTCTCAAGGGGGGCATCATCCCGTTCGCATCCGCTCAGGCACAGGTTGCCGCCCAGCTTTTTAATGCCGCAGATCGCCCTCGCCGCTTGCGGGTGGATGCCATGATTGCCGCCACTGCCATCTCCCAGCAGGCGGCTCTCGCCACTCTCAACACCGCAGACTTCAAGCTCTTTACCTCCCACGGGCTTGTGTTAGCCATTCCCCTCTAACCGTAGCCTCCTCATGGAAAAATCCACCACCAGCCGCCTCGCCATCATGAACCTCGCCATCCGCGGCATCGAGTCCACCATCGGCAAGGAACAAGCCGACACCTTCCGCCATGTCCAGCAACCCGACCTCGTCACCACCTGATTTCCCCCATGTTCGAACAAGCCTTTAAAAACATTGATGATGTCCTCTGGAAGGACGCCGGCTGCACCAGTGAACTTGACTACACCGAGCAGACCTCCTGGCTCCTCTTCCTGAAATATCTCGACGCCCTCGAACGCGACAAAGCCACCGAAGCCGCCCTCGAAGGCAAGAAATACTCCCACATCCTCGACAAGCGCTATCGCTGGGAATCGTGGGCCGCGCCGAAGGGCAAGGACGGCAAACTCGATCACAACACCGCCCTCACTGGCGACGACCTCATTGCCTTCGTCAACGGCAAGCTCTTCCCCTACCTGCACGGCTTCAAGCAGAAGGCCACCGGCCCCAACACCATCGAATACAAGATCGGCGAAATCTTCGGCGAGATCAAGAACCGCATCCAGAGCGGCTACAACCTGCGCGAGATCATTGACCATATTGACGAACTCCGCTTCCAGTCGCAGACCGAGAAGCACGAGCTTTCGCACCTCTACGAGGCCAAGATCAAAAACATGGGCAACGCCGGGCGCAACGGCGGCGAGTATTACACCCCGCGCCCGCTCATCCGCGCCATCGTCGCCGTCACCGCGCCCCGGCTCGGCGAGACCATCTGCGACCCCGCCGTCGGCTCGGCTGGCTTCCTCTGCGAATCCTTCGATTACCTCCGCGCCCAGAACCCCAAGCGCACCACCGCGCAGGACCGCACCCTGCAAGAGCGCACCTTTTACGGAAAGGAAAAGAAGTCCCTCGCCTATGTCATCGCGATCATGAACCTGATCCTGCACGGCATCGAGGCGCCCAA
>DYRQ01000020.1 GCA_020718645.1 Verrucomicrobium spinosum
AGATTTTTCAACCACTGATGGACACTGATCCACACTGATAATAGAGCTACAGAGTGTTTTTTTTCCTACTTCTTCCTTCAGACTTCACCCTTCATCTGCCCTCTCCGCGTCTTCGCGCCTCCGCGTGAGATATTTTCCCCTAAAGGAGCGCGGGCTTCCAGCCCGTGTTTCTGGTGGCGGTGGGCAAGATGCCCACCCTCCGTTCGTTGCGAGCGTGGTGGGAGATTTCCCAAAAAGTAGCACAGGCTTCCAGCCTGTGTTTTGCTGTGGTGGGCAAGATGCCCACCCTCCGTTCCTCCGTGTATTCCGTGGCTCGCCGCAGGGCGAGTCCGTCCACCGACGGATTTATACTGTCAGCAATCCCCTCGGACGGATCAGGGAAGAGAAAGGATCAGAGAGTAGAGTTACTAGGGGGAGTGGAGTTGAGTGCTGGGCAAAAAAAAGCGACCGCATCATGAGGATACGGTCGCGTAAGGGGGGTCAAAATTGACTACGACTTTTAGATCAGTCGCGATGGAAACGGCGTCCGCCGCCACCACCACCGTATTCTTCACGGTCACGGCGATCGCCGCGCTCGCGGAATCCGCCACCACCGCCATGCCCGCCACCGTGGCCGCCGCGGAATCCGCCGCCGCCGCCACCGCCACCACCGCCGCCTTCGCGGCGTTCCATAGGACGCGCCTCGTTTACGGTGATGTTGCGGCCTTCGAGCTGGGCGCCGTTGAGTTTCTCAGCGGCGATTTTGGCTTCTTCAGGGGTTGCCATGGAGACGAAACAGAAACCGCGGGGGCGGTTGGTCTGACGATCCATGATGATGTCTACGCTAGCGACATTGCCATGTTGCGCAAATAAATTGCGTATGGCGTCACTTGTGGTTTTAAAGGGCAAATTGCCCACGAACAGCTTGGTGCTCATTTTTCTTACTACTCTCCTTGTTTCGCAAAGGAATCCCAGCCTTCCCGGCGCACTTCGGAGAGCCCTACAACTTGTAGGGAATCACTCACCTCGCACTGCTCACTGAAAACTGACGATTCGGACGGGATATGGCTTTGTCGCTTTATAGAAATAAATGCAACTATAAAACTGTGATTTTTTAAAGACTTTTAAAAAGTCTTGTTGCATCGGGTATTATTACGGTGTGCAAATAGCCGTTCTGTAGAGGGAAAAGAGTCTGGAACGCCCTTTTTTTTTGAGGGATACGAAAAATAAAAATAAATCGTCAAACCCACTGATAAAGAGCCCGAGATGGGGTGGAAACGAGACGCAGGGTGTGTGTGGGAGGTTGTGGTAGGAGGCTCCGCAGGGCGAGATACAACCCAGTCTATCGTGGAGACAGGGGGGTAGGCACACAGGTTGGCGCCGGAGCATTCCTGTGGGGTGCTTGGGCGAGAAGCGGGGTTTGAACTGGGGAGGCGAGAGAAAAGATCGTGCGGTGGACGATCAGATTAGGTGCATCTGGTCAGCGATGAGGCTCTGAGCTTCGGCGATGGTGGAGTTGATGTCGCCGATGCTCTTGAGATCGCGCATGATTTTATTGCTGAGCTTGCGGAACTGGGAAATTTCTTCCATGGCTTTGCTCGAGAGCTGTTCCAGCATGGCGAAGACGCTGGAGAATTCGCCAGCTTCATCCAGCCACGAAATTTCTATCGTGCCGGTGGTCTTGACGATCGAGAGCATGCGGGTGAACTTCTCGATCTCGTTGATGTGGCGGCTATGGATTTTCAGGGTGGTGTTGAGTTTCTGGAGGTTGTCGTAGGCTTTGCGCGAATACTCTTCGAGGAGGGTGTCCAAGTAGAGCATGTTCTCTTTGACCTCGGACATCTGGAGGTTCTCGCTGGAGTCTTTGGAGTATTGCTGGGAGATCATCTCATGGGCGAAGAAGTTGAGCATCTCGAAGAGGAGCTTGGCAGAGCAGGTGGTGTAGGTGGCCTCGCCGAGCTGTTTCAGAGCTAAGTCCACATGGCCGGAGGCATTGGTGATGCCGCGGGAGCTTTCCAGTGAGGTGAGCTGGAGCGCGTTGGACACGGCGGCGAGCATGCGGCCTTTTTCCCCGAGGCGCGAGGACGAGACGGAGGTGTTGATCGAATGCACGCGGATTTCGCGGGCCACACCTTGGAGGAAGGAGGATTGGTGGATGATTTTTTGAGCCATCTCACGGAAGGAGTCAATTTTCTCAAAGAGTAACTCATATTCCCTCTGGGTGCTGACGCAGAGGTTGGCGATACGGCTGATGGGGTCGTTGACACCCTTGTTGCCTCGGAGGACTTCACCTGCATCCACATCGTGGCGTTTGCCGCCCATGAGTTTGACGACTTCTTGATCGCGGTTTTTGAGTTCGGCCAAGATCATGTTCTGCATGAATTCGTCATAGGAGGAGATACCTAGGCTGGCGAGGGTATCAAACAGCAGCTTGGCACTGGCGTCCATGCCGCCTTTTTCCTCGGCTTCCAGCATGGCCGTATAGAGACCTTCTACAGTCGTGAAAACAGAGGTTGTGGGTTTGAAGCGGACAGAGAGGAACTTGTCTTCGCCAAGGGGATAGACATTGGCTACTACCCAATAGTAACGACCGTCTTTGGCCTTGTTTTTTACATACGCCGAAATGGGTTTACCGGCTTGGATGGTGTCCCAGAGCAGCTTGAAAACCACGCGGGGCATGTCGGGGTGGCGGATGATATTATGAGGGCTCCCGAGGAGTTGCTCACGATTATATTGGCTGATGCGTTGAAAAACTTTATTGCCGGAAAGGATGATGCCACGGAGATCTGTGGTAGAGAAAAAGAGTTCATCCACTTGGAAATCTACGGGTTCGTTGACTGTGTTTTGGCGGGCATTGGTTTTCATGCGGCAACTACTTAAGATGAATAATGTGACACTGGCAAGTAGCTGTTTGAGAAATTATGAGCAGGGTTCCCTGTAGATAAATGATGTAAATCAGGCAGGGCAGGAGGGAAATAAGGTGGTATTTTCTCCAAATGCAATTGACCTGCACAGGGGGAGGTTTTAACAGCTAGAGGCTTGTGCTCAAAGCTTTGATACAGTTCGTGCAAAAAATCGGAGCCTCGACTCTCGCTCAAGTTGCGGAGTTCGGGGACATGGTGCTGCTTTTCTGGGAGACTGTGGTTTGTCTCCTGACCCGCCGTCTTCGTATGGAGCAGACGGTGGCGCAGCTATTCTTCGTGGGTGTTCGATCGCAGATGGTGGTGCTGGTGACGGGCTTGTTTACAGGTGCGGTCTTTGCCGCGCAGATCCAGTTCCAATTTCACAGGCTCGGCATGGATTCGGCCACAGGCACAGTGGCTACGCTGGCGATGTGCCGAGAGCTGGGGCCGGTGTTGAGTGCCCTCATGATTGCCGGGCGCGTGGGCTCCGCCATGGCGGCAGAATTGGCGACGATGAAAATATCCGAGCAGATAGACGCCCTGCGCGCGCTGGCGGTCTATCCGATAGAATACCTGATCGTGCCGAGGTTCGTGGCCATGATGGTATCACTGCCGCTGTTGGTCGCTATGGCGATCGGGGCTGGGGCGGGAGCCAGTTATTTTGTTGCTGTTCCGTTGCTCGGGGTGGATGGCACTTACTATTGGGATAACCTCATGAAATTTGTCGCGCCAAAAGATATTTGGATTGGGCTGATCAAAGCGTTTTTCTTCTCTCTCATCATCGTGACCATCGCCTGTTACAAGGGGCTGCACTCGGGCGGCGGAGCCGAGAGCGTGGGCCGTGCGACTACTGAGGCGGCTGTGAATGCCTCGATCTCGGTGCTGATTTCCAATTTCTTTTTCACCCTGCTCCTCAACATGACTTTTCCGTCGAACTGATACTGTGGAAGAAGAAATAGTCATCCATTTCGAAGGCGTGCACAAGCGGTTTGGCAAACAGCATGTGCTGCGCGGAGTGACCTTGGACATCCGCCGTTCTGAGTCCATGGTGATCATCGGGCGCAGCGGATGCGGGAAGAGCGTCCTGCTGAAACATCTGATTGGACTGCTGAAACCCAGTGCGGGGCGTATCGTGGTGGAGGGGCGTGATGTCGCCGTCTTGCCCGAGTCGCAGATGGTGGATATCCGCAAGAAAATCGGGATAGTTTTCCAAGGAGGGGCGCTGTTTGACTCTCTCACAGTGGAAGCCAATGTCGGGTTCCCCCTCAAAGAGGAGAGGGTTCATTCGGCTGCGGATATCAAGGAGAGGGTGACTGAAGTCCTAGAAGCAGTCGGCCTCCATAACCAGCACAACAAGATGCCCTCGGAGTTAAGCGGCGGCATGCGCAAACGCGTGGCCTTGGCCCGGGCGATTATCCGCAAGCCCGAGGTGATTGTTTACGACGAGCCGACTACGGGCCTGGATCCCGTGATGACAGACAGCATCAACAAGCTGATCAACCGAATGCGCGAGCGCTACGGCGTGACCAGCATCGTGGTCACTCACGATATGAAGACCGTTTTTGCTTGTGCTGACAGGGTGGCTATGTTGCACGAGGGAGTGGTTTACTCAGTGGGCACCCCGGGTGAACTCAAAGAGAATAGCGATGTGCTCGTGCAGAATTTTATCGGTGGGATTTCTACGGACGAAGATACGGATTTTTGATAGAGTATTGAGGAAGCGACGAACATGAATAACAGAGGAATGGAAATAACGGTGGGAGCCTTCATCTTGATCGGCTTGATGGCGGCTGCCGCATTGGTCTTAAAATTCAGCCAAAACACGAGTGCCTCTTACAAGGATTTTGTGTTTTCCGTAGCCTTCCCGAGTGCCGATGGCATCCTGCGCGAGTCGCGTGTGAAGATGGCGGGTGTCTTTATCGGGCGCGTGGTCTCCGAGCCCCGTATCAATGAGAAGGGCGATCGCGCTATCATAGACATCGGGCTAGCTCCTAGCGTGCGGGTGCGTTCTGGCTCGCAGTTTGTCATACGCGAGCAGGGTCTTCTCGGAGATCGCTATATCGAGGTGTTGCCAAATCCGGATCTGGGTGTGCCCCCGATTCAGAAAGGGGATAAGGTCGAAGGCCGCCGCACTTCAGGTCTGGGAGATTTGACAGACGATGCCCGCCCCGTCGTGCTCAAGGCCAAGGACGCGCTCGACCAGATCAATAGCATCCTCAACAAGCTGGACGGAGAGGTGCTCACCTCCGACACCCAAGTGGACATCAAACAGTCGTTGGCCAAACTGAACAGCATCTTGACCAAAATTGATAATGACATGCTCTCGGACTCGGCCTGCGCTGATTACGCGGGAAGCATGAAGAAGATGCACTCGTCCCTTGAGCGCCTCGACCGCATCCTCGCCCAAGCGGAGAAAGGGGACGGCGTGCTGGGGAAACTGCTCTCGGACAAAGCCATGGCCAATGATCTCCGCGCTTTTGTCTTGAACCTGCGCCAGCGTGGTATCCTCTGGTATCGCGATTCACCCGATACAAAAACCCAGAAAAAATAAGGGCTGCCCATGAAAGTTACCGCCGTCGTCGTCGCTGCCGGGAGTAGCCGCAGGATGGGTCGTGACAAACTCTGGATTCCGTTGTCCGGGCATCCTGTGGCGCGCTATTGCCTCACGGCGTTGCAGTCCTTCGAAGAAGTTTTTGAAATTATTTTGGTCACTCGCGAAGACTCATTTGGCGACTTCCGAGCGCTCGCCGAAGAGGCGGGGGTTTCCAAGCTCCGCTCCATCGTGGCCGGCGGCAAAGAACGGCAGGACAGCGTCTGGAACGGGCTCCAGCCAGTCTCCCCAGAGGCTGATCTCGTGCTGGTGCATGATGCCGCCCGCCCGCTCCTGTGCCGCGATATTTTTGAACCCACAGCGCGTGCGGCCCAAGAGTGTGGGGCTGCCGTCTGCGGTTCGCCTGTGGTGGACACGATCAAGGAGGTGGATGAGAACGGATTCGTGCTGCGCACCCCGGCCCGCGCCTCGCTCATGGCGGTGCAGACGCCGCAGATTTTTCACCGCAGCGTGATTGTGGAGGCCTACAGGCGATTGATGGCCGAGGGTCGCTCTGTTACCGACGACACTGCTGCCGCGGAGTCCCTAGGTTGTCGCGTGCGCGTGGTGACTGTTGCTGCGCCGAATATCAAAATCACCCATCCCGATGACATCCCGTTTGTCGAGCAGTTGCTCGCGCGGCGGGTGTGAGTGAGCAGTTCCAGCTATTATGAAAATCACTTTCCTCGGCACCGGAACATCGCAAGGGGTGCCTCTGATCGGGTGCGACTGCGCCGTGTGCTGCTCAGACGATCCGCGCGATAAGCGCTTCCGCTGCTCGATTCTAGTAGAAGGCCCTTCAGGCACGATCTTGGTGGACACGACTCCCGATCTTCGTTCCCAGGCACTGAGGGTGGGGTTGAAGCGGGTGGATGCCGTGCTGATGACTCACGGGCATGCAGACCATCTGATGGGATTCGACGATCTGCGCAGGCTTTCTGACCCGAAGACGGATGAGATACCGATCTACGCCAACGGCATGACGCTGGATATTCTCGCCCGCGTTTTTTTCTACCTTTTCAATGGGCAGAACCGCTACCGAGGCTATGTCCACCCTGTGCCGCACTTGATCGAAGAGCCCTTGGAACTGTGTGGCCTTCGCATAGTGCCTTTGCCTGTGCCCCACGGCAAAGTGGAGACATGGGGTTACCGTTTCGAAGAAGGGGGCGTGCCGAAATTCGCCTATATCAGCGATGCTAAAGAGATACCCCAGCAGACGCGTCACTTGGTGCAGGGGATTCCCGTGCTCGTGTTGGATGGGCTCCGCCCTGAGTCGCACCCGACGCATCTGTCCTTGCCGGAAGCTGTGCAGACCGCACGAGAGGTAGAGGCGCAGGAAGTTTATTTCACGCATCTGACGCACTACCTGCCCCACGCTGCCACCGAAGCCTCTTTACCGCAAGGAATGCACTTGGCGTATGACACGCTCACGCTGGATCTCTAGCTTGCTGTCCGGTGCGTTTGCAGTCGCTTTCCTGTCCGCACCGTGCTGCGGCGCCAACGCTACTGGTGGCACTCTCGGACCTGAGAAAGTGCTCGTGGTTTATAACAGCGCACTGCCAGAGTCCCGGGCCATCGCCCTAGCCTATGCCGGACAGAGGGAGATTCGTGCGGAGCGGGTCGTGGGTCTGCCGATGCCTGATCGTGAGGAGATTTCCCGCCGCGAATATGAGGAGACTATCCTCGGGCCCATCGAAGATTTAGCCCGCAAGAAAGGGTGGATAGAACGCGTGCCGCAACGAGCGATGATCCACGGCAAGGAGCGCTATGTTTCGCGTGCCATCCGCAACGACATCTGGGCGATCGTCCTCTGCTGGGGTGTCCCTTTAAAAATCTCGGGGCAGGGGGTTCCTGTGGACAAATCGTTGCCGGAGGCCGTGCGTGTCGGTGATGCGGCTGTAGATAGTGAGTTGGCTACACTGCCTGTGTCTGGGCTGCCACTTTCCGGCGGTGTTCCCAATCCTTTTTTCCGTTCGCGCGAACCATATTCGGTCACACAATCCACCATGCTGACGATCGTCACGAGGCTGGACGGACCCGATCCCGCGACAGTGCAAGCCCGGCTCAAAGAGAGTATGAGAATGGTGTCCGGTGCCACGGCTGTGGTAGATGCGAGAGGGTTGAAAGAGGGGCACTACAAGATTGGAGACGACTGGCTGCGAGCCTGCTCCGGCCTGTTGAGTGCAGCGGGGGTCTCTGTGACCTCTGACGATCAGGAGCCTTTGATCGGACACCTCCCAACTAGTGAGGCACCTTCGATTTATCTTGGATGGTATGCTGAGAATTTATCGGGTTTCGCCTCGGCTCCAGGCTTTAAGTTTGCCCCCGGATCGCTGGCTATTCACATCCATTCTTTCAGTGCGCATACGCTGAGATCCAAAAGCAAGCAATGGGTGGGTCCACTGGTGGATCGGGGTGCTGCTTTCACGATAGGGAATGTCTATGAGCCCTACTTGCAGTTGACTCCCCATCTGGATGTGATGCTCGGACGACTTTTGAATGGGGATTCTTTTGGTGAATCAGTCTATGCCGCTACCCCGTGGCTCTCGTGGATGGGCACGGTGGTGGGCGACCCTCTCGCCAAACCTCTTGCTGCTGTAGCAGCTCAATCTGGTGGAGCCCAAAAATGATTTTGGGACTCACTGGCGGTATCGGCTGCGGCAAATCGAGAGCTGTGAGTCTCATGGCAGAGCGCGGAGTTCCCACCATCTGTTCTGACGCTATTTCCCGCCGCCTGACCGGGGTGGGCGGGGTAGCGTGCCCGAGGGTAGCAGAGACTTTTGGGAAAGAGTTTGTGGGGAGCGACGGTGCAGTCTGCCGCCCGGCGCTGGCTACGCTTGTATTTTCTGATCCGGAAAAACGCGCTCAGCTCAATGCCATTATTCATCCCTTGGTGCGTGCGGAGTGGCAGGAGTTCATCCGCCTGCACCGGGAGGCAGGGACTCCCGTGGCGGTGGTGGATATACCGCTCTTGTTCGAGACGGGTGCTGAGTTATTTTTCGACGCGGTGGTATCAGTGGGAGCGTGTGCTGACACACAGCGACAGCGTTTGGAGCAGAGGGGGTGGACGCCTGAGCAGATCGCCTCCCGCATCGCCTCCCAATGGTCTGTGGCACGCAAATGCCAGAGCGCGCGTTTTGTATTGTGGAACGATGGTTCTATCGGGAGTCTCATGGCCCAGATAGAGCGGCTCCTCGAATTTATCTTGCCGCACGACGGCTCAGGGAGCAAATAACAGCCATGTCCCATTTCCAGTGTCCCGTGCTATCAGGCGATGCGGATCATTCGCTGAAAGAAGCACCGCATGGCAAACCGCTGATTGTTTCGGGGGTTCATGCGGATGCGGCTACCAGCCGTCGTTTGCGCGAGATGGGTTTTTGCGAGAGTGCCAGCATCGAAAAACTATCTCAGGGTTCTTGTGTGCTCTGCAAGGTGTGCGGCGTCAGTGTGGCTCTGGGAGCCGATGTTGCCGCGAAGATTATGGTCACGCAAGATTTGCACGAACCAGAGCGATCTCAGCCCCGAGGCTGATTAGCCAACTTTCCGCCGGACGAGTCCGTCCGCTGACGGGTCCAAAAAACTTCCCCCCTTCGCGTCTTCGCATGAGCTTTCCCCATTCGTGCTGTCCGCGCAATCCATGGTGGAACATATCCCATCCACAAAACACTGATCAGCCGCTACCCAGTTATCCAGCGTTTTCTAGAGGTAGGGTAAGCTCCAAAATGGGTTTGGAAGGCGATGTCAGCTTCCGCTTGGGGCATTCGTGTGTTTCCGAGACCCATCAATTCCAAGACCCTGTGTTCGAAGAGCGTGATGTGGTCGAGGCGCGGTGTGTTCTGATCCAAAAAGGCCAAAGCCCGTAGCAGGAGGTCGTAAGCCTCTGGCGAGGGGTGGAGCGTGGGCAAGACGAGGTCGAGGAGTTCCCCGAAATAGCAGGCAGCTTGCATGCGTCCGAGGTCGCGCCGGATGCCTGGATGCAAGTTCAGGGGCTTGGCATCGCGGATGTAGTAACGACTTCCACGCCCGCCACGAGTTGCAGAGACTTCGATATGAAAAAACAAGTCCAGTGCTCCTGCCAAGTGCGATCCATGCCGGAAGGCTCCGCGAGCGCTGGCGTGGACTTTGCCAGCGGAGTGTGTGAGGAGGAGAAGATCGAGGGAGGTTTCGCCACTCTTCTGCCGGCGCAGGACGATGGCTTGTGTATCAAGGCTCTGGCGGTGCATGTCAGAGCCTAGGACATAAAAAAACCCCGCACTGGCGGGGTTGAAAACAAACAGTGGAGATCACCAGAAATTTTTCAAATCCGAGGGAGGGATTTCGTATTTCGAATGATAAGCACGATAGGGAGGTGTGATGAAAGTTGCTGTTTCCACAGCACCAAAAAAGGTGGAATAAGCGGTCTTGGAGACGCCGTCCACGATGCCTATGGTGAAAGCGGCTGTGCCGCCTTCGTTCTGGTTGGTGGTGTAGATCGAATCAAGAATGTAAGAGCTGCTGAATGCAACTTTGGCAATGCCGCTGCCGAGCTTGCGAGTCGGACCTGGGCGAGGCGGGGCTTGGATATCGGCCATGGCGGAGGCCGCCACGAGCATGAGAGCAAACAGTCCGACGAATTTTTTCATAGTGTTATGTCAAAAGCTGCCTTTTTTTAGGGTGGCGATCAAGTTTTTTTTTCAGGTTTTTATAGCCTGCCTGTTGCCGCATAAGTTTTGACACCGAGTGAGCGGGAGGAGACGGGGGTCAGAGAGCGACCGTGCCAAAGTATCGGTCGCCGAAATCGCCGAGGCCTGGGACGATATATTTTTTTTCGTTTAGATGGCTGTCCAAGGCGGCGGTGAAAACTTGCAGGGAGGGGTGTTCCTGAGCGCAGCGAGCCACGCCTTCGGGAGCTGCTACGATGCAGGCGCAACGGAGGTTGGTGGCACCTTTTTTAATCAGCTCCTCGGCTGCATGGCAGAGAGAGCCTCCCGTGGCCAGCATGGGGTCGAGGATGATGACAGTGCTTTCAGAGAGGGCTGCCGGGAGCTTGGCGTAGTAGCGGCTGGCAATGGCAGTGGCTTCATCGCGTTCGAGGCCAAGGAAGCCGACTCTGGCATCGGGAAAGAGTTCGCGGGCTGCGGGCAGCATGGCTAGTCCGGCCCTGAGGACAGGCACAAAGACTAGGGAGGTGGCGAGTTCGAGGCTGGCGTGCTCTGCCAAGGGTGTCAGGACAGGTGCTGGACGGGTGGGGAGATCTCGGGTGGCCTCAGCGATCACGAGGGCTGAGACTGTAGCGGAGGCCTGCTGGAAAGCCGAGACATCGGTGTTTTTGTCCCTGAGTCTTCGAAGCGCCACCTCTGCAACTGGGTGGCGAAGGAGGTGCAGGGTGCCTAGGTTCATATGGAAAGTGGCGCTAGAAAGCGGCAGTCACGCCGAGGTGGGCGCGCCCGTTTTCTGCGTTCAATCCGGTATCTTTCATCTGCCATCCGTAGTCGAAGCGGAGGGAGAGGTAAGGGGCTATGGAGAAACGCATGCCTGGACCCACGGAAGCCATGTCGTAGTTGGTGGTCTCGCCCGGGAGAGTGTCGAGGCTATCCACGAAAGCGTAGTCGCAGAAGGCGAGGAACTGGAGCTGATCTTGCACTTGTTCGAACCCCATCATCTTGAAGAGCGAGATAGGCGGGGTGCGCAACTCGTTGCGGAGGTAAAACCCGCGGTCGCCGTTGACTTCGCGTTCGTTGTAGCCGCGCACGGTGGCATAGCCGCCAGCACCGATCTGTTCGCTGCCGAGCAGGGCACCATCGGCATACTGGAATTGGCCTTCGATCATCCACGAGAAATCCATGGGGAGGCGGGTGGTGCGGGAGAGGTCGAGGCGGGCGACGATATACTGGGGATCAGCGTTGGCACGGGCTACTTCGAAGCTGTCTTCCGAGTTGCCGTCGGTGAGTTCGCCTGGGCTGAAGATGAAGGTGAGACCAGCCGAGGTGATGCCGAGCTTGTCGGTCAGGCTGGCATTGTAGGCAGCCTGCCACTGGATGACATCGGTGCTGGAGTCGTAGATGGAGGTGCCGCCGAAGAAAAGGTTACTGTTGGACTGTTTGAAATCGAAGCCGAGCGAGAGTTCGTGTTTGAGGGCTTTCCAGTCTGCCAAGGGTATCTGGTAGCGGAGCCCCACTTGCCAGCTTTTGCCAGCGATATCTACGGTGTTGTCCGCAGTTTGTGCTGCGGATTCTGCATAGCTGCCGAAAAGCATGGCCTGGTGGCGCCATGGCAGAGGGGCGGAGTAGGAACCGACATGCGCGAGGAGACCCTGCATGTCAGCAGAATAGATGGACTGGTAGCTGGCAAGGTGATCGAGGCCAAACGCATTACCCCACAGGATGCTGTTCGTGAAACGATCGTCGCCGGTAGATTTGCTACCACTGTCGTCGAAACCAGCCGAGACGCGCACAGGGAAACGGTCTTTCACGCCGAGCACGAGATCAGTCTGCCCTTCTTGGGCTCCTTTTTCGATGGAGGGTGAAACTTCGCGGAAGGGGTTGGAATTGACCCATTCCAGATCAGATTTCAGTTTCTTCTCGTCGAGGGTGTCACCTGGGCGGAGGCGAATTTGACTCGAAATAAGTTTGCTGGAAAACCATTTATTTCCCTCGACTTTGACTTGGCCCAGGCGTCCTTCGACGACGAGCAGTTGCACGATGCCGTCCACAATTTCTTGGCGTGGGAGAGCTGTGTCCACAACCGGACGCCCGGCTTCACGGTAAGCTGCATTGGTTTCAGCCGAGAGCGTTTGCAGGAGTTGCATCTCTAGTGGCTGTCCTAAAAATCGGGAGAGCCTCTTTTTGAGTTGCTTGTTGGGACCGGCGGTCAAATTTTCTGTATTGATGCCTTGGAGTCCATAGCGGCCTTCCGGGTCAACTTGAGAACTGGCTTCGAGGAGGATAACAGCTTTGAGCACTGAGGCGGATTGCTGTGAGGAGGAAGTTGCTGGTTCGGGGCGAGGTGCTGGGGCGGGCTGGTAGTATGGCTGTGGAATAGGCTCTTGGACTGGCTGCACAGCGGCAGCGGGTGGGTTCTGGAGAGCTGTTCCTGTGGTGGGGGTATCTCCAAAAATCGGGCGGCGCGGCCAGTTTTTTAGAGGGAATTGGCTTTGCGAAGTGTTCTGTGCGAAGTAAGTCGGATACTGCGAGGATAGAGTTGTAGCAGAGGGTGGAGCCGAAAGGGAGGAGTTGTGGGTTACCCCTTTAGCATAGCCTTGTTGAGGTTCGGCAGAAAAAGCAATGCCGTCGGCTCTGAGGCTAGGGGACTCTTGTAATCCCACCCAGACACAGATCCACAACAGCTTCGATAACCAATTTTTCAAAGGTGACTATTTATAGCAAAGCATGTTCCAAAGAGAAGTGAAATTTTGTAACTTCTTGGAAGAAATTGTTGGTGCAGAGCCAGTGCGGATAAGTGGTGAGTTAGAGGGTGATGACGCTGCCAGCCCAAGTCAGGCCGCCGCCGAAGGCGACCATGAGGATGTTATCACCTTTTTTCACACGACCCATCTGAACCGCCTCGTCCAGAGCGACAGGGATGCTGGCAGCGGAGGTGTTGCCGTAGCGGTCGAGATTGACGAAGATTTTATCTTCAGGGAGACCGAGTTTATCACCGAGAGCTGAGACGATGCGCATGTTGGCTTGGTGGGGGATGACGCAGGCGATGTCGGCGGGGGTCATGCCGGCTTGATCCAGGGCTTTTTGTGCTGCCCGTTGCATGGCTGTGACAGCGAGTTTGAAGACTTCTTTGCCGCTCATCTGGAGGTAGTGCATGCGCTTCTCGAGTGTCTCGGCAGAGGCTGGGTGGCAGGAGCCGCCTCCAGGGAGTCGGAGGATTTCCGAGTGGCGTCCATCGGCACCGAGGAAAAAGGAGCGAACTCCCTCGGCGGGGTTGTCGCCAGCACCGAGGACCACGGCTCCGGCGGCATCGCCGAAGAGGACGCAGGTGTTGCGATCTTGCCAGTCCACGATGGTGGAGAGTTTTTCAGCGCCGACGACGAGAACTTTTTTGCACGATCCAGCCCGGACAAACTGGGAGCCCGCGGAGAGAGCGTAGAGGAATCCGCAGCAGGCTGCGTTCATATCTACGGCTCCGGCATGGACAGCCTCCAGCTTGGCTTGGAGGAAGCAGGCCGCAGAGGGGAAGATCATGTCAGGCGTGCAAGTGGCCACGAGGATCAAGTCGAGTTCTTGTGGGGTGACCCCTGCCCGATTCAGAGCTGCGCGGGCAGCGTGTAGAGCCAAGTCCGAAGTGTGTTCGCCCTCGGCAGCCATGCGGCGTTCGCGGATGCCTGTGCGCGATAGAATCCATTCATCGGTAGTGTCCACCATTTTTTCGAGATCCGTATTGGTCAAGACGCGGCTGGGGGCATAGGAGCCGACACCGAGGATGGAAGCGCTGGGGAGAGACATAGTATGAATCGTCGAAAAGGGGCGAGGTCAAGCAGCCGGGGTTTTGCCCTGGGAGTTTTCGAAAATCTCTTTAGCCTCGGCGATGCGCTCGATGATGTGGGGGTTGACTTGGTGGGAGATGGACTGGATGGCTACCTTGATGGCGTTCTTGATGGCTTTGGGCGTGGATGATCCGTGACCAATGATGCAAATGCCATTCACGCCGAGAAGCATGGAGCCGCCGTATTCTTCGTAGTTAGTTTTTTTCTTGATGGTGGTAAAAGCGTCCTTGGCCAAGAGTGCACCGGCCATGCGGATAGGGCTCTTGGTGAGTTCGTGTTTGAGCCAATGCATCATGGCACTAGCGATGCTTTCAGTAGTTTTGAGAACGACATTGCCGACGAAACCGTCGGTGACGACGACCTCGACCGGATTCTCGAAAAGGTCATGGCCTTCCACATTGCCGCGGAAGTTGATGGGGAGGGAGCTGAGTAGTTTGAAGGCTTCTTTGGTGAGATCGTTGCCTTTGGCTTCCTCGGTGCCGATGCTCATGAGACCGACGCTAGGGTTGTTGAAACCCAAGACATGCTCGGAATAGACGGAGCCCATGATGCTATATTGTCCGAGGTGGATGGGCTTGGCGTCTATGTTAGCACCTGCGTCTATCAGCACAAAAAGGTTAGTTTCCGTGGGGAGCACAGTGGCGATGCCAGGGCGTTCGACACCGGGCAGACAGCGCCAGCGGATGGAGGTGGCGGCAACAGCAGCACCGGTGTGGCCAGCGGATACCACGGCATCTGCTTTACCATCGGTGACGAGTTCCACGGCGCGGCTGATAGACGAATCTTTTTTCCTGCGGACTGCATCTATGGCCGAGTCGCCCATTTCCACCACTTGGGAGGCTTGGACGAATTCGATTTTTGGGTGGACGGAGCCCAGTTTGGCGAGTTCCTCGCGGATGCGAGTCTCTTGACCTACCATGAAGAGCGTTTCGATCTCGGGAAATTTACGGAGAGCTTGGACAGCCCCCTCTACAGGGTTTTTGGGCGCAAAGTCGCCACCCATGACATCGAGAGCGATTTTCATGTGACTCGGATCAGGTTAGCGGAGGGGTGCTTGGAAGCTGTGCCCACCGAGATGATTGTTGTAAAGCGCTTAGGCCGACTCGATGGTCAGCACTTGGCGCCCGGCGTAATAGCCGCAAGAGGGGCAGGCAGTGTGTGCCAAGAGCCTACTGCCGCACTGTTGGCAGTTGACCAGTTTGGGTGCATGCCAACGGTTAGCCGCTTTGCGTGTGCGCATGCGGGTTTTTGAACTACGCCTTTTCGGGACTCCCATACTTTCTCCTAATTCTTATCCTTGTTCTTCTTTTCTATTTTCAAACGATCCAGTGCAGCCCAGTGATCCGCCAGTGGAGGACCGGGAGTGCCTGAGAAGACATCTCCCCAATAACGACCAGAGAACGGGCATTTGGAATGCTCGTCCAGCTCGCACTTTTTATAGCTGGGTAAGCCGATGAGTATTTCCTCTCGGAAGTGCGGTGTCAAGTCTAAATCTCCATTTTCTGGCAAGTCGTAGCACCCAGCATAGTCGGGGACATCCAGGGTAATGGGGAGTTCTTCAAGACAGCGGGCGCAGGATACCGTGCCTTCGCAGAAGATGTGTCCATGCGCGTAAATTTTGTCTTCTTGTATCCAAGCGTTGATTTCGTAACTGACAGGGCCCGTAGGGTGGAAGCCTTCCCAGTCGAGGAAGTCAGATGGGACTTCTCCCTGAAACTCTGCGGGCTCATCGTTGAGATGGATGATTTTGAGTATCATGGTGTTTGTGTAAATTTATCTTTGAGCGCCTGTTCGACATTCGAGGGGACGAGGTCGGAGAGCATGCCGCCGAGTCGCGCCATCTCCTTCATCAGTGATGAACTCAGGAAGATATATTTGCCCCTGGGCATGAGGAAAATAGTCTCGAGTTCAGGGGCTAATCGGCGGTTGGCCAAGGCGAGCTGGAATTCAAATTCGAAATCGGCCACAGCCCTGAGCCCACGCACGATAGCGGTGGCGCCCTTCTGTTTGGCGAAGTCCACGGTCAGGCATTTGAATATCTCAACCGTGACCCTATCCCCAAAATGTGCAGAGGCTGCCAGCGCCATGTCCATCCGTTCTTCTGGGGTGAATAGCGGGTGTTTGCCGACATTGGGCGCTATGGCGAAAATCACCCGATCAAAGAGGTGTAAGGCACGATCGAGGATGTCAAGGTGGCCATTGGTCACAGGGTCGAAGCTGCCGGGGTAGATGGCGAGGCGTTCAGGAGTGGCTGCTTGCATGGGGGGAGGTTGCGGTATTGCGGAAAGATTTCAATCCGAATATCCTTTGAAATGGAGGCGGAGGGAATCGAACCCTCGTCCTGAACCGTGTCAACAAACGCTTCTACAGGTTTAGCCGGCTATAAATTGTCGGGGAAGGTTTGGCTGCCGGCTGCCGGCCCTCCCGTAGTCACCACATTGGTAAAACGCCATCCGGTCGGTCTCTCACCATGATGTCGAGTCCCGGCTAATGACGCAGTTATCCGTTAGCCGGAGTCCCGGTAACCGCGTCGCGGAAATTAGGCCGCGAGAACTAACTCTTCGTTAGCATTTAATTTTTTGAACGGGTTTTTACGAGGCCACCCGATCAACCTCGACCTGCCGCGAGCGTCTCTACGAAACAGTCGAGACCATTACGCCCCCGTGGGAGGGAGAACTTCGCCTAGATTCTGTTTCTTGTCAAGGGGGTGGCTGGGATTCGGGTGGGACATCCACTCCATGGATTCCCAAGTAGGATAGGTAAATTATTAGTTGTGAAGAGTTTATTGTTGTGCTAACTGGCGGTAACTTTGGTGGTTGGGCGATCCATTAATTTTTGAACCGTCTCGCGCAGGGTGCTCAAGGTAAAGGGTTTTACCAGCACAGAGTCAAAACCCATAGAGTCGGCATAGTTCAAAATCGGGTCGTCTGACTGTCCTGTGCAGAGCACAATGTGGGGACGGGGCTTGATTTCGGTCATCTTGTAAACAACTTCGTCTCCGTTCCACCCAGGCATATTCAGATCCATGATAACAACATCAAACGGGAACCCGCTTTCTATAGCCTCGTGCACGGATTTCAAAGCGTCCATGCCCGAGCTGACCTCCACCACATCATGTGCAGCAGTGTGCAGGCTGGTCAAAGCCATATACCGGAAATCCTCGTCATCATCAGCTAACAAAACTCGAGCCATGGCGCATCCATTATAACAAAGGCAAGCGTTGTGCAATAGGGAAAATCATGACAGGAAAAATGATGCACTTCACGCCAGTTCTTGTCATATTATTGACACAGGTGGAACAAAAAAATAGATTAATAGTTGAATAATCCTCTGGAGAGTCTAGTGTTTTGCACTGTCCATGGAATCTTCAAATAAAGTAAGACTACTGATCGTTGACGATCAGACAATGTTGCGTGAGGTGCTAGCAGCTCTCCTTTCCCAAGAGGAGTGTTTCGAGGTGGTCGGCCAAGCAGGCGATGGACCCCAAGCCATTGAAATGAACAAGCTGCTCCGTCCGGATATCGTGCTTTTAGATGTCATGTTGCCTGGCTTAAACGGCGCTGAAGTCCACGTCAGAATGGCTGAAGAGAATCCTGCTCCCAAAGTGCTTGTCATTTCTGGCCAAGAAAACCCAGCAGTCATCCAGCGAATGATCAAGCTCGGCGTAAACGGCATCGTCCATAAGTCCTCGGCTCTTAATTGCCTCAAAGAAGCGATCAACCAGGTGATGGACGGACACACCTACTACTGCCCGACTATCGCAAAAATGGTGCGCACCATTTTGCTCGATCCCAGCGCCGGGCAAGACCTCCTCTCGACTCGCGAAAAGGAAATCCTCCAGCTCCTAGCCGAAGCCAATAGCGCCAAGGAAATCGCTGCCCGACTCTCGATCAGTGTCAAGACCGTGGAAAACCATCGCCAGAACATCATGCACAAACTGGGTATCCACGATGTCGTTGGACTCACTCGCTACGCTATCAAAGTCGGACTGGTCTCCGTCTGATCTGCGAATCTACCAGCCCACCGCTAATTCCTTTCGTGAGCACATTACTAGGTTGAAAAGTAATCAATGAAATTAGTGGATCACAACCTGCCCGTCCTGCGGGCCGTGATGTCGGCTGTTCGAGAGAAAAAGCAGCTCCCGGAAATCCTTTCGCCCATCCTTGAAAGCAGTTGCACGCTCACAGGCGCTAGCAGAGGTTCTTTTGTCATTGTGGATCACGATGAGCGTGTGCTCCGGATCACGGCCACTTACGGCGATGGATGGACCGATGAAATCCGTGGTCGAACACTCACCGTGGGCGAGGGACTCACAGGCCGATGCGCCCGCGACGGCCAGCCCGTGTTGTGCAATGATGTGTCCCATGAGCTTGGGTATGTTTCATTTTTTGAGCATGTTTGCAGTGAATTGGTGGTGCCCGTCTTTATAGACGGTTCAGTATGGGGAGTTGTCAACCTCGATGTGCATAACACCCATGCCTTCACCGAGGATCACCTCACCCTGATGCTGATCCTCGCTGAAATAGCGGCATTTGCCATCCAGCAACGGGTCGAGACAGAGCAACACGAGAGGCTACAAGCCCAGCTTTCCCAAACAGAAAAACTCGTTTCTCTCGGAAAAATCATCGCCGGCATAGCCCACGAAATTAACAACCCTCTGACCTCGATTGTCGGCCATGCCCAGTTACTCTTGCTTGGCAGGGGAGGCAAAGAGGATGAGGAATCCCTGAACATTATCCTCACCCAGTCCGAGCGTGCGGCCTCCCTCGTGCACGGATTGCTGGCATTCGCTCGCAAAGAGGCCAGTAAAAAACAGATCATCGGGATCAACGAGATCATCCGAGAAGTCGTCAATCTCTCCGACCCACAAGCCAAGCTCAGTGACATTAAGTTCGTTTGTGATCTTGCACCAATTTCCTACCCGGTAGTCGCCAATTTCCGCGAGATACAGCAAGTCCTTCTCAACATTCTTGGCAATGCCCAAGATGCTATCTCGCGCCTGCGCAAAACGGGGGGAGAAATCCATATTACCTCTGCGCGACACGAGGATCTCATACACATTTCCATCCAAGATAACGGATCTGGAATCCCTCCTGAGATACTCAAGCAGATTTTTGACCCGTTTTTCACGACCAAAGGCGTGGGAAAAGGCACAGGCCTCGGGCTCTCCATAGCGCACTCGATTATTGCCCAGCACGGCGGCACACTTTCTGCCGAAAGCTCCCAAGGCAATGGGGCAACATTCGTCATCAAACTGCCCATGGCAGGAGCGATAATTGAACCACAGCAATCCAGAGTGACAGAGCTGCTCCGCAAGGAGATCGCCAATGCGCAGATCCATGCGAAACCCTTGGATTCGATGCCTGTCATCCTAGCCAGTCCCGCTACAGAGCGACCCCATGTCTTAGTGGTAGATGACGAGCCCCATATCGTCAGTTGGCTTACCGAGTTTCTCACCCTCCTCGAATTCGATGTCTCCACAGCCTGCAACGGCAACGAAGCCCTCGAAAAAGTCCGATCTCATCTCTACCAAGTCGTCGTCTCTGACCTCCGTATGCCGGGACTCGATGGGCTAGAATTTTACGCCTCCGCCAAAACCTCCGACCTAGGTTACAGCAAAAGATTTGTCTTTATCACCGGCGATCTCGCCCGCCAAGAAACCCGGGATTTTCTCCAGAAAACACAGTGCCCGTTCCTCGAGAAACCTTTTACCCTCAAAGCAGTCCAAGAGGCTATCAACAAAGTCTTGGCCGCGCATGAGAAAAAAGGATAAACCCCCCTATTTCAACCAAGATTGGGCAATAGCGAGGGTTTAGATGGACTGGCGCGCCAACCTTATTCTGCTCTTTTGACAAGGAAGAAACACGCAAAGGCAGCCCCTCCGGCACGCATCACAACAGCCATTGGATCCATCCAGTAAGGCATAGTGTAAAATGCGGTATAACCAAAAACGGCAATGAAAAAATGGGGGGGGATTGGTTGGTTGTTGGAAAAATGAAATTTTGGGAACTAACTTGCAGAAAAGAGGTTCATGAAAAGAGTTTTACCCTAGAGACGAGTCGAGCCGGAGAGGGCTTGGGGCATCAGACTTTCACCCTTCGGGTAGGGTGGGACATCCCCCACTACTTAGTTGCCTGCGACTGGCAATAGTTCTCTACAGTAGCACCCATAAGAACAGGCGAGCCTGCGCCTAGCATCTGCATCCTTCGCGTGCTATTGCATAATCTGGGATGAATATATTTTTTCTTGGTTCCCTCTATTTTCAATTGAGGAATTCGGGATAAACACTGGTTCGTGGCATGCGAACTACAATACATATTCTAGGGCGAAGTCAGCGTGTGAGGTTGCCTGAATAGAGGGGGATCATTTGCTCCTGCCGCAGCCAGCCTTCCTCGCCAGTGGTGGTTCGCACCAATCGCCAGCCGAGGAACTGTTTGGTAACTATGACTTGGCTGAGCGGCGCGAGTTCTTTTTGCTCCTGTTGAGGGATGTCTGAAGGGATGCTTTTGAGGGAGGTTTCTGGCAGGGTGACGGCTGCCTGAGGACTGGCAAGAGGCCCCAGCATTCTGAGAGCGCCCAAGCATCCGAGCGAGCAGACCAGAGCCAGTGCGGCAGCTCCAAACCAGTAGCTCGGTTGCCCGAGTTTGAAGTCCGCTTGATAACACTTAACAAGAGCCATGGCGAGCGCTCCTGCACCGAGCAAACAAAAGAGACCGGCGGCAGTGCCCCACTCCCATGGCGAGAGCGAATTCAGCCACGGGCGACTGATCCACTGAGCCCAGAGCGCCTCTGGTTGAACCCTCTGGAGAGCGGCCTCAAAACTTGCAGCGACTTGGGGTTGTCTGGGTGCCAGGAGTCGGGCTGATGCAAAGTGGCAAAAAGCATGATCCCACTGTCCCTGTTGGGCGAGGGAGAGCGCGAGGTTGTGGCGCAGCACCCAGTCGCATGGGCGGGATTGAACCTCTACTTGAAGCAATGGAGCGGCATCAGAAAACTTGCCTTGCTGGTAGAGGTCGGCAGGGCTGTCGGCGGCGTGCAGGGGGACGGCGGTGAGCTGGGCTAAGACGGTCAAGAGAGGGAGTAGGTGCCGGAGTATTTTTTTCAGATGCAAAGGTGGGGCTTTGCATTTCGACAACAGGTCGCCGGCTTGAGATTTCCATGCGGAGATAGGCTGCGCTGAGGGTGCGTAGAGTAGTCGTGTGGCTTCTGTCCACAGGGCGGCCCAGTCCCCGTGGTGAGACCATCCACTGAGTGCTGCCAAATGATCTATCTGGGCGGGCTCGCAAGCAGGGTTACTAGTTCCAAGGCCGCGCAAAATCTCGTCCATACAATCGCGGAGGGCAGAGACCTTGCCCGGTGCTGCTGTGGAAGAGGGGATCAGGGAGAGCAAGTGTATGGCTCGGTGGATATGTTTGAGGCGCGAGTGGAAAGGATCGGATTGCAGCGCTTTTTGACGGGCCAGCATCAACCAGGCAACCAGGATGCCTGGCCAAGGAGTGAGCAGGGTCCAGAGCCACAGTGAAGACCAGGGTTTGGCAGCAGTGGCAGAGCCTGGGAGAAACTGTGATGGGAGTGTGTGAGCACCGGGAGATCCAGTCGCGTAGCGTGGCTGGGTAGGGGAGTTGCCAGTGGACTGCGCTGGAGTGGCGGTGGCTGGAGTGGCTCTGGGTTTTACCTGCACTGTCTCGGAGGGAATCACGATTTTTTCGTAGGCGCCTGTTTCTGTATTGAAGAAAGTAAATTCGTAAGGCGGGATCAAAAATGAGCCAGCCTTCGGAGGAATTACCACGAGATCTTCGACGAGAGTGCCCTCAAAGAGCTTGCCGTCGGACTGTTCCGTGCGGCTGCGGGGTTCGATCACGGTGAAGGAGGCGGGGACATCTCTGGGAGGTAGGCGGAGTTGAGTGGGCCAGTTGCCTGTGCCGCTGAGCTGGAGTGTCCAAGTCACAGGTTCGCCCTCTGCGACCTGGTTGGGCACGAGGGTGGAGTGGAGCTGAAAACGACCTGTAGCCCCTGTGAAAGAGGGCGAGGGAGCGGGCGGAAGTTGGCGCACCTCCACCTCGCGAGATTCGCTGGTCAGTTCCATGGTGCGCAGAGGGGCGCGCTGGAGAATACCGAAGACATTCATGTTATGTTGGATGTTGACCTTTTGATGGATGGGCGGGATGCGCTCACTCAGAGGGTTTTCGAACATGAGCCTCGTGCGGTAGCGGGCGCCGTTGTATCGCATTCCATTCTGCACAGTGGAAAATTCCTCGGGCTTAGGCCAATCTTCCTTGGTGATGCCCGGGGATTTCCATTCGGGCTGGCTGGCGAGTGAGGCATCTACAGAATCGGGCACGAGGATGACATAATCGGCAGTGATGACCTCCCCCACCCAGAGCTGAGTTTTGGGGAGGCGCAGTTCCGAAACCACGGCATCATCGTTCTTGGGAGCTAAGCCAGAGGTATCTTCTTCAGCTATATCGAGGATGGCCGAGGGGACGCGCAGCACGCCTTTGTTGGTGGGGACTTCGAATTCCGGGATCACGATTTTGCCCAACTGGGAAGGCTCGGCAGGATAGATGAAAATGACCTGCTGGTTGACCTTGAGATTGACGACGGAAATCTGAGAGCTGCGAGAAGGAGAGCCTAAGCGAAGACCTAGGACTTGTGGGGGGACTGGTTGCACGCGCGGTTCGCACTGGTCGAAGACGAGGCTGAGTTCGTTGCGCTGCTGGTAGATGAGGCCGCCCTTGGGCAGCCGCCAATAGACCATCTGAGCCTGTGCCAGAACTGCGGAAGAAAGCCAGAGAGCGAGCGCAGCGGCGAGTGTGGTGAGTGCTGGGTATTTCATCACCAGTTTTTCCCTTTCTCAGCGGGCTGCTGATCTTTGTTCTGCTGTTGGTCGAGCATCATAAAAAGGCGCGAGGGAGAATCTTTGCTTTTCACTTCATTGAACTTCCCTTTTTGTTCTAGGGGCACGAGTTGATCAGAGCTTTTATCCTGCTTGCCACCAGCTTTTTGCATGGTGGGAGGTGGATTGTTTTCTTTTTTGTTTTTGTCGGAGCTTTCCCCGGAGTTCTGCGGGGATTGTTTGTCTTGTTTTTTCTCTTTGTCCTGTTGCTGTTTATTAGGGTCCGGTTGCTCGGATTTATCACTATTCTGTTTGGGGGGTTGGTTCTCGCCTTGATCGGGTGGGCTGCTCGAGGGATCTTGGGGGGAGCCGCTTTTGTCTTGTCCCGAGGAGGGAGTGTTCTGCGGGTTTGAGGGGCTTGGGCTCTGGTCTTTCTCTTGCTGGTTCTGCTGTTGATCCTGGGGCGGCGGCTGTTTTTCTTGGGGCTGTTGCTGCTGCTCTTTTTCCTCTTTCAAAAGCTTCAGGAGCCTCTCGCGGAGAGACGCCCATGGAGCTTGGGTGGGACCCAGTTTTTCACCCGTATCCACAGCGAGGAGAGCGTCTCCCACGACTGGTGCCAGGTGAGTCCTGTCTGCGGAGGGAGCCTCGTAATGGGCGCAGGTTTTTTCCGCTAGTTCAGCCCAGTCGGAGGCGGTGGGCGAATGGAGTTTGGAGACACGGGCGAGAGTCTGCGCCAGAGGCGAGGGTTCAGGCTTGGATGGTGCCTCCTGAGCTTGCAGTGAAATCGGAAATGAGAGAGCGAGCATGAGGAAGGCGAGGGGAATTGCCGCCGTGGGAGAGGCGTTTTGAGCGGGTTGGATAAGGCGCGGTCGAGGTTTTGTGGGGATTTCCCATAACAGGCTTCCTATGGCGCAGAACAAAGCAGCGGCCAAGAACCATTGGTAGCGTTCTGTCCGCTTGATGTGCGCGTGTTTTTCGGATCCAGAACGTCGTCCTTGCGCTATCGTGGACTCGATGATTCCGCGGATATCCACCCACGAAGCGGTGTCCTGATAGAGCCCTGAGGTGCTGCGGGCCAGCTCCTCCAGTGTGGTGGGATCTAGGCGAGAGATCACAGCCGCGCCGCGCTCATCTTTGGTCCAGCCACCATCTTTGGCAGGGACGGTGGCGCCAGCAGATGTGCCGATGCCGAGGGTGATAACGCGGATTTTATGCTGGAGCAACTCAGGCATCTTCGCGCGCCACTCGCCCCCGAGGTCTTCTCCATCACTGAGCACCACCAAGTATTTATCGGAGGTGCTATCCGAGCTAAATGCCTCGAGTGCGCAGGTGAGCATGGCTTCGAAATCGGTGCCTCCCGTTGGCAGGAAATCGGGATCCAGTGTTGGGAGTATGTCCCTCAAAATCGAGTAGTCCGAGCTGAGGGGGCACTGAAGAAAGGCGGTTTTCGAGAAAACGATCAGGCCGACGCGTTCACCCTCGAGGTTCTGCACCAAATGGTCGGCCATGAGACGGGCGCGGGCGAGTCTGTCCGGTGAGATATCCGCAGTCAGCATGCTGCGCGAGAGGTCGAGTGCGACGAGGATGTCCCGAGATTGCTCGATGCTCACCACGGTGGTCTCGCCGAACTGGGGTCGTGCCAGTGCAAGGATGGCGAAGGCCAAGGCTGTAGCCACCCAGAGGCACTCGCTTTTTTCACCCGTAGCCATGCAGGGGCGCAGGTGGTCGGAGCCTATTTCTAAGAATTGCGAGGCAGGATGTTGGTCGGTGCCCGCGCCACGAGATCGCGGGCTGCGTCGCCAAAGCCAGAGAGCCACAGGTAAACAGAGAGCCAGCAACCACCAGGGTTGCGCGAGGTGGAGGAGTCCGAATAGGGTCATTTTTTGCCCCGTTCCTGTATAGTAAGTTCTACCTTTACCGTAGGAGACGATTCCCCCGAAGTCGCTCTTATGGAAGCTGGTATAGGTATGGGAATATGGAAGGTATGCGTTCCTCCTGCCGAGAGGCCAGAGAGGTCGAGGGGCTGGGCGCTGAGAGCTTCTTCAGAAGACCAGGTGCTGTCCCGCACTTCAGCTTCTATTTTGTCTGGGGAGACTTTTTTCGAGCGCAGGCGAAAGCGTGTTTCGTCGAGCCCTACGGTAGTGACTTTGATGGGGATTTGCAGGGTGCGGCTGGCCTTGAGTTCGAGCTTGAGCTGGGCTGGCTCGATACGATCCACCTTCCAATCTTTGGGGAGTCCTCGCACGAGATCGGATTGCAGGGCGATATCTGCAGGGCCTGTGGGGTAAGCGGAGAGGTCGAGTGCCAGCTCGACTTTGGGCTCGGCTGAGAGCGCGTCTGTCTCGCGGGGAGCTTTGACGGAGACTGTGCAAGTGAGGCTGCCCGGGCCGTCCACATATAGCTGGGAGGGCACGCCCGTGATTTTGATGGGCACGGAGAGTTCGCGCAGTTCGAGCGGCAGTTCAGCTTTGGCAGTGGCTTGGCGTTCCAAGGCGACGGATCCGACGCAGGCCAAAAGTAAAGCCAGAACCCACGCGGCACCAGATAGAGCTAGAGAGAAGAGAGTGTGCGAGGGAGATTTTTTTTGGATGCCCAGCATCTCGGATAGTTCTGTTCTGAGTTGAGTGGGATCTGTTGGCAAGATTCGCAAAACACCCTTGTGAGCCAGGGAGAGAGTGGCTCGCTCCTCGGAGACCACTAGGATATGAGCATCGCATTCTTGGGAAAGCCCCAAGGCAGCGAGGTGTCGCGTGCCGAGATCGCGCCCAGCCTGTTCGCTGGCAGCTAGCGGAAGCACGCCACCGATCCAGTTGATCTTGCCAGCTTGTATGACAGCAGCGCCATCGTGTCTCGGGCAGTGGGTGTTGAATAGGGAGAGCAAGATGGATCGGTTCAATGCGGCATCAATTCGCTCACCGCCAGTCACGAGATCTTCGATATCCTGTTTGCCCGGGAATACCAACAAGGCGCCGGTCTTGAGGTGGGTGAACTCAAGCAGGGAGGAGACGAGTTCCTCCAGAACTTGGTGCCCAGCACGAGAGTAACCACCCAGTAGTCGGTTGATCTTGGCTGACTGATAGACTTGTCGTAGCTCCGGCAGGATATTGGCGATAAGCATCAGAGCAATCAGGGCAGAGAGACCCGAGACCAGCAATCCAGAGAGCGGCAGGTGGAGGGAATGCACTCCCCACACAGTAACAGCCAGCAGGAACGAAAACACAAAGAAACGGAGTAATCTTTTGTGGTGTAATAAAATACTGAATACAGATCGTATCAATATGGCGCTCAAGATGATGTCGGTAGCATCTTTGCGCAATAAAGCGAGGGCTGGGTGATCCAATATATCCATATCAGCAACTTTAGAATGTATCAATAAACCGTGAGGGGCAAGCAGAGGTTTGGCATTTATTCATATCAGAATCAATTCTTTGCTCGGTTGAATATATTTTTTTAATCCAGAACTTGCATTTCAGCCGTTGGATTGTATTTTTTTAATAGGTATGAATGCAAATGATCTCGTGGCAGACTCTGAGACACCGCAAGACGCGGAGCTATTCAAGCGTGACTCTGAAAATGCCAAAGAAGAGGTATATGATCAGGGTGACATTGATGCTATCTTGAGAATGATGACTGGTGGCTGATAGCTGCCTGTTGTGCGTTGGGGTGTTGGGATGTCGTGGTATTGGGGTGTTTTCAAACATGCCATTTGATAAGCCTACTACCTCATCTGTCCGAGCCACTTCTTTCTAGGGATCATAAAAGCAAAAATCACACGCCAACTCACGAAAATCACAAAGGGGGAACACATCTCCCACAGTCCATCGGCTAACGGATAACAGCGCAACGAGAACGCGGTGACACGCGCTTGAGCCTATCCTGTCGGTTGCGTGCTCACAGCCTTGCAGTGAACCCAGATTATGCAATAGCACGCCCCTCGCAGCTACACCAGTCGCACTCTAATCCCGTTTTGAGGTCATCTTTACCATGGAGTTTATGCCCGCTCCCAGAATATCTCAGCCCCTGTGCTGTCCCGGTCTCGGTAAACACGCGCTGGCCAGAGCCTCGACCACCATGCAGCGGCGTCGCACGCAGTTGGCGTATCGGTGCTGGTTCGGTAGCTGATTCTTCCCGGACCCAGTCCCTCCGGACGGCGTGTCCCGATCTCATCCCACCAACCAGCCACCACTGCCGTGGCTAGCGAGGTGTCTTGCAGCGCTGCACTGTGCAGCAGTTTGACAGCGGTGTAGGCCATGGCGTGGATCATGATTTTGAAACGATCCACAAGCGTGATACTACGACGGGCCAAGATGCGGCGTGAGTTCACCAGCGTGCGGTAAACGGCAGCAGGGGAGAAGAGCGATGGTCTGAAGCTGGGATGGTGGTAGGAGACATCCGGCACTGCCGCCGCCCGGAATCCGGAGCATCGCGCTCGCAGCACAAAATCATAATCATCCATTCCCAGAAAAAACTCCGGATCCACCAGCCCGATTTTCTCTGGCACAGCACGGCGGAAGCAGAGGTAGTGGAACGGCAATCCCAACGACGGTTCGAAGGCTGTCAGACGTCTCCCCGTAAAATGGGGGTGACTAGGACATACCATGTCCCAGGTGTCCAAAGCTTGTTCCAAACGGTCGAGCCAAGCTGGGGTGGCGCCCACGGCGTCGTTATCGGCGAGACAGAATTTCTGAGCCCCGTGCTCCATTCCCAGCAGGAGCCCCAGTGCCATCGCCCCGCTGCACCCGAGGTTGCTACGAGTTACAGCTAGGCCAACGCGGCAAGCGAGGTCGCCCAAGGCAGGGCGCAGAGCAGGGGAGTCGTGTCCTCCATTATCCACGACGAGCACCGACAAAGCTCTATGCGGGTGTGCGGCGAATAGGGTCTGGAGCGTGTGCCGTGTCGTGCCTGCTGCGCGGTAGGTAGGCATCACGACCCACCAGTCTGATGAGGCATGGAACAGCGGGGGCAGGGAGAGGTCAGCGACGACCTCGCGGAGCTGGCGCGGCAGGTCGGCGGCAGGCATGGCTAGGAAGCTGGATTCACCGCGTGGGCGCGGGCGATTTTTTCGTATTCATCCACGATCTTGGTCCACGGATTTCCCTCGGCAGTCGTGCGGGCGCTGGAGCGCACGGCCTCCCACCTGTGCCGCTCGTTGAGGGCGGTGGTGATGGTCTGATGAAAATCATCATCGAGGAATGCTTCCGCAGTGTAGCCGTTGTAACCATCTTTCACAAACTGGCGCGTGGCGGCATAGTCCCAAGTCACGGTGACGAGCCCGCTGGCGAGCGCCTCCATCACGACATTACCGAAAGTCTCCGTCTGGCTGGCAAAAGCGAAGAAATCGGCGGAGGCGTAATGAGTCGCTAGCTCGACTCCCTGTTTATAGCCTGTGAAGATCACATCCTTGTAGGAAGCTTGCAGGTGCGTCCGCTCGGGGCCGTCGCCCACCATCACCAGCAGCGAACGGCTCATGTGCTGCTGAGCCTTGCGCCAGCACTCGATCACAAACGGGATATTTTTCTCTTTGGCCAAACGGCTGACATGCACCCAGACAGTGGTGAGGTCGTCGGCACCCCAGGCTTTGCGCAGTTCGGGGTCGCGTCTGCCGGGGTGGAAGAGCACGGAGTCCACGCCACGGGCGAAGTGAACCAAGTTGGTGAAACCGATTTTTTCCAGATCGCAGATCAGGTTGCGGTCAGGGACAAGCGTGGCTTCGGCCATGTTGTGAACCCCACGCAGGTAAGCTCCCACACGGTCTTCCATCCAGCCGATGCCGTAGTGCGAGCTGTAGTGGTGGAAATTGGTGTGAAAAGAAGAGATAAGAGGGATGCAGAGGGCTCGCGCTGCTGAGACGGCACTGGAGCCCAAGGGCCCTTCGGTCGCGACATGGCAGAGGTCAGGCGGGCTCGTTCTCCACGCGCTCATCAACCTCTTCTTGGAAGGGGTGCCAATCTGGATTTCCGGGTAGTAGGGGATATGGATACCGGGGACGGTGATGTGCAAGTCATCCGCGACAATGGCTTCGCCTCGCTGGGAAGGGCGAATGACTTGGAGTTGGTGTCCTCGTGAGCGCAGGGATTCCGTCAGACGGCTGAGCGTCATGGCAACCCCGTTAATTTCCGGGGGAAAAGTCTCTGTGACGAGGGCAATCCTCATAATCCAGTCACTCAAGCAGCAGCACGGGCAGATGACAAGAGCAGGTTCACACCCCTGTTCCGAACCCAAATTCACACCTAAGTTCCTGATTCTGCCTAAGAGTGAGTCAATTTTTCATGCGGAAAAACGGTTGATTTCAGGAGGCGCTTTGATAGTTGTTCCTGTGTGGTCAGAAAAGCGAAAACCAACACTGGGGCAAATCTGGGAACTGAAGCCAAGCTCTGGCTTGACGGGAGAAAGGCAGAAGCCAAAATGCAGAAGGAAGAGTCAAACACCCCGCTTCATCCTTCTTCATTCCTCCTTCCAACTTTTCCCCACCTCTGGTTCCTTGCGAAAAACAAAAGTGGCTGCTGCATCCCGCCGCAGAGTTCGGGTAAACAGCGACAAGATGCCGCAGCCACCTTCCGCACCGTCCAGCACCCCGCACTTTTCCTGTCATCCACCCCTTTTCCCAAAGCTGATCTAATCCCATGAACGAACCCGCTAAATTCAACACCGTCGTCAGCTTCCTCTGAGCCATCGCCGATCTGCTCAACGGCACTTTCAAGAAAAGCGAGTTCCAGAAAATCATCCTGCCCTTCACCGTGCTGCGCCGTCTGGACTACGCGCTGGAAGCCACCAAAGCCAAGGTGCTGGAAACCGAGCAAACGCTGAAGGAGAAGGGCTTGGAGAACCGCCACGGCCAGCTCTGCCGCGCCGCCGGATACGCCTTCTACAACACTTCCAAGTTCACCTACGAAAGCCTCTTGGGCACCTCTAAAAACCACTTTTTGACGACAAGGAGGAGGATGTCGGGGTGAATTTTTTTTCTGTTGGGGGCAGACTTGAAATTATTTCTGTTTTCGAGATGGTTTTCACTGGTGTTTTTTCCATTTTTTCTCTGCTTTCCACAGGTTTCAAGCCGTTTTCAAGCCCAGTCGCACGATTTGCTCATAGCGCGCCATGTTGTAAACCAAGTTCATCATCCCAATACACCAACGAGCCCTGCGTATGCCGATACACTCCACCAGCAACGCCCCCATCGTATTGGTCATAAACCCAAATTCCTCAATTGAAAATAGAGGCAACGAAGGAAAGTTTTATTTATCAG